>JAUSDK010000170.1 GCA_030650875.1 Polaromonas sp.
TTGGTGTGCACCAACGACAGGCCCAGCGCATCGGCAATGTGCTGCTGATTGAGGGGAAAGTCGATGGCCCCGCCCTCTGCCAGGCCAATGCGCTCCATCCTGCGGTACAGGTGCATCAGCAGCACGGCCACGCGCTCGGTGGCGTTGCGACGGCCGGCGGTCAGCAGGTTGTCATCGACCATGCCTTCTGCGCGCGCCGAAATCCAGGTGATGTCATAACCCAGACCGGGATAGGCCTGAAACAGTTTCCAGAGGCCGTCGCGCGGGAACACGCACAAGGCCACATCGGTCACGGCCTCGATGCCGTGTATTGCGCTGTCCGAGAACTCCTGCTGCAGGCCGATCAGGTCGCCCGGCAGCAAAAAGTTCAATATTTGCCGGCGGCCATCGGTCAGGGACTTGTAGCGAAAAGCCCAGCCCGAATACAGCGTGAAGAGTTTGCCGCTGGATTTTTGCTCGTAAATGATGGTGCCGCCCGCAGGCACCGATGCCGTGCCGCTGCGAAAGGCTTCAATGAAGTCCAGCTCGTCCGGTTTGACCGCCGTGAAAGCCTTCGTCTGGCGCAAGCGGCAGCCTGCGCAGCGCGGCGGGCAGGTTTCGGGCGAAGCAACAGGGTTATTCATAAATGGAAAGTTTCAGGCGCGCCACACTGTGTCTTTTCACATTGTCCGGCACGCGACCGCCCACTATATTTGCCCGCAATGATGAACACAACCAGCCGATTGTACGAAGTGCTTTATGTCAGCACGCTGGCGCCCGATGCGCCCCTCAGCGTGGTGGCGGCCATTGCGCGCAAGGCACGACCGGCCAACCATGAGAAGGAGATCACGGGCCTGCTGATCTTTGATGGCATGCGTTTTTGCCAGCAACTGGAGGGTGACCAGAGCGGCGTGATGGCGCTGCTGGAGCGCATTCGCCGTGATGCGCGCCATGTCAATGTGGAAGTCCTGCACCACGGCCCCCTGGCTAAACGGCGATTCGGGCGTTTCAGCCTGGGCTACACCTCGTCGGACAGCGACGAGGCGCTGGCCCAGCTTGAAAGGCTTGAACGGCTGGACGGCCAGGTCGCCGTCGACGCCTTCGTGGCGTTGCTGCCAGGCGTCGACTGGGATAACTGAACCCTGCGGCGCATGCCCATGGACCGCAGGTCTGGCGCGCTTTTCAGACGGGCCAGGCCACACCGTTGTCATTGAGCAGCGCATCGAGCGCAATGTCATGCGACTCGGGCTCCAGGTCGGGCAGCCAGCCCTGGCTAAAGCCCAGGCCCACCGTCACCGGGCGCGGCTGCAGCGTGGCCAGCGTGCGGTCGTAAAAGCCGCCGCCGTAACCGAGGCGGAAGCCGCCCGGCCCGTAGCCCACGCAGGGCACAAACAGCAGCGTCGGCACGATCTCCTCGGTGCCCTTGGGCTTGGGAATGCCGTAGGCGTCTTCCTCCATCGGGCAGCCGGGATACCAGGCATGAAAGGTCAGGGTCTTGTGCAGCTTGTTGACCACCGGCAGGCCGATCTTGCGCGGCGAGCGGCCGGCGATGCTTTCTGTCGCCAGTTGCGCCCGGCCTTCGGTCAGCACGGCCGGGTTTTCCTGCAGTTCCTGACTCAAAATCGCGTCTTCCTGCCAGCGGTACAGCGCGGGCAGCGGGTCAAACTCGCCCTTGATGGGCCAATAGGCGCCAATCACCACGTCAGGACGGTCAAACAGCCAGATGCGCATGACGCGCTGCAGAAAATCAGACCGTTCCTGCCGGTCGGGCATGTTCAGGCGCGATTCAATAAGCGCTTTACGGGTACTTAATTTGTCCATAATGTCCCAATGCTACATAAATTTCTATTCAGTGCCACGCTCTGCGCGGCACTTTGCAGCGTCCTGGTGGCGCCTGCAGCAGCTCAGAATACATCAGCCGGCGACAGCCTGATTCTGGAGATGAACAATGCTTTCAAGCGCGGCGATAAAAACCGGCTGGCGCAATTGCTGCCCCAGGCCAAAGGCCACGCCCTCGAACCCTGGGCCGCCTACTGGGAACTCAAGGCCAGGCTGAACGAAGCCAGCCCCCAGGAAGTGCAGGGCTTCATGGCCCGCTACGTCGGCAGTTACCAGGAAGACCGCATGCGCAACGACTGGCT
>JAUSDK010000201.1 GCA_030650875.1 Polaromonas sp.
CCTCCAGCAGCACCGGATCCACGGTGGTGCCCGCCGCAAACTGGATGGCGCGCTCGGCCCGCCGGTCCAGCACCAGGTGGTCCAGCGCCGTCAGCGCAGCCTCCCAGCCAGGCTCGACCACGGTGGTCGCGTTTTTCTCGGCAATGATGGCCGGACCGCTGATGATGTCGCCGGGCCGCAGGTCTTCCCGCACCACCAGCGCCGCATCGTGCCACTGACCGCCCGAATACATGCGCACGGTTTCGCGACGCGGTACGTCGCGCGGCGCGTGGGTAGGGTGGCGCGGCTCGACAGGCGCGTCGCCGGCCACCACCGCCTCGACCGACACAGCCTCCACCACCAGGCCCTTGCCCTGCATCAGGAAGGCAAAACGCTGGCGGTAGGCAGCTTCAAAACCGGTTTGAATCTGGTCGAGCGTGCCAAACGGCACGATCAGCGCGGCGTCGCTGCCCTCGTAGCGCACATGCACGCGCTGATGCGTGATGATGGGCCCCAGGCTGACCTGCTGGCGCTGCAGTTCGGCCTCGGCGGTGGCAGTCAGCGCCTTGAGCGCGGAGGCAATTTCCGGCAGCGCGGATTCCGACAACTTGCGTTCCACGGCCTGCTCGCGAATCACGTTCTGGTCGGCCAGCCCCATGCCGTAGGCGCTCAGCACACCGGCCAGCGGATGGACGAACACCCGCGTCATGCCCAGCGCATCGGCCACCAGGCAGGCATGCTGGCCGCCCGCGCCGCCAAAACACTGCAGCGTGTAGCGCGTCACGTCATAGCCGCGCGCCACCGATATTTTCTTGATGGCATTGGCCATCTGCTGCACTGCAATGTCGATAAAGCCCTCGGCCACTTCCTCGGCGCTGCGGCCGGTCTGCACGGCCAGCGCGTCAAATTGGGTCTTCACC
Source organism: Polaromonas sp. (assembly GCA_030650875.1). Lineage (GTDB taxonomy): Bacteria > Pseudomonadota > Gammaproteobacteria > Burkholderiales > Burkholderiaceae_C > Polaromonas. The sequence continues at coordinate 900 of JAUSDK010000201.1, forward strand.
GCATCAACGCTCAGCGCCTCGTCGGCATGCGGGCCGAACACCTTGGGAAAGTAGCGCGGCTGCACCTTGCCGACCATCACGTTGGCGTCGGTCACGGCCAGCGGCCCGCCGCGCCGGTAGCTGGCCGGGCCGGGGTTGGCGCCGGCGCTCTCAGGCCCGACGCGAAACCGCGCGCCGTCAAACGCGAGCACCGAACCGCCACCGGCCGCCACGGTGTGGATGCTCATCATGGGCGCGCGCATGCGCACGCCGGCCACCTGGGTTTCAAACTCGCGCTCGAACTCGCCGGCGTAATGCGACACATCGGTGGAGGTACCGCCCATGTCGAACCCAATCACTTTTTCAATGCCCGCAATCGCTGCCGTGCGCGCCATGCCGACAATGCCGCCAGCCGGTCCGCTCAAGATCGCGTCCTTGCCCTGGAACACATGGGCATCGGTCAGCCCGCCCGAGGACTGCATGAAAAACAGCTTGACGCCCGGCATCTCGCCGGCGACCTGCTCGACATAACGGCGCAGGATGGGCGACAAATAGGCATCGACCACGGTGGTGTCGCCCCGGCTGACGAACTTCATCATCGGGCTGGTTTCATGCGAGGTGCTGATCTGGGTAAAGCCCACTTGCCTGGCAATGCGACTGGCCGCCTTTTCATGGTCGGTGAAGCGGTAGCCGTGCATGAACACGATCGCCACGCTGCGCAGCCCTTTCTCGTATTGGGCAAGCAGCTCCTGTTTCAACAACGCCTCATCAAGCGGCTGCAGCAACTCGCCCTGCGCGCCCATGCGCTCGTCGGCTTCGACCACGGCGCTGTAAAGCAGCTCGGGCAGTACGATGCGGCGGTCGAACAGCCGGGGGCGGTTCTGGTAAGCAATGCGCAGCGCATCCCGAAAGCCGCGCGTGGTCACCAGCAGTGTGGGCTCGCCCTTGCGCTCCAGCAACGCGTTGGTGGCCACGGTGGTGCCCATCTTGACGCAGTCGACCACGTCGGCACTGACCGGCTCGCCGGCTTTGAGGCCGAGCAAATGGCGAATGCCGGCCACAGCCGCATCGCGGTATTGCTCGGGGTTTTCGCTCAGCAGTTTGTGCGTGACCAGCGTGCCATCAGGCCGCTTGCCCACCACGTCGGTGAAGGTGCCGCCCCGGTCGATCCAGAACTGCCAGCGTTTGGTGCCATTTTTTTCCATGAGATTCCTGAAATATTGGAAGCGTTAAAGGCTGGCCGCCGAACGTGCAGCCTGGTCGTAAATGCCCGAAAGCAGTCGCAGTAAACGCGCCAGTTCGCCAATGTCGCGGTTCAGTGCGTCGTCGGCATTCAGGGCGTTGATCAGGCAGGACTCGCGGATCTCGCGGTAGCGGTTCACGTAGTCCAGCCCCATGTCGGTGCACGCGTAAGTCACATCCTTGCCGCTCTTGCTCGACACGACCACGCCCAGGTTCTGCAGTTTTTTGAGCGAATAGTTGATCAGGTGCGTGTCTTCGACATTCATGATGAAGCAAATGTCGGCCAGCCGCTTGTTGCGGGCACGGTGCGTGACATGGTGCAGCACCAGCACGTCCAGCGGCATCAAGTCCTTCAGGCCCGCCGCACTCATGCAGTGCACCACCCAGCGGTGAAAGGCGTTGCCCGCCACGATCAGGCCAAACTCGAACTCGCTCATTTCCGCGCTTCGGGGCGACACCAGGTGGGCCGACGAAACGATGGACGGCGCAGCAGGCGAAACACCAGCAGGCACAGGGGCGACGGATTTCTTTGCCATGAACAAACTCCAGGTTGGCATCTTTATTGCGTGAACAAATTGTAGGCAGTTAAATCTCAATTCATCAACAATTTGTTGACGTTTAGGGAAAATACCGAGCAAGACTGCATGAATGCGATTTACATTTGATTGTCGAATTTGCACCTTAACCGGCGTTTTAGATGCCGCCTATGTCACCGCCATGCATTTACCCACCGCCCCATGAGCCAGAACGATCCGTCCCTTCCCACACCGCCCCTGCTGTCCGTTCGCTCCCTCGCCGTTGAATTCGAGGTGCCAGGCGGACGCTTTCGCGCGGTAGACGGACTGAGCTTCGATGTCACGGCCGGACGCACGCTGGCCATCGTCGGCGAATCCGGTTCGGGCAAGTCCGTGACCTCGCAGGCCATCATGCGGCTGACCGATTACTCGGGCGGAAAAATCGTGGCCGGCCAGGTCTTGTTCCAGTCGCCGGGCAGCGGCATGCTGGACCTGACGCAAGCCAGCGACGACACACTGCGCACCATTCGCGGCAATGAAATTGCCATGATCTTCCAGGAACCGATGACGTCGCTGAACCCGGTGTTCACGATCGGCAACCAGATTGCGGAAACGCTGATCCTGCACCAGGGCTTGAGCGCGCTGCAGGCGCGCGAGCAGGCCCGCGCGCTGCTCGACAAGGTGCGCCTGCCCGACGCCGAACGGCTGCTGGACACCTACCCCCATGCGCTGTCCGGCGGCATGCGCCAGCGCGCCATGATTGCCATGGCGCTGGCCTGCCAGCCCGCACTGCTGATTGCCGACGAGCCCACCACGGCGCTCGACGTCACGATTCAGGCGCAGATTCTCAACATCATCCGCGAGCTGCAACGCGACCTGAATACCGCCGTGATGTTCATCACCCACGACATGGGCGTAGTGGCGCAGATGGCCGACGACGTGGTCGTGATGTGGCGCGGTCGCCAGGTCGAGCACGGCACGGTCGAGCAAGTTTTCAATGCGCCGCAGCACCCCTACACCCGCGCGCTGCTGGCCGCCGTTCCCCGGCTGGGCAGCATGCGCGGCCAGGCCTTGCCCAAACGCATGCCGCTGATCGTGCTCGAAGGCGATGAGCTGCGCGAAACCGGCACCGAGCAGGTCCAGGACACGGTAGACCACCGCGCGCCCCTGCTATCGGTCGAAAAACTCAGCACCCGCTTTGACGTGGCCCACAACCTGGTGGGGCGCGTCACGCACCGGGTGCACGCCGTTGAAGAGGTCAGTTTTGAGATTTACCCGGGCGAAACGCTGGCGCTGGTCGGCGAGTCCGGCAGCGGCAAGTCGACCATCGGCAAGACCCTGCAGCAGTTGGTGGAATCGAGCAGCGGCACGATCCGTTTCAATGCCCAGGACATCGCCACGCTGGGTGCCTCGGCCAAGCGGCAGTTGCGGCAAGACATCCAGTACATCTTCCAGGACCCGTATGCCTCGCTTGATCCGCGCAAGACGGTCGGATTCAGCATTGCCGAGCCGATTTATACCCACCGTTTGCTGACCGACCCGAAAGCAATACAGCGGCGCCTGGCCGAATTGCTGGAATGCGTCGGCCTGAAGCCCGAGCACGCCAGCCGCTATCCGCACGAATTTTCGGGCGGCCAGAGGCAGCGCGTCTGCATTGCCCGCGCGCTGGCCTGCAACCCGAAACTGGTAATCGCCGATGAATCCGTTTCGGCGCTCGACGTATCAATCCAGGCGCAGATCATTGACCTGCTGATGGCTTTGCAGGCCGAGCGCGGCTTGTCTTACCTGTTCATCACGCACGACATGGCCGTGGTCGAGAAAGTCAGCCACCGGGTGGCGGTGATGTACCTGGGGCAGATCGTCGAAATCGGCCAGCGCCAGGACATTTTTGAAAACCCCCAGCACGCCTACACGCGCAAGCTGCTGGCGGCCGTGCCGGTCGCCGAACCGGGCCGGCAAATCGACGCCCGCCTGATCCAGGGCGAAATCCCCAGCCCGGTGCGCAAGGTCGGCCATGAGCCGGCCATCCTGCAGCTCATTGACGTCGGCCCGGGCCACCGGGTGGCGCAGCCCGCCGCCATGGCTTAAAGGCCCGGCCCGTTCTGATCCCTTTTCATTTTCTCACCTACTCAGGAAAAACCATGAAGCTGAACACCTTTTTAGCCACCACCAGCCTGGTGCTGACCTGCCTGGTGACGCCCGTCACCCACGCCGCCGGAACGCTGACCGTGGCCCTGCACCAGGACCCGGGCAACTGGGACCCGATTGCCACCTTCCTGGTGTCCTGGGGCGCTGTCGGCAGCCAGGTGTTCGACGGCCTGATCATGCGCACGCCGGACATGAAGCTGGTGCCCGGCCTGGCCACCAAATGGGAGTTCCTGGACAAGAACACCAAGCTGCGCTTTACCCTGCGCCAGAACGTGAAGTTCCACAACGGCGAGCCGTTCGATGCCGAAGCTGTCAAATTCACCTTTGACCGCCTGCTCGGCGAAGAGGGCAAGAAAGGCCCGCAGCAATCCAACTACAACGCGATTGAAAAAGTCGTGGTCGTCAATCCGACAACGGTCGACTTCATACTTAAAAGTCCCGACCCGGTCCTGCTCACCAAGCTGTCCGGTTACGGCGCCATGATTGTTCCGCCCAAGTACATCAAGGAAAAAGGCAGCCAGTTCTTCGGCATGAACCCGGTCGGCACCGGCCCCTTCAAGTTCAGCGACTACAAACCCAAGATCAGCCTGACATTCGAGCGCAATGGCGCCTACTGGGGCGGCGCGCCCAAGCTGGACCAGCTGGTTTACCGCTTCATCAGCGAACCCGCCACCCAGGCGGCCGAGTTGCAGTCGGGCCGGCTTGACGTGGCCAACCAGATTCCGCTGGCGATGATCGAGACACTGAAAAAAGACGCCAAGCTCACGGTTGCCAGCATGGATGGCCCGGTGGCGCTGGCATTGCGCTACAACACGCAGCGCGGCATCATGAAGGACCGCGAAGTGCGCAAGGCGCTCACCATGGCCGTGGACCGCGACGCGATCATCAAGGTCATCCTGCTGGGCCATGCCAAGCCCATCGCCAGCTTCCAGGGCGTACTGTCGTTTGGCAATGACCCGGCCCTCAAGCCCCTGCCGTTCAACCCGGCGCTGGCCAAGACCATGCTGCAAAAAGCCGGCGTCAAGCCTGGCACGCAGATCCAGCTCGACTTCCGCGGCCCCGACAGCAACTTCCGTGAAGTGGCGCAGGCCGTGGCCGGTTACCTGCAGGCCGTGGGCATCACGGTGTCGCTCAAACCGTACGAAACCAACGTGCTGCTCAACGACATCATCCCCAACGGCAAGACCGGCGAGATGTGGCAAAACCAGTGGGGCGGCTGGACCTTTGACTACGACAACACCGCCTATGCGATGTACTACACCAAGCAGCGCTGGAACCCGTTTGACGACGATGCCAAGCTCAATGCCCTGCTGCACACCCAGCGCAACACCTGGGACCAGGTAGCGCGCAAGGCAACGCTGCAGGAGATCAGCCGCTACGTGGCCGACCAGGCATTGGAAATGCCGCTCTACAGCCTGAACACCACCTACGGACTGAACAAGCGCGCCAAAAACCTGGCGCTGCCCGCCGACGGCCGTTTCCGTTTTGTGGATGCCACCGTCGACTGACGCTTCCTTTCTTCTGACAGACTGCCAACACCATGAGTGGATTTCTTATCAAGCGGCTGCTGCAGGCGATCTTCGTCGTGCTGGTGGTGACCCTGTTTGTTTCTTATGCCGTGCGCCTGTCGGGTGACCCGGCGCTGATGCTGAGCCAGGGCGCTGGCAGCGTGACGGAAGAAGACCTCCAGAATATCCGCACCGGCCTGGGGCTGGACCGGCCTTTTCTGGTGCAGTACGGCGACTTCCTGGGCGGCGCCGTGCAGGGCGACTTTGGGCTGAGTTTCATGGGCGGCACGCCAGTGGCGCGGCTGATGGGCGACGCGCTGCCCGCAACACTGGCGCTGGCGTTTGTCTCGCTGCTGCTGTCCATTGTGGTATCGGTGCCGCTGGGCATCAAGGCCGCCGTGAACAAAGGCAAGGGCATAGACCAGTTCATACGCATCATCTCGCTGGTCGGACTGTCGTTTCCCAACTTCTGGCTCGCCATCATGCTGGTGCTGTTGCTGTCCATCACGTTCCCGCTCCTTCCGCCCTCGGGCTGGGATGGCGCCATCAGCCTGGTGATGCCGGCGCTAACCATGGCGATCATTTTGTCAGCGACCAACGTGCGGCTGGTGCGCACCGCCATGCTGGAAACGCTGTCGGCGCAATACATCATGGTGGCGCGCAGCAAAGGACTGAACGAGCGCGTGGTGCTCTACAAACACGCGCTGCGCAATTGCGCCATTCCGCTGATTACTTACATCGGCCTGCAATTTGGCAACCTGATTGGCGGACTGGTCGTGGTGGAAAAAGTCTTCAACTGGCCCGGACTCGGAACGCTGGCCTTTGATGCCATCGCCAACCGAGACTACCCGGTTCTGCAAGGCACCGTCACCGTGCTGGCAGTGATCATTGTGGCGGTCAACCTGCTGGTTGACATTGCTTACGGACTGGTCGATCCCCGCATTCGCAACAAATGAATTCCATGCAAACCGCTCTTCCCGCCACCGCTCCCGTCCGCGCCATGCAGTGGCGCTCGCTCGAATTCATCCTCGGCGCCCTGCTGACCGGTGCCATGCTGACGCTGGTGCTGCTGTCGGTCTGGATTTTTCCGGACCGGGGCTCGCTGATGGACCTGGCGGCCCGCCTGACGCAGCCCTTTACCGCGTGGGCGCATCCGCTGGGCACAGACCCCCTGGGTCGCGACGTACTGGCGCGCGTGCTGGTGGGCGGCCGGATTTCCCTGATGGTCGGTTTTGTGTCGGTGCTGGGCGCCTCGGTGCTGGGCATCACCGTCGGGCTGATCGCCGGGTATTACCGGGGCTTTTGGGACATGCTGCTGATGCGCTGCGTGGACGTGCAGCTGGCGCTGCCCTTTATTCTGGTGGCGCTCACCTTCATTTCCATTTTGGGCGGGGGCCTGGGCAACATCATCCTGTTCATGATCGTCTCGCAGTGGGTGCAATACGCGCGGCTGGTGCGCGGCATGGTGCTTTCGGTGCGCGAGCGCGAGTTCGTCCAGGCCGCGCGGGCCTTTGGCGTGCGTGATTTCGCCATGATCCGCCATCACATCCTGCCCAACATCATTGGGCCGGTCATCATCTTGATGACGCTGAACGTGGCCAACAACATCCTGCTGGAAAGCAGCCTGACCTTTCTGGGCTTGGGCGTCGACCCGCTGATCCCCAGCTGGGGCGGCATGCTGGCCGATGGCCGTACCTACATGCAGACCGCCTGGTGGGTCAGCGTCTTTCCCGGCGTGGCCATCATGCTCACCGTGCTGGGTCTGAACCTGCTGGGTGACTGGCTGCGCGACCGCATCGACCCCACCGGAAAACTGTGATGACCGACAGCCCCCTCCTCGATGTGACCCTGCCGCGCACGCTGGACAGCTGGGTCAGCCAGTTTGAACAAAAGGAATGGCGCGGAACGAATGTCCAGGGCTGGCTGTTCGAAGGCGTGGCCGCGCGCCGCGCTGCCGAACGGCAATTGGCGGCGGCCGGCGTCACGGCGACGCTGCGCAGCGCCTACAAGCCGCTGCTGCACTACTTTCTGGAAGAAGTCGACTGCGCCGCGCTGGCCGCCGTCACTGTCACCTACCCGGTGCATCCGGCCGCATCGCCGCGCCGTTTCCTGCTGGAGGCCTATCCGCTGGCAGCGCTGCTGCCGGACTGCAGGCTCGAATTTAAACCCGGCACCGATGACCTGAACTACCGGCTGGCACTCACGCTAAAAGACGGCCGTCACCTGGAAGCCAGCGTTTGGGCTCCCAACCGCGTTCATGTGGACCACCTGGACGCAACCTTGCTTTCACCCACCGGATGGCTCAGGACCCGGACCCCGTCCGACCTGCCGATCCAGATGGACGCGGCCCAGAAAACCGATTACGAACAGGTTTTCGAGCAGATTGTCCAAACCGTCCAGCAGCAGCCCTGGCCCGCACAGGAGCCCTACTTCGAGCGACTCGACATTCGCGTGGATCTGCCCTGTTTTGAACAGGCCTTGCCGGTCGACCATGAATGCATGAGCACCGGCGAGGCGCTGCACGAAGACATCTATTTTTCCCTGCTGGAAATCTTCCAGCGCCAGTCCGGACGCGCCACCGGCGACAGACGATTGCAACCGGGCCAGATCGTGCCGGACGTGCGCGCCAGCAACACGGCGCCGCGCCTGCGCATGGCACTGAGCCGCTTTGACGTGCCAGCGCAGGACCTGCGCGCGTGCGCAAGTCCTGCGCCAGAGCAAGCGCTTGACCGGCTCGGTGCTGCGCCGCACCCCGAGCGCATTGCCGCAGAGATGCATGGACTGGGGGGCCAGCGTTTTGGCACCTTGTCGCGCCAGGGCCGGGCCGTCGAAGGCCTGTACCACGCCGGACCGGGCGCAGCCGTCCTTATCAGCGGCGGCCAGCATGCCAACGAAACCTCTGGCGTGGTCGGCGCCCTGCGTGCCGCGCAACAGCTCAAGGCCAGTGGCAAGGCCCATTTCGCCCTGATCGCGCTCGAAAACCCCGATGGCTATGCCCTGCACCGCGAGCTGTGCGCACAGCAGCCGCGCCACATGCACCACGCCGCCCGGTACAGCGCACTGGGCGATGACATTGAATACCGTGAACAGGCGCCGCTGTACGAGCGCGAGGCACGCGAGCAGGCGCTGGCGCTGTCGGGCGCCCAGTTGCACGTCAACCTGCACGGTTACCCGGCCCATGAATGGACGCGGCCGCTGTGCGGCTACGTGCCGCGCGGATTCGAGCTGTGGACGATCCCGAAAGGATTTTTCCTGATCCTGCGCCATCACCCGGGATGGCAGGCGCAGGGGCGCGCCCTGCTGGAGCGCGTCAGTGCGGCGCTGCTTCAGGTCGATGGCCTGCCCGCGTACAACGCCCGCCAGATGGCACTCTACGAACGCCACGCCCGCGAGTTGCCTTTCGAGGTGATCAACGGCACGGCCTGCACCCAATCGGAAACCACGCGCCCCGGGCCGCCCGTGACACTGATTACGGAGTTTCCCGATGAAACCGTGGCTGACGAGCGTTTTCGCTTCGCCCACACGGTACAAATGGCGACGGTGCTGGCCGCCGTGAAGGCGTGGCAAAAATTGTCGGGAGCTGCCCCGCAGTAAGCCGAATGACCTGAACCGCGGCCTGCCGCTGCAGGGTATTCAAGGTCAGGCTGGCGCGGGAATTGCGTCTACCATGACCTCCCTGATGTTAATGTTTTTTTGACCTGTTACCTGGAGTCACCATGAAACTGAAACTTGTCCTGACCGCTGCCGCCTTGACCCTTGGCACCACCGCATTTGCCCAAACCAAATGGGACCTGCCAGCAGCCTACCCCGCGACCAACTTCCACAGCGAAAACCTCGCGCAGTTTGCGGCCGACGTGGAAAAGGGCAGCGGCGGCAAGCTGAAGATCACGGTGCACGCCAACGGCGCCCTGTTCAAGGCGCCGGAAATCAAGCGCGCGGTGCAGGGCGGGCAAGCCCAGGCGGGCGAGATTTTATTGGCCAACTTCCAGAACGAATGGCAGATTTTCGGCGCTGACGGCCTGCCCTTCCTGGCCGACAGCTACGACCAGTCGATGAAACTCTACAAGGCGCAAAAGCCTTTCCTGGAGAAAAAATTTGGCGAGCAAGGCATGGCGCTGCTGTATTCGGTGCCCTGGCCACCGCAAGGCATTTATGTCAAGAAACCCATCACCTCGGGCGCAGACCTGAAGGGCGTGAAATGGCGGGCCTACAGCCCGTCCACGGCACGCATTGCCGAGCTGGTGGGCGCCCAGCCAGTCACCGTACAGGCCGCCGAACTGTCCCAAGCCATGGCCACCGGCGTGATTGAGTCCTACATGTCCTCGGGCTCGACCGGCATGGACACCAAGACCTACGAGAGCATCAAGTACTTTTATGACACCCAGGCCTGGTTGCCTAAAAATGCGGTGATCGTGAACAAGGCCGCTTTCGATGCGCTGGACCCGGCCACCCGGCAGGTCGTGCTGAAAGCCGCCGCTGACGCTGAAGTGCGCGGCCTGGCGGCCTCCAAAAAAACCAACACCGAGTCGCTTGAGAAGCTCAAGGCCAATGGCATGAGCATCGTGCCGCCGTCGGCCCAGCTCAAGGCCGACATGAAAAAAGTCGGTGACGTGATGCTCAAGGAATGGCTTGAAAAAGCCGGCCCTGAAGGCAAGGCACTGATCGACGCGTTCAACAAGTCCTGAAGCACCGCGCATGCGAAAAGCGCTTGACGCCCTGTACGACGGCGCTGCTGCCCTGGCGGCGCTTTTTCTGGTCGGCCTGCTGGTCATGGTGCTGCTGTCCATCCTGAGCCGGCAGCTCCATTTTCATGTGCCCGGCACCGACGCCTATGCCGGTTACCTGATGGCGGCCAGCGGCTTTCTGGCGCTGGCGCACACGCTCAAGCGCGGCGAGCATATCCGCGTGACCCTGATTCTGGCGGCGCTGACCGGGCGCTGGAAAAAAGGGCTGGAACTGTGGGCGCTGGCTTTCGCCACGGTACTGACCGCGATGTTTGCGTATTACTCCTGCCGTCTGGCCTGGCAGTCGCATACCTTTCACGACATTTCCACCGCCAGCGACGCCACGCCGCTGTGGATTCCGCAGATCGCCATGGCGCTGGGCACGGTGATTCTGGCGATTGCCTTTCTGGATGAGCTGGTGCTTGAAATCAGGGACCAGCGCATCGCCCACAGCAGCGCTGAAGCGCTGCGCAACGAATAAACCGTTACACCCCCACACCTCAAGCGGCCTCTCATGAACGACCTTGCAATTACCGCAGCCCTGCTGGCGGCCCTGCTGCTGATTCTGGGCAGCGGTGTCTGGGTCGGCCTCACGCTGACCGGCGTGGCCTGGATGGCGGTCACGCTGTTTTCCTCGCGCGCGGCGGGCGATGCCATGGCCGTCACGGTCTGGGGATCGTCCAGCAGCTGGACCCTGACCGCCCTGCCGCTGTTTGTCTGGATGGGTGAAATTTTGTTTCGAACCCGGCTGAGCCAGGACATGTTCAAGGGCCTGGCGCCCTGGGTTCAGGCCCTGCCCGGGCGGCTGCTGCACACCAACGTGATCGGCTGCACGATTTTTGCCGCCGTGTCGGGCTCCAGCGCCGCCACCTGCGCCACCATCGGCAAGATGACGCTGCCCGAACTGACGCGTCGCGGCTACCCCGAGCACATGGTCATTGGCACGCTGGCTGGCGCCAGCACGCTGGGCCTGCTGATCCCGCCGTCCATCATCATGATCGTCTACGGCGTGGCCGCCGAGGTGTCGATCTCCAAGCTGTTCATCGCCGGGGTTTTTCCGGGCATGCTGCTGGCGGCGCTGTTTTCGGGCTACATCATGTTCTGGGCGCTGCGCCACCCCGAACAAGTGCCCGCCGCCGATGCCCAAACCACGTTCCGCGAAAAACTGGCCGCCTCGCGCAGCCTGATTCCGGTGGTCACGCTGATCGCGGCGGTGCTGGGCTCCATCTACACCGGCGTGGCCACGGCCACCGAGGCCGCCGCCCTGGGCGTACTCGGCGCGCTGGTGTTGTCCGCGCTGCAAGGCTCGATGAACTGGATCAGCTTTCGCGACGCACTGATGGGCGCGACCCGGCTGTACTGCATGATCGCGCTGATCCTGGCGGGCGCCGCCTTTCTCACGCTGGCCATGGGCTACATCGGCCTGCCGCGCCACCTGGCCGAATGGATTGGCACGCTGGGCCTGAGCCGTGCGCAGCTGATCGTGACGCTGTCGGTTTTCTTCATCCTGCTGGGCTGCTTTCTGGACGGCATCTCGATGGTGGTGCTGACCATGGGCGTGCTGATGCCCACGGTGCAGGCGGCCGGCATTGACCCGATCTGGTTCGGCATCTTTGTGGTGCTGGTGGTCGAGATGGCGCAAATCACGCCGCCGGTGGGGTTCAATTTGTTTGTGCTGCAGGGCATGACCGGCCGCCAGCTGACCTGGATTGCCAGAGTCACGATGCCGATGTTCCTGCTGATGTGCGCGGCGGTCGCACTGATTTACGTCTTCCCCGGCATCGTCACCTGGCTGCCGCAAAAAATGGCAAACTAAACCGATGTGGCCTGTTGTTGCGATTTGTGTGGGCGCCTGCGTGGGCGCGCTGTCCCGCTGGGGCCTGGGCCTGTGGCTCACGCCCGGCGGCGTGATTCCGTGGGGCACCCTGGCGGCCAACCTGATTGGCGGCTACCTGATTGGGGTATGCATCGCCATTTTTCAGTCCATGCCCCAGCTTGATCCGGTCTGGCGGCTGCTGCTGGTGACCGGCTTCCTGGGCGGACTCACCACCTTTTCCTCGTTTTCGGGTGAAGTCGTGAGCTTGCTGATGCAGGCGCGCTATGGCCTGGCACTGGGCACCGCCGCGCTGCATGTGCTCGGCTCGCTGCTGCTGACCGTGGCGGGCATTAAAAGTGCTATTTTTTTAACAGCATTAGGTTCACGTTAAAATTGGACTAGCAGCACTTTTAGTCATTATTTCAGCCGTACAGGATTTTCCCGGACGCTACGCGAATCGGCGGAAATAACCACAATGCAGCATGGCCTCCATGTCCCCCTTCAATCCCGCCTCCGCCAAGCCCGACCGACTGACCCGCATTGGCCAGGCGCGCCAGGCGGTTTTGTATGGACAGCCGCCGCCGGGCGGCTCGGCGCTGGCGCTTGAAGGCTGGCTGGAGCGCTCATGGCGTCGCTGCCTGGCGCAAGGCCTGCAGCCAGACCACGCGCCGTCTTTCGACATGCTGCCCGCCCCCGCACTGCGGCGCACGCTGGACGACCACCGCCAGCTGCTGCGGGCGGCCCGGCCGGTGCTGGAAAAACTGGGCCGCGCCATTGCAGACACACGCTATTTCGCCCTGCTCACCAACCAGCACGGCGTGGTGGTTGATGTAGACGGCCCGATAGACCACCACGACCGCCGCGCCGAACTGATCACGCGCCTGGGCACCGACCTGTCGGAGCAGCAGGTGGGCACCACCGCCATTGGTGCGGCGCTGACCGAACTGCAGCCAGTCTGGCTGCACCGGGGCGAGCACTTCTTTGATGCCACGTCGGTTTACAGCTGCGCTGGCGCACCGCTGTTTGGCCCGGACGGCCGCTGCGTGGGCATGCTGGACCTGACCGGCATCAACGCGCTGGAGCGGCCCGAACTCAAGCACCTGGTCACGCAGTCGGCGCGCAGCATTGAAAACGCCCTCACCCTGAACTGCCCGCACAGCCTGCTGATCCGGCTGAACTGGCCGGGCAGCGCGCTGGGAGGCGACGAGGATGGACTGATCTGCGTGGACGCCGACGGCTGCATCACCGGCACCAACCCCACGGCGCGGAAAATGGTGCCGCACCTGAACGTGGCGACGCGCTCGGCGGTGCATTGCAGCGACCTGTTTGCCATGCCGTTTGAAATGCTGTTTGACGCCGCGCGGCAGGGCGCCCCGGACCAGCCGCCGCCACTGGAAGTGCCGCTATGGACAGGGTTGCGCTTATCCGCACTGCCACTGACGCCCGGCAAAAGCGGCACGCGCGGATCGACAGCGCCCACCGGCCAGCGGCCGCTCAGGGATGTCGAGGCCGCGCTGATTCGCAAAGCCGTGGAAGATGCGCGCGGCAACGTGGTGCAGGCAGCGCGCGCGCTGGGCATCAGCCGGGCCACCGTGTACCGTAAGCTGGGCCACAAAACTCGCCCCTGAAAAACCGGTAAAGGCCTGTAACGACCCCGCCAGGATTGCCTGGTTTTTTGCCCTGGGCAAAAGGCATTGGGCCCCGTCAGCCCATTGATCTCCATCAAGACCGCGTGGCCTGATGGCTGGACAATCAGGTTTCGCGTATTTCCAGCAATTCACCGTTGAGCAAGCACCATGAACTGGCTGAAAAAACTCTCCCCCACCCGCCGCGAAGCCTCCGGTCTGGAATGGACGCTATGGCGAAAACTTCCACTGATCTTGCTTGCAGGTACCGCCCTGCCGCTGATGGGCTTGGGCGTGGTGCACTTGCTGACCGAACCGGAGGCTGGCGCCCAGCAAGCGCGCTGGCTGCAATTGGCAGACTATGTGGTCGGCGGCGTGATCGTTTTTCACTGGACCATGGTGCTGACGCTGGGGATTGGCTGCGTGATCGTGATGGTGATGAAGGGTCCGGGCTATGTGGCCGATGGCTACCTGGTGTCGCACAGCGACAAGCCGCGCGAGACCCCGGAGACTGACGAGGAAGCCGAAATGGCAAGGGCGACCGCCGTGAAGGGACGGCCTGAATAAGCCAGCCCATCAAGGCGCTGGCGCCTCGGTTCGGGTCAATCGCGGGCTATCAAACACACTACATCAACTGGGCCTTGCTGAAGCCAGGTCAAACTTCGTTGAAATAGGCCACCCCGCGCGGCAACCGCCGCCTTGGACCGGCCTTACAATGAAAGTAATTACTCTATTACTTACGAAGTCATGGACATAACCGGCAAGCGCCCCAAACAATCCACCGAAGTCCGCCAGGCCAGCCTGGTGGAGGCTGCATTGGCGCTGGCCGCCCAGCGCAGCCCGGCCGGTATCACCACCGGCGACCTGGCGCAGGCCGTGGGCATCACGCAGGGGGCGGTGTTCCGGCACTTTGCCAGCAAGGAAGCGGTCTGGCTGGCGGCGCTCGACTGGGCCAGCGACACGCTGATGGCGCGGCTCAATGCCGCCGCCAGCACAGCGCCCAGTCCGCTCGCTGCACTGCAGGCCGTGTTCATCGCGCATGTTGACTTTGCCATGGCCTACCCAGGTGTTCCCCGCGTGATTTTTCAGGAGCTGCAGCATGCCGAAGATACACCGCTCAAGGCGCGCGTGCGCAGCCTGATGCAGCAGTACCGCGCCTTGTTAATGGCGCTGCTGCAGCGGGCACACCAGCAGCAGCTGCTGGCCCTACGCACCGACCTGCCGGCGGCCGCTGTGCTGTTTATCGGCTCGGTGCAGGGGCTGGTGATGCAGTCGCTGATCAGCGGCCAGGTCAGCGCCATGGCCACGCAGGCGCCCGGCGTGTTCACCCTTTATCTGCGCGGACTCACCCTGAAAGAAACCCCATGAAACACAAGCCGTTTTTAACCCGCCGCCTGGCCTTGGGCGCACTGGCGCTGGCACTGGTGGGCGCGCTGGCCTTTGTGGCGCTGCGCACCGGGCCGCTGGCACCCACGCGCGTCACCATCGCCGCCGTGCAGCAGGGACGGCTGAGCCCGGCCATCTTCGGCATTGGCACCGTGGAAGCGCGGCGCAGCTGGATGATCGGCCCCACGGTCGCCGGCCGCGTGCTGAGCGTGAAGGTGGACGTGGGCGACACGGTCAAGGCCGGGCAGCTGCTGGCCGAAATGGACCCGGTGGACCTGGACCAGCGGCTGGCTGCGCTGGACGCCGCACTGGCGCGCACGGCCAGCACCCAGGCCGCCGCGCAGGCGCAAGTGGCCGACGCCACGGCACGGCGCGCGCTGGCCGCCGTGAATGCCAGACGCAACCAGGATCTGGCCGCGCAAAACTTCATCAGCGCGGGCGCGCTGGAAGCCCGCCTGCAGGAAAAGGCCTCGGCCGACGCCGCGCTGCAGGCCGCGCAAGCCAACCTGGCAGGCGCGGGCCAGGACGTTGTCCGGCAACGGGCCGAGCGGGCCGCGTTGGCGCAGCAGCGCGGCAACGTGCGCCTGCTGGCCCCGGCCGATGGCGTGGTGACCAGCCGCGACGCTGAAGCAGGCAGCACGGTGGTGGCCGGCCAGCCGGTGTTGCGGCTGATAGACCCGGCCAGCCTGTGGGTCAGGCTGCGGGTGGACCAGGGCCGCTCCGCCGGGCTGGCGCCTGGCCTGAAAGCCCGCATTGTGCTGCGCTCGCAGCCACGCACGCCGCTGGCCGGCCAGGTCGCTCGGGTGGAGCTGCTGGCCGACAGCGTGACCGAAGAGCGCATTGCGCAGGTGACGTTTGACGGCGCCGCCCCGGCTTCCGTTGGCGAACTGGCCGAAGTCACGCTGCAACTGCCCGAAACCCCCACCGCGCTGCTGCTGCCCAACGCCAGCATCCAGCGCCAGCAGGGGCAGACAGGCGTGTGGCGGCTGGACGGCGGCAAACCGATCTTTGCGCCGGTGCAGCTGGGCGCCTACAGCCTGGACGGCCAGGTGCAGGTGCTGGACGGGCTAAAGGCCGGCGACGAGGTGGTGGTCTACAGCCAGAAAGCCCTGAGCGCCGGCAGCCGCATACAGGTGGTCGATATGCTGGTCAAAACGCCGGCCGGAGCCACCCCATGATCAGCCTGGCCGGGCGCGACATTGCCCACAGCTGGGGCAAGTTCGTGCTGACCGGGCTGGGCCTGGGCCTGCTGATCGGCGTGACGCTGACCATGGCCGGCGTCTACCGCGGCATGGTTGACGACGCGCAGGCGCTGCTGACCAACAGCCGGACCGACCTGTGGGTGGTGCAAAAGGACACGCAGGGGCCGTATGCCGAATCGTCGAGCCTCAAGGACGATGTGGTGCGCAGCGTGCGCGGCATGCCTGGCGTGGCGCAGGCGGCCAACGTCACCTATTTCACGATGCAGGTGAGCGACGACGATGGCGGCGAAACGCGCGCCATGGTGGTCGGCATCGAGCAGGGTGGTCCCGGTGCGCCGGGCTACCTGGTGGCAGGCCGCCAGCTCACGCGCAGCCACTATGAGGCCGTGGCCGACATCAAGGCCGGCTTTACGCTAGGCCAGCGCATCCGCATCCGCCGCCACGACTACACCGTGGTCGGCCTGACGCAGCGCATGGTGTCCTCGGGCGGCGACCCGATGGTGTTCATTGCGCTGAAAGACGCGCAGGAAGCGCAGTTCTTGAAAGACAACGACGCCATCGTCAACGACCGTACCCGAACCGCCAATAACCCGGCCTTTAACCGCCCCGGCGTGCCCGGCCTGCTGGACGCGGTGCAGGCGCTGCAAACCAGCAGCCGCAACGTCAACGCCGTGCTGGTGCAGCTGGCGCCCGGCTTTGAGGCCGAGCAGGTGGCCGAGCCGATTCGCCGCTGGAAGCACCTGGCGGTGTTCACGCGCGCAGGCATGGAAGAAATTCTGGTGGCCAAGCTGATCGCCACGTCGGCCAAGCAGATTGGCATGTTCCTGGCCATTCTGGCGGTGGTCAGCGCCGCCATCGTGGCCTTCATCATCTACACCATGACGCTGGGCAAGATCCGCGAGATCGCCGTGCTAAAACTGATTGGCACGCGCAACCGCACCATTGCCGGCATGATTTTGCAGCAGGCGCTGGGCCTGGGGCTGATAGGTTTTGTGGTGGGCAAGGTGGCGGCCACGGTCTGGGCGCCGGTGTTTCCCAAGTATGTACTGCTGCTGACGCAAGACGCCCTCACCGGCCTGGGCGCCACGATGCTGATCTGCGCGCTGGCCAGCACGCTGGCGATTCGCGCCGCGCTCAAGGTTGATCCCGCCACCGCCATCGGATGACCGAAATGACCCCAATAACGCAGCCCAACATCCCCGGCGGCATTCTGATTGAAGGCCTGCGCAAGGTCTACGGCCACGGCGACACCGCCGTCGAGGCGCTTAAAAACGTCAACATGACGGTCGGCCCCGGCGAAGTGGTCGGGCTGGTCGGCCCCTCGGGCTCGGGCAAAAGCACGCTGCTCAAATGCCTGGGCGCCATCATTGAGCCCACGTCCGGCCGCATGACGCTGGGCAACGAGCTGATCTACGACAACGGCTGGACCAGCTCCGACCTGCGCGCGCTGCGGCGCGACCGCATCGGTTTTATGTTCCAGGCGCCTTACCTGATTCCGTTTCTGGACGTGACCGACAACGTCGCCCTGCTGCCCATGCTGGCCGGCGTGCCCAACGCCGAGGCCAGGCGCCGCGCGCTGGAACTCTTGAGCGCGCTGGACGTGGCCCACCGCGCCAAGGCCGAGCCGTCGCAGTTGTCGGGCGGCGAGCAGCAGCGCGTGTCGATTGCGCGCGCGCTGGCGAACCGCCCGCCGGTGATCCTGGCCGACGAACCCACCGCGCCGCTCGACAGCGAACGGGCCTTGGCTGTCATGCGCATCCTGAACCAGATGGCGCAGCAGGCGCAGACCGCCATCATCGTGGTGACGCACGACGAAAAGATCATCCCGACCTTCAAGCGGATTTACCACATCCGCGACGGCCAGACGATCGAGGAAGCCGGCGAGGGGCGGAGCCTGTAAAAAGCTCAGTCGAACGACGGCGGCTGCGGCTTGACCACCGGCTTGCCGGCGGCCGCCCAGGCGTCAAAGCCGCCGGCCAGGGACTGCACGTTCAGGTAGCCCATGTCGTGCAGTGCGACGGCGCTCAGCGCAGCGCGGCCGCTGGTCTTGCAGTACAGCACGATCTTGAGGTCGCGCGGCTGCAGCGCCGGGTTGCCGCTGAACTTGAACTCCAGCATGCCGCGCGAGATGTGCACCGCGCCACTCAGGTGGCCAGCGGCGAATTCATCGGCTTCGCGCACGTCGAGCAGCACATCGGCGTCGCGGATGGCCTGCTCGGCGTCGGCGATGGTAATTTCCTGCACGCGGCTTTTGGCGGCGGCAACGAGGTCGTGGGCGGTTTTCATGGGGTTCCTGATCGGTTAATTGCGAATTGGAGCAATTTACCATTGAACACCCCGCGGTTTTGCGCCCATGCCACGGTCAGGCCTACTTCGCGGCGTTCGGGAAAAACAGCGGCTCGCCGTTGATTTTGTAGCCGGCAATCACGCCCTGCCCGGCGGGCGAGATGATCCAGTCGACAAATTTTTGCGCCTCGGCGACCTTGGTTTTGGGGTGTTTGGCGGGGTTGACCACCATCACGCCGTACTGGTTGAACAGGCGGGTGTCGCCTTCGACCAGCACCGCCAGGTCGGCGCGGTTCTTGAAGTTCAGCCAGGTGCCGCGGTCCGTCAGCACGTAGGCGCCGGTGCTGGCCGCCATGTTGAGCGCCGGGCCCATGCCGCAGCCGCAGGCCTTGTACCCGGCAAATGCCGGCGTGGCCACGCCCGCTGTTTTCCAGTAGCGCAGTTCGGCCGCATGGGTGCCGCTCTTGTCGCCGCGCGAGATGAAGCCGGCATCAATGGCCTTGACCTTTTGAAGCGCTTCGGCAATGTCCTTGCCCTTGACTTTGGCCGGGTCGGCCGCCGGGCCAATCAGGACGAAGTCGTTGTACATGACAGGAAAGCGCTTGATGGCAAAGCCCTCGGCCACCACCTTTTCTTCAGCGACCTGGTCATGCACAAACAGCAGGTCGGCGTCGCCCCGGCGGCCCATGTCGATGGCCTGGCCGGTGCCGACCGCCACGACCTTGACGTCGATACCTGACGCCTTCTTGAATTCGGGCAGCAAGTAGCCAAACAGCCCCGACTGCTCGGTGGACGTGGTCGAAGCCATCACGAAGCTAGGCGCTTGAGCTATCGAAACCGTAGCTGACAGAGAAATAGCGACAAGCGCCAGCGCCCTGAAAGACTTGAATTCCCGGACCACCTTGTTCAAACCATTCATGCGAGCTCTCCCTTTAAAAAAGTTTCGGCAGCGAGGGGCAAAGGCCCGTTAAAAAAAGCATCGGTGGGCAAGTCGGCCAGCAGGTGGCCGTGCTCCAGGTACATCACGCGGCTGGCCAGGCGCTTGACCTGGCCGAGGTTGTGGCTGCTGAAAATCAGCGTCATGCCGGCCTCGGAAAATTCGGCCATCAGGCGTTCCACCTCACGCTTGGCGGTCGGGTCCAGGCTGGACGTGGGCTCGTCGAGCAGCAAGACCTGTGGCCTGAGCGCCCAGGCACGCGCCAGCGCCACGCGCTGCTGCTGCCCGCCCGACAGCGCCCTGGCGTTGCGCCCGGCCAGGTCGGCCAGCCCGACGCGCTCCAGCGCCTGCAGCGCCTGCGCCTTGGCGGGCTGCCACGGCGTGCCGTTCAGCCACAGGCCCAGCGCGACGTTATTCAACACGCTGGCGCGCAGCAGGTAGGGGCGCTGAAACAGCATCGCCGTGCGCACGCTCGCATCCCGCTGGATATGGCCCGACGCTGGCGGCACAAAGCCCTGCAACGTGCGCAGCAGCGTGCTTTTTCCGCTGCCATTGGCACCCACCAGCGCCAGCCTTTCACCGGCGCGCACCTGAAAGCTGCAGCCAGCCAACGCCTGGAGCCGGCCAAACTGGACGGTGACGGACTGCAGCTTGAAAATTGGCGTCATGGCTGCGCTCCCTGGGCGGCACAACTTGGCACCAGCGCCATGTCGGCCTGCTGCAGCGGGTCATCGAGTTGCTCGCGCCAGCGCCGCACCAGCGCAATCAACAGGTTCAGCAGCAGCACCACGCCCAGCAGCAAAATGCCGAGCGCCAGCGCCAGCGGCAAGTCACCCTTGCTGGTTTCCAGCGCAATCGCGGTCGTCATCACGCGCGTGAAACCCTCGATGTTGCCGCCCACCACCATCACCGCGCCCACCTCGGAAATCGCGCGGCCAAAGGCGGCGATCAGCACCGTCAGCAAGGCATAGCGCTCGTCCCAGAGCAAAATCAAACTGCGCATGAAGCGGCGCGCACCGAGCGACTGGAACTGCTCGCCGTGACTGCGGTCGGCGTCTTCAATGGTCTGGCGCACCAGCGCCATCACCACCGGCAGCACCAGCACGCTTTGGGCCAGCACCATGGCCTTGAACGAAAACAGCCAGCCCAGAAATCCCAGCGGCCCGCTGCGCGACAGCAGCAAATACACCACCAGCCCGACCACCACCGAAGGCAAGGCCAGCGCCGTGTTGAGCAAGGCCAGCACCACGCCCCGGCCCTTGAACCGCGCCACGCCCAGCCAGGCGCCCAGCAGCAGGCCGGCGCTGCAGGCGATGGCGCAGGCGACCGCGCTGACGGCCAGCGACCGCACGACGATGCTGGCGAGCTGCGGGTCGAGCGCGGTGATGAGCGAAAAGGCCGTGACGGCGCTGTCGGAGAAGGTGTTCAAAAAGTGCTCGGGGGCTAAGTTTTGCGAGACTCTATCCTAGTGCGGCAGGCCGTGCAGGCGCATCAGTATTGACCGTTATGAAAAAATTTGCATAGGGAAATCAAGGACTTGAGACACTTGTGCAGCACCGGGCCAGCGCGGTCCCTGCACGCATAATCTACGCACCCCCTTTCCCCATGCACAAAGTCCAACTCTCCTATTTACTGACCCCAGAGCGCGGCAAAGACGCGCTGATCCGCAATCCGCTGATGGACTTGCTGCACGCCGTGCGCGAGCAGGGTTCGATCGGCACGGCCGCCAAGGCGCTGGACCTGTCCTACCGCCATGTCTGGGGCGCGCTCAAGGACTGGGAGCAGACGCTGGAGCGGCCGCTGATTGTCTGGGACAAAGGCCAGCGCGCGCGCCTGACCGAGTTTGGAGAAAAGCTGCTGTGGGCTGAACGCCAGGCCCAGGCCCGGCTGGCGCCGCAAATCGAGGCCTTGCGCGGCGACCTTGAGCGCGCGTTTTCCAGCGCGTTCGATGAAAACACCCATGTGCTGACGCTGTACGCCAGCCACGACGCGGCGCTGACGGCGCTGCGGGAACACGCCGGCGCGCACGGCCTGCACCTGGACATCCGCTTCATGGGCAGCGTCGACGCCATTGCGGCGCTGAACGCCGGGCGCTGCATGCTGGCAGGCTTTCACACGCTGGACCAACCCGCCAGCCAGTCGGTGGCCGCGCGCACCTACCGCAGCCTGCTCAAACCCGGCCTGCATAAACTGATCGGCTTTGCCCACCGCACCCAGGGCCTGATCGTGGCCAAAAACAACCCGCTGGGACTGGCCAGCCTGGCCGACCTGACACGGCCCGGCGTGCGCTATGTGAACCGCGCAGAAGGCGCGGGCACGCGGGTGCTGCTGGACGAGCTGCTGGCCAAGGCGGGGCTGCAGCCGGCCGCTATTGAGGGCTACGCCAGCCAGGAACCGTCGCACACGGCCGTCGCCCAGGCGGTGGCCAGCAACGCGGCCGATGCAGGCCTGGGCATTGAAGCGGCGGCGTGTGAAAAAGGATTGGGGTTTGTGCCACTGGTGCAAGAGCGCTACCACCTGGTGTGCCTGAAGTCCGAACTGCCGACGCCGCAGGTCCAGGCTTTACTGAAAGAGTTGCAAAGCCGCGACTGGCAGACCACGCTGGGCGACATGCCGGGCTACAGCGTCAAACTGGCGCAAAGCGGAAAGATCTTGTCGCTGCGGGGGGCGTTGCCTTGGTGGAGCTACCGGACGCAGAAGACGTGAGTTTTCGGTTTTTTTGATGTGGGTTGGGTTGGTTGATGTCTTGATGGTGGGTTGGCTTTGCTGGGTTGGCTTTGCTGGGTTGGCTCGGCCAGGAATCGCCCCGGCTCCGCATCCGATCCTGTCCCCGATGATGGATTGCACCAGCCCCCGAACCCACTACAAATCAAACGAGACGCCAGAAGACTCACACCGCACAAGACCTGAACCCGCAAAAAATATCATCCCGCCCAGGCAAATAAAAATTGCGGTATTTCGGATGCTTCATCCGCGCCCGCGTGGCAAAAGACGCACCACGGAGCACCTTGTGTGTCCCAAACCACGGCGCGGAATAAGTCCGGTAAGGGTCGGGCACAAACCCCGGATACGGCCGGAACGTCGTGCCCATCCACTCCCAGACATTGCCCCAGAAAAACCCCCGGCGCGCCGCCGTGTGCGCGGCCACTTCCCATTCCACCTCGGCCGGCAGGCGGCGCCCGGCCCAGCGGCACCAGGCGTCTGCTTCCCACCAGCTCATGTGCATGGCGGGCTGGCTGCCTTGCATGCGCATGGTCTGTCCAAAGCGGGTTTGCAGCACGGCGCCGCTGCCGACGCCGATCTGCTCGACGTAGCGCGGGCCGCGCCGGCCCTCGCTGGCGGCCAGGCCCTGCAGCCAGTGCCAGCCTTCGGGCTGCCAGAGTTCCTGCCGGTCGTAGCCGCCGTCGGCGACAAACTCCACATACTGCGCCCACGTCACGGGCTGGGCGTCTATTTCAAACTCGGGAACGTTGATGGCATGCATCGCCCGTTCGTTGTCAAAGGAAAAACCGGCGCCATCGGCGCTGCCCATCTGCCAAGTGGTGGCAGGAACCAGCAGCGGCTCGCGCAGCGTCATGGGCTGCGGCGTAAAGGCGCCCTGCAGGGGCTTGTCCAGCGGCAGGCCCAATGTCTGCGCCATGTAGCCGAAAGCTTCGGCATGCATGTCTTCATGAAACAGGCACAGGCGGTAAAAGTACAGGGCGTCATCGTCATCGCCAGCTTTGTCAAGCAGTTCCAGCGTGCTCTCCAGCGTGTCGAGCAGGTAGGCGCGGCAACTGTCCACACCGGGCAAGTCCAGGCTCCAGCGCGTGTCGTGGGCGACCTGGTCTGAATCCCACCAGCGGTCTGCATTTGGCTCGATGGAGGCCAGCCTGGCCTGCAGCGGGTCGCAATGCACACCCCGCGCGCGCTGCAGGTTGCGGCCAATCCAGCGTTCCTGGAACCAGGCCACATGGCCCAGCTCCCACAGCGGCGGATTAACCGTGGCGAGCAAAGGCACCGCCAGCTGGTCGGCTTCCAGCGCCCGCTGGTACTGGCCAAAAAGGTGCAGCGTATGATTGCGCGCATCTATCAACGCCAGCGACAGCGGCGCACGGCCGGCCTGGCGCATCAGCGGCGAATCAATCAAACCGGGTGATGCATCGGGTATGGAATCAAAAGCCAAAACTATAGTCCTGGTAAGCCCGGCGCTGCGGGAGGCCAACAACGGCAACTGGCACACCGCCCACCGCTGGGCACAATTTTTATCGGGTGATTGTGACATTGCGCTGATGCGGCAATGGCCGGCTCCGGCCGGGGAGCCCGCGCGCCACGGCACGCCGCGCGCCATGGTGGCACTGCATGCCGGCCGCTCGGCCGCGTCGATCCAGGCCTGGGCCCAAAATTTTCCGGAAAAACCGCTGATTGTGGTGCTCACCGGCACCGACCTCTACCGCGACATCCTTACCGACCGCGAAGCCCGGCAGTCGCTGGCGCTGGCCACGCATCTGGTGGTCTTGCAGGACGCGGGACTGGCGGCCCTGCCAGAGGCCTGGCGCGGCAAGGCCCGGGTGATTTACCAGTCAGCGCCTGCGCTGAAGCCCGCCCGCAAGTCCAGCCGGCGTTTTGGCGTGCTGATGGTCGGCCACCTGCGGGACGAAAAAGACCCGCTGACCTTCATGCGCGCGGCCTGCCACGACTACCCGGCGGGTATTCATTTTGACCAGATCGGCCTGGCGCTTGAACCGCAGTTTGAAGAAGCGGCGCGGGCCACGGCCCAGCGTAGCCCGCGCTATCGCTGGCTAGGCGGCCTGCCGCGCGCGGCTACGCGCCAGCGCATCAAGCGCGCACATGTGCTGGTGAACTGCTCGCGCATGGAAGGCGGCGCCCATGTGATTCTGGAGGCGGTGCAGTCGGGCACGCCGGTGCTGGCGTCGCGCATCAGCGGCAACATGGGCATGCTGGGCGCCGACTATGCGGGCTACTTTGAGCCAGGCGATGACCGCCAGTTGGCAGCGCTGGTGCGCCGCTGCGCGGCCGAGGCCGACTTTCTGGCCCGGCTGCAGCGGCAATGCAGCGAACGCGCGGTCCTGTTTGCGCCGCAAGAAGAAAAGCGCCTTGTCATAAACTTGATGCATTCCGCACTGAATATGAACGCTGACCTGCACATCCCTGCAGCACCGTTGCAACGCCTTTGAAAGCCTACTGATGACCACCCCCGACAACGCCACAATGCCCACTAAACCCCTGGCGCCCCGCCTGACCAGCCTGTCCCATGGCGGCGGCTGCGGCTGCAAGATTGCGCCTGGCGTGCTGAGCGAAATCCTGAAAAACTCCAGCAACCTGCCGGGCCTGAACCTGCCGCCCGAGCTGCTGGTCGGCATTGAAACCGCCGACGATGCGGCGGTCTACCTGCTCAACGACGAGCAGGCGCTGATTGCCACCACCGACTTTTTCATGCCCATCGTCGATGACCCCTACGACTTTGGCCGCATCGCCGCCACCAACGCCATCAGCGACGTGTACGCCATGGGCGGCACGCCCATCATGGCGCTGGGCATCGTCGGCATGCCGATCAACGTGCTGCCGCTGGAGACCATAGGCGCGATTTTGCGCGGCGGCCAGGACGTGTGCCGCGATGCCGGCATTCCGATTGCGGGCGGCCACACGATTGACTCGGTCGAGCCGATTTACGGCCTGGTGGTGATGGGGCTGGTACATCCGTCTCGCGTCAAGAAAAACTCGGGCGCCCGGGAAGGTGATGTGCTGATCCTGGGCAAGCCGCTGGGCGTGGGCATTTTGTCGGCGGCGCTTAAAAAGGAGGCACTGAGCGCCGAAGGCTATGCGCAAATGATTGCCGTCACCACGCAGTTGAACAAGCCGGGCATCGAGCTGGCCAGGATGGATGCGGTGCATGCCCTGACCGACATCACCGGTTTCGGCCTGGCGGGGCATGGGCTCGAACTGGCGCGCGGCGCCCAACTCAAGATGCAGCTTCAGCTCGATCAGATTCCGCTGCTGCCGGGCGTGCTCGAACTGGCCACCCAGGGCATGGTGACCGGCGCCTCGGGGCGCAACTGGGCCAGCTATGGCGCGGACGTCAGCGTGCCGGCGGGCATCAGCCCGGCGCACAAGGCGCTGCTGAGCGACCCGCAAACCAGCGGCGGGCTGCTGGTGTCCTGTTCGCCAGAGGCCGCCGACGAGGTGTTGGCCTGCTTTCGCAGGCATGGTTTTCACGATGCGCGCGCCGTGGGCCGCATGGTCGAAGGCCATGGCATGGAAGTTCTCTGAACGGGAACGGAATCAAGCCACCGCCGCACGGTGGATTCAGCCTGCGGCGTTCCCTCTAAAATCGCTCTTTCGCCAATCATCATCCGGAACGACGCACCCATGTCTTCCGGATGAATTGTTATGCGAACGTTCTTTATCCTGGAGAAAAAATGCGTGCCCTATTGAAGTTTTCGAATGCCGTGGACTGGCTCAATGCCCAGGTCGGCAAGTATGTGATCTGGCTCATCTTTGCAGCCACCGCCATCAGCGCCGTCAACGCCATCATGCGCAAGGTCTTTGACGCCAGCTCCAATGCCTACCTGGAAGCGCAGTGGTACCTGTTCGCCTGGTCCTTCCTCGCCGCGGCCGGCTACACGCTGCTGCACCGCGAGCATGTGCGCATCGACGTGCTGAACAGCCGGCTGTCCAAGCGCGCACAGGTATGGATCGACATCATCGGCTTCGCCTTCTTCCTGACGCCACTTTGCATCGTGGTGCTGTACCTCGGCACGCCGCTGGCAATCCAGATGTACCAGACGGGCGAGATGTCCGGCAACTCCGGCGGCCTGGTCCGCTGGCCCGTCTGGGCGGCACTGCCCTTCGGTTTCACACTGCTGATGCTGCAGGGCTGGTCGGAGCTGATCAAACGCATTGCCTTCCTGCGTGGCCAGGGCCCCGATCCGATGGGTCGCCTGACCGACAAGTCGGCCGAAGAAGAACTGGCCGAAGCCCTGCGCGCCCAGCGGGACGCCGAAACACTGGACGTCAGCCCCTCGGCCGCTGCGGCCCCCCAACGCTAAGCGGCAGGAGCGACTCAATATGGAATTCTTCACCACCAACTTCGCCCCGATCATGTTCGCGGGGCTGTTCATTTTCTTGCTGCTGGGCTTTCCGGTGGCCTTCAGCCTCGGTGCCTGCGGCCTGTTCTTCGGCTTCGTGGGCATTGAACTCGGCGTGTTCCCCTCTTCCGTGATCGCCTGGCTGCCGCAGCGCCTGATCGGAATCATGAGCAACGACACCCTGCTCGCCGTGCCCTTCTTCACCTTCATGGGGCTGATCCTGGAGCGCAGCGGCATGGCCGAGGACCTGCTCGACACCATAGGCCAGGTCTTCGGTCCGATGCGCGGCGGTCTGGCGCTGGCGGTGATCTTCGTGGGCGCGCTGCTGGCGGCCACCACCGGCGTGGTCGCGGCCTCGGTCATCTCCATGGGCCTGATCTCCCTGCCCATCATGCTGCGCTATGGCTATGACCGCCCCCTGACTGCAGGGGTGATTGCCGCCTCTGGCACCCTGGCGCAGATCATCCCGCCGTCGCTGGTGCTGATCATCATGGCCGACCAGCTCGGCCGCAGCGTCGGCGACATGTACAAGGGCGCTTTCCTGCCCGGCTTCATGCTGATGGGCATGTACGTGGCCTATGTCATGCTGCTGGCGGTCTTCAAGCCCGAGCGCGTGCCGGCGTTGCCGCCGGAGGCACGCACCTTCCGTGAACCGAACGGCAGCGGCGGCTACACCTCGCTGGCCGTGCTGACCGCGCTGTCGGCGACGGTCGCTATCGTCCTTGCACGCAACATGGAGGCCGTGCACAGCTGGTGGCAAGGAACACCCGTGAGCAGCGTCGCCACCGACGAAAAGGTCGTGGTCGCCATGTGCGGCGGCGTGTTCCTGGCGCTGGTCATCGCGGTGTTCAACCGTGCCACCAAGCTCGGCCTGCTGTCGCGCCTGGCTGAACGCGTGACCTTCGTGCTGATCCCGCCGCTGCTGCTGATCTTCCTGGTACTGGGCACCATTTTCCTGGGCGTGGCCACGCCGACCGAAGGCGGCGCCATGGGCGCCATGGGCGCGCTGATCATGGGCTGGGCACGCAAGCGCCTGGACATGAAGCTGCTCAAGCAAGCGCTGACCTCGACCACGCGACTGGCCAGCTTCGTGATGTTCATCCTGATCGGCGCCACCGTGTTCAGCCTGGTGTTCCAGGCCGCCGATGGACCGAAGTGGGTGGAACACCTGCTGACGGACCTGCCCGGCGGCCAGATCGGTTTCCTGATCCTGGTCAACGTCATGATCTTCTTCCTGGCGTTCTTCCTCGACTACTTCGAGCTGTCCTTCATCGTGGTGCCGCTGCTGGCCCCGGTGGCCGACAAACTGGGCATTGACCTGATCTGGTTCGGTGTGCTGCTGGCGGTGAACATGCAGACCTCATTCATGCACCCGCCGTTTGGCTTTGCGCTGTTTTTCCTGCGCTCGGTCGCACCGGAAAAACAGTACGTGGACCGCGTGACGCGGAAAGTGATGGAGCCGGTGACCACCATGCAGATCTACAAGGGCGCCATTCCCTTCGTGATCATCCAGTTGACCATGGTCGGTCTCCTGATTGCCTTCCCGCAACTGGTGACCGGCAGCCTGGACAAGAAGCAGGAGTACAACATGGAGAACATTGGCGAGCAGATGCGGGAAAGCCTGCCCCAGACGGACAACGGCTATGACACGACCCCTGGCGCAAGTGAGCAACCCAGCCCGGCAGTCCCCGAGCCGCAAAGCGCGGCGCCTGAAGACGACCCGCTGAAGGCCATGCAGGATGCGCTCAAGGACCAGGGCAAGAAATAGGGTGAACGGGAATGGGGGCGCGGCCTTGCCCGTGCGCCCTCCCGCAGACCGCTCCATAGAAAAAGCCGCGCACCGCGCGGCTTTTTTCATGCCCGGGTGCGGGCAAGACCGGGAAAACTCAGATCTTCACCGAGCTCATGTACTGGTTAAACGGGTACTCGGAGAAGCGGTTCCACAGGACCTGGTCACGCTGGAAGGCGCGCATGTCCTGGCTAATCTTCTTGAACTCGGGCGACTTGGCTTCGTGTTCGGCAAACACCTCCATGGAAGCCTTGAAGCCGGCATCCATCACCGCCTTCGGGAAAGCCTTGAGCTGGGTCTTCTCGGCCACGAGCTTTTTCAGCGCGATCGGGTTCCAGGCATCGTACTTGGCCGTCATATCGCGCGCAGCCACGATAGTCGCTGCGTCGAGGATGGCCTTGTTCTCGTCCGACAACTTGGCGTAGGCCTTGTTGTTGATGAAGAACTCGAGGTCGGCACCGCCTTCCCACCAGCCGGGATAGTAGTAGAACGGCGCCACCTTGTTGAAGCCCAGCTTCGCGTCGTCGTAGGGGCCGACAAACTCGGAGGCGTCCAGCGTGCCTTTTTCCAGCGCCTGGTAAATATCACCGGCGGGCATGTTCTGCGCCACCACGCCCAGCTTGGCCATGGCCTCGCCGAACAGGCCGCCACCCATGCGCATCTTCAGCCCCTTGAGGTCGGCCACGGACTTGATTTCCTTGCGGTACCAGCCGCCCATCTGCGTACCGGTGTTGCCGGCGCTGGCGGTCCTGAAGTTGTACTGGGCAAAAAATGCGTCGAGCAGCTTGCGGCCATTGCCATACTGCTTCCAGGAATCGTTCTGACGCGCGGTCAGGCCGAAGGGCACAGCGCAACTAAACGCAAAAATCGGGTTCTTGCCGGTGAAATAGTAGGCAGCCGTCTGCGCCATCTCAATCGTGTCGCCCTGCAGCGCATCCACCACGCCAAAGGCGGGCATCAACTCGCCGGCCGGGTGAACCGAGATTTCAAACTTGCCGCCCGACATGGCCTTGACCGTCTTGGAGAGCATTTCAGCGCTGCCGAAAATGGTGTCCAGGGATTTGGGGAAGCTGGACGCAAGGCGCCAGCGAACGGCGGCCTGTGCATGCACCGCAGGCGCAATGCCAGCAGCCAGCACACCGGCGATGCCGGCGTTTTTAATGAGTGAGCGACGATCCATGAATACTTTCTCCTGAAAAATGACCGAACTTGAATCCTGCATTGAGGGACCGAACCGTTGCGCAGCACGTCAAGACGCAAGGGTCATGACGAAGCGCAGCGACGGGCACCACGCCTGCATTTTCTCAGCTTTATGGTGGCCGCCTATCCGTTCTTACCCATGGACGAAAAAAAACCGCGCAGCAAGAGGCGGTTTTCAAAAAATCAGGGCAGCGACTTCAGGCGGCCCATGATTACGGTGCTTTGCTGCGGCTCAGGCCGCGAACTTGAGCACCGGCAAAGCGCCAAAGCGCGCGCGGATCGACGCCTCGATCCCTGCAGCGTCCAGCCCCTGCAAGGCCAGCAATTGGGCGTGATCACCATGCTCGATGAACTCGTCCTTCAAGCCCAGTTGCAGCAGCGGTTTGACGACGCCAGCGGCTTGCAGCGCTTCACTGACCGCACTGCCCGCACCGCCCATGATGGCGCCCTCTTCCACTGTCACCAAGGCGTCATGGCTTGCCGCTATTTTCATCAGCAGCTCCGTGTCCAGCGGCTTGGCCCAGCGCATGTTGAC
>JAUSDK010000204.1 GCA_030650875.1 Polaromonas sp.
CGCCAGAAGGCTATCGCCTGAAAAAGAGTCGATCCTGTAGCGCGCCGTAGCGCCCGGCGCGCGCTGCGTAGCCCGCAGGCGCCGGTCAGCGCGCTGAATGGTTTCTGGATCGCGGCATACCAGCAGCGCGCCCGTAATCTCGCCATGTTCAACGATGGGCGCGCGTCGGACCACGACGGTGCGCGTTTCCAGACGCACCACCTCGTCGCCCGCAGGCTCGCGCTGGCGCAGGGTTCCCGCCAACTCCAGCATGGGCGCCACTGAACTGAGCACCCTGCCCTGCAGCGCTGCCACCTCATCGCCCAGCAGCCGTGCCATGGCGGGGTTCAGCGCCTCAATGCGTTCGTGCCGGTCCACTGCAACCACGCCGTCTTGAAGCTGGCCCAGGATGGTGCCGAGACGCTCGCTGCGAGAACGGTCTGCATGAGCGCGCCGCGCCATACGAACGGCATCCTCCAGCGCCCTATGGACGGCCTCGTCGGAATAGAGAAAGACACTCGTCAAGCCCGCCTGTTCGGCCAGGTCTGCCACCAAACCCGGCGCCACCACGGCACCCACGCCGGCCTTGCTCAATGCTGCAACGCAGGCGTGGGCGCCTTGCTCGTCCGAGTAAGAAAACTGGGCAACGCCCAACCCAAAAAGCGCGTCGAAATGGGCAAAAGCCTGGGCCGGCTCATCATTGGTGACGAGGGCGATCCTGGGCGCAAGCGCGCGCGCTCGGGCCAACGCATGCAGCAGGTCCAGGCCCCGCACTTCCACCATGGCAACGGGAATGTTCAGGTGACGCTGCAAATAAGCACCACTCGCTCCCGCCGCGACGATGGCGTCGATGGGCGTTTGGGCGTGGGCGGTGCGCAGAGCGTCGGCCGCGTCTGCAAAGGCACGTTCAAGCAGCTCAATGCTGACACCCTCGTTCACACCGGGAATCATGCGTTGAAGATGCCGAAACAGGCGATAACGGCCGACTGCGACGATGCGCGGAATACCTTGCCCGGCGCTATTCACTGAAGCGGCAGGGGTTGTCATGCAGCAAGAAGTGTGATTTGCACATATTTTTTCATTGTCTCACCAATGAAACATATTTGAATATAGATAGGCCTTGCCGCGACAGGCCAGCGCCAAAAAATCCAGTTAAATCAAGGCTTTACAGCATGCAAGACTATTGGCATGGAGATTGCATTATGGTCATGCAGGGCCTCATCAATACCCCTGAGTATCCAAAACAAAGGAGACAATCCATGCAATTTTCAATCAAACGCCTGGCATTCGCCAGCGCTGCAGCCGCACTGATGTGCGCCTTTTCCCCCGTTCAAGCACAGGCTTGGCCAGCCAAGACAGTGCGTTTCATCGTTCCGTTTTCACCAGGCGGCGCCAACGACCTCATGGCACGCGCTGCCGCAGAAGGGGCTGAAAAGGCGCTTGGACAAACCGTCATTATTGAGAACCGGCCAGGGGCTGGCGGCTCGCTGGGCGCCGACATCGTCGCCAAGAGCACGCCCGACGGCTACACCTTCCTGATCAGCGCTGCCGGGGTGATTTCCAACAGCATGAT
>JAUSDK010000209.1 GCA_030650875.1 Polaromonas sp.
GAACATCAGCAGCGGCGAGGGCACCAGGTAAGGCGGCAGCTTGAAGCCGGTGACCAGTGCCTGCCAGCTGCCCAGCAGCACCACGGCGACCAGCGCGGGATAGAGAATGCGCTGCACGCGCGGCGAAGCAAAGGCGGCGACACGGGTCATGCGCGGTTCTCCTCATCGGTGTCGTGGCTGGCGCGCAGCAGGCTGTCCTGCAGGCGCTTGGCATAGGCCGCAAAACGCGGCGTGACCATGAAGTCGTGGCTGCGCGGGTAGGGCTCGTCGATCAGCACCTCTTCGGTGATGCGGCCGGGCCGTGCGGCCATCATCACCACGCGTGTCGAGAGAAAAACCGCCTCGTGGATGGAGTGGGTGACAAAAATCACCGTGAGTTTTTTCTCGCGCCACAGCGCCAGCAGGTCAGCGTCGAGCTTGTGGCGGGTGATCTCGTCAAGCGCACCGAAGGGCTCGTCCATCAGCAGCAGATTGGGTTGCACCACCAGGCTGCGTGCGATCGACACCCGCATCTGCATGCCTCCCGACAGGTTGCGCGGCAGTGCGCTGGCAAATTTGGTGAGACCGACCAGCGCCAGCGCCTCCCTGACACGCGTTTCGGCCTCGGCCCGCGCCACGCCGGCCAGGTCCAGCGGCAAGCGCACATTGGTGGCCACGCTGGCCCAGGGCATGAGCGTGGGCGACTGGAACACAAAGGCCAGCTTGCGCTGTGCTTCTTCCAGCGCCGCCACCGGTTTGCGCCAGAGCAGCAGGCGGCCGTCGGTGGGCTCCAGCAGGCCGGCGATCATCTTGAGCAGCGTGCTCTTGCCGCAGCCCGAAGGCCCCAGCAGGGTGACGAACTCACCCTCCTGCACGGTGAGCTCCACCGGCTGCAGGGCGACGGTTCCGTTCGGGTAGGTCTTGTGCGCCGACAGCACCTCGACGGCCGGCGCAGCGTTGCCCTGCAGGGCACCGGCTAGGGCAGCGGGGGGCTCGCGCATCAAGGCATCACCTTCAGATCCTTGATGTAGTCGAAGTTGTAGGCCTGGGTCGGCCCGAGCTTGCCGGCGTCCACCAGCTTGTTTTCCAGCAGGAAGGCGTGGTTCTTGCGGACGCGGTCAATGTCCATACTGCCGATGCCCTTTTTGCCAGCGCCGCCGCCGGTCACGATGCCCATTTCCTTGAGCTTGGCCACGCTGTAGGCCAGCTGCTCGTCGCTCATGTTGGGGTTGTCCTTCTTGATCAGCACGTTGCCAGGCGCGGGGTCAGCCAGGTAGCTCTTCCAGCCCTCCATGGTTCCCTTGACAAAGGCGGCGGTGGCCTTGCTGCGGTTTTTCACCGTGTCTTCCATGCAGGAGATCGTGGTGGCGTAAGTGGGCCAGCCGTGGTCGGCAAACAGGAAGGTATTGGCCTTGACACCCGCCTTCTGGATGGCAAAGGGCTCGGACGTCAGGTAGCCCTGCTGCACCGTGTTCTTGTCGGCCACAAAAGGCTGGATGTTGAAGGTGTAAGGACGGGTCTGCGAATCCTGGAAACCGTACTTGCCCTTGAGCCAGAGCCAGTAGCCGCGCTGGGCCGAGGGGGCGATCAGGATGGTTTTGCCTTTCATGTCTGCGAAGCTTTTGACGTCTTCATGGGCGATCAGCACCTGCGGGTCTTTCTGGAACACCGCAGCCAGCGTGACGACGGGCAGTCCGCCGCTGCGCGCGATCATCATCTGCAGGTCGCTCGAACCCATGATGCAGTCGGTCTGGCCGGCGGCCATCAGCTGCATGATGTTTACCTGCGGGCCGCCCATCTTGATGGTGACGTCCAGGCCGTATTTTTTGTAGATGCCGGTGGCCACCGCCTGGTAGAAGCCACCGTGTTCGGCCTGCGCATACCAGTTCGTCATGTAGCTGAATTTTTCCAGGGCCTGGGCCTGGGCACCGGCCGCCAGGGCCATGCCGAGCGAGGCGGCGAGCAGGGTGCGCGTGACGGAAGTTTTCATGGTGGCCTTTCG
>JAUSDK010000224.1 GCA_030650875.1 Polaromonas sp.
CGAGGGCGCGCTGGCGCTGATGGACTCGCCCATCCGGGCGCTGGCCGCGCGCACCGAAGTCAGCGGCGAAACCGTGTTTTTCTACACCCACGCGGCCAAGCCGCTGCTGGCCGCCCTGGCCGACCACCCGCAGCTGCGCACGCTGCACCGCCCCGCCAACCTCGAGGACCTGTTCCTCAAGCTCACCGGCCGCCAGATCAGGGAGGACGCATAGTGCGACGTTCTCTAAATCCAATTCTCGGGCGCATGGCTGCGTTGCGCGGTGCTCGGAATCCTCATGCACCGAAGTGCATTCCGGTGTCCTGCGCTCCGGGCGCCTTGCCCTGCATCCCGACCATTGAATTTCCAGAAGTCCACTGATGCCAAAAACCCAAAATACCTGGCGTGAGCTGTTCCGGGCGCCGCAACTGAGTTGGCGCTGGCTGCCAGTGTTCAGGCGCAACCTGCTGGTCTGGCGCAAGCTGGCCGTGCCCAGCCTGGTCGGCAACATAGCCGAGCCGCTGATCACGCTGGTGGCCTTTGGCTACGGCCTGGGCGCGCTGGTGGGGCAGGTCCAGCTGGGCGGCAACGCCGTGCCCTACATCCTGTTTCTGGCCAGCGGCTCGATCTGCATGAGCGCCATGAATGCCGCTTCGTTTGAGGCGCTGTATTCGGCCTTTTCGCGCATGCATGTGCAGCGCACCTGGGACGGCATCATGAACGCGCCGGTGCGGCTGGACGACGTGGTGTTTGCCGAAATGCTCTGGGCCGCGTTCAAGTCGCTGTTCACCAGCGCGGTGATTCTGGCGGTCATGCTGGCGCTCGGCATCAGCCACAGCCCGATGCTGCTGCTGGCCCTGCCGCTGCTGGCGCTGGTGGGCATTGTGTTTGCCAGCATTGCGCTGATCTTTAACGCCCTGGCCAAGGGCTACGACTTTTTTACCTATTACTTTTCGTTGTTTCTCACGCCCACGATGTTTTTGAGCG
This sequence comes from Polaromonas sp., assembly GCA_030650875.1. Lineage (GTDB taxonomy): Bacteria > Pseudomonadota > Gammaproteobacteria > Burkholderiales > Burkholderiaceae_C > Polaromonas. The sequence goes on from JAUSDK010000224.1 coordinate 967, forward strand.
GCGTGTTTTTCCCGCGCGAGCAGCTACCCGGCGTGATGCGGGTGGTGTCCGACTGGCTGCCACTCACCGCCGCCGTGGAACTGATCCGGCCGCTGTTCCTGGGCCAGTGGCCGGTGCAGGCCGGGCTGCACCTGGCGGTGCTGGTGGCGTACGCGGTAGGGGCGTTCTGGGTGGCGCTGGCGCTGACGCGCCGGCGGTTTCGGAACTAAGGGCCGAGACGGGCATTTTTTTCCAGCGTCTGCAACACCGTTCACCGCCCCCCGATTCGCCCTCGCAGCACTGCCCCCTATCATCAGGGCATGTACGCCAAATTCTTCGGCCTCAGCCAGGACCCCTTTTCCATCGCCCCTGATCCGCGCTACCTGTTCATGAGTGAGCGGCATCGCGAGGCGCTGGCGCACCTGCTGTATGGCCTGGGGGGTGGCGGCGGGTTTGTGCTGCTCAGCGGCGAGATCGGGACGGGCAAAACGACCGTGTGCCGCTGTTTTCTGGAGCAGATTCCGGACAACTGCAACGTGGCTTACATCTTTAATCCCAAGCTGTCAGTGCCCGAGCTGCTGCGCTCGATTTGCGACGAATTTCATATCGACCTGCCCCAGGGCGCCGCAAGCGCCAAGGATTTCATTGACCCGCTGAACGCGTTTTTACTGCGCACGCACGCGGCAGGCCAAAACAATGTGCTGATCATCGACGAGGCGCAAAACCTGTCGGCCGACGTGCTGGAGCAGCTGCGGCTGCTGACCAACCTGGAAACCAACGAGCGAAAACTGCTGCAGATT
>JAUSDK010000238.1 GCA_030650875.1 Polaromonas sp.
GCGGTTGGTCGCTTACGCCTGCCGAATGCATGCGCGTGTTCGTCGGCAAGGCGGTGCGCGACGAGCGAGCCCTGATCGAAGCCAACACCGGCCAGCCGCTGACCGAGGACTGGATGGCCGAGTTCTATGACCGGCGCAACCGCGAACTGCAGGCGCGCCTGCAGGCGATTGCGGGCGCGCACGAGGCGGTGGCTGCCGCGCACGCCCATGTGGCCGAGCGCATCGCCTGCGCGTCGGGCGCCGACCGCTTCAAGGTGGAAATGCAGCTGGCCCAGGTCGGGCTGATGGATTATTTTGAAGGCCGCATCTTCAGCGGCCACGAAATGCCGCGCTCCAAGCCGGCGCCCGATGTCTACCTGGCCGCTGCGGCGCACCTGGGAGCCGACGGCACGCGCTGCCTGGTGATCGAGGACACGACGACCGGCGTGACGGCCGGTGTGGCGGCCGGCGCCACGGTCTGGGCCTACTGCCCGCTGGCCGAGCACGGCGCAGCGCTGCGGCAGGCCGGTGCCAGCCGCCTGTTTGCCCACATGGCCGACCTGCCGGGGCTGCTGGCGGCGGCTTGATCGGCGCATTGGCGATGCAAGTTACGCACATTGCCTTTTTGGCAGGCATCCTGTTGAAACCCACGCCAGGCAACGAATCCGAGGGTTTTCCCTAGAGTGCTGCACAAACTTGTCCACAGAACTTGTGAATGAGTAGCGCCATTCAATCCATCGGCGGCTTGCCCTGCCTGAACGCCGCCGGCGACTGGCCGGTCCAGCCCTTGAAGGCGCGGATAAAGCTTTTCTCGTTCTGAAAGCCCGCCGCTTCGGCCACCTGCTTGATGGGGCGGGTGGTGCGCAGCAGCAGCTCCAGCGCGCAGGCGCGCCGTACCTCGTCTTTCAGCGCCTGCAGCGTGGCGCCTTCGTCTTTCAGCTGGCGGTGCAGCGTGCGCGGCGAGACATTGAGCTGGGCGGCCACGGCGCTGGCGTTGTGGGTTTGCGTGGGGTGGCCGGCCAGCGCCTGGCGCACCCGCTGCACCAGCAGCCGGTCGCGCCGGTAGGGCAGCACCGTGAGCGGCAGGGCGCGCTGCAGCATCTGCTGGAGCGCGCCCTCGTTGCGCCGCAGCGCCAGCGCCAGGTAGCGCGCGTCAAACTGGATCGCCGCCGTCGCCGCGCCAAAGGCCGTTGGGCCGGAAAACAGCACGCCGTAGACGCCATAAGCGCCCTGGTGCGGCGGGGCAGAAAACGGAAACTGCGCGGCCAGCAGCGGAATGCGCGAGTCCACCAGCCAGCAGGCCACGCCCAGGATGTTGCGTAGCACCGAGACCAGGCAGAACTCGCGCAGCGCGCCCAGGTCCCGGTGTTCGGTGATCTGCAGCGTGGCCGTGTCGCCAGATGCCGTGAGGGTGAGCGTGATGTCGTCGGCCAGCAGGCCGTGGTGGCGGCACCAGCGCTGGAGCGCCACGCCCAGGCTGGGCGCGCTGATGGAGGCGCGCGCCAGCATGCCGTAGCTGCCCCAGGGCAGGCGCCGGCTGAACCAGCCCAGCGCCTCGTCGTCCAGCTCCAGCATGGCCGCGCCCGAGATTCGCTCCATCTGCCAGGCCGTGATGCGCGACGCCGTATCGGCCACCGAAGATGGCGCAATTTGTGCCTGCGCCAGCGCCTGGTCGGGGCTGAGGCCACGGCGCTGGTAGGCCAGCACAATGGCCTGCACAAAGGCCATGGGCGTGACAGCGGGCGCCTCGGCAGGGCGGGGGCTGCCGGCGGCGGGCATGGTCAGGCGCGGGGTCATCAGGACAAGTGTGCCTGCGGCTGGCACGATTTGCAACCATGATGGCCTATGCGGGTGGGCCGCCGCGGGCGCGCTTGCGTCATACTGTCCCAAACCGCCCGCGCTGGCGGCCGCAAGGAGACCCCCATGAGCGAAGAACTTTCCGCCGCGTCTTTCACGCCACCTTTCACGCTCAGCTACGCCAGGGGCGCCACCAATGTGCCGCTGATCGAGCAGCCGATAGGCGCATTTTTTGACGCCCTCGCGGCGCGCCAGCCCGACCACGAAGCGCTGGTCAGCGTTCACCAGCACCGCCGTTACAGCTACCGAGAACTGCAGCGCGAAACCGATCGTTTGGCCAGCGCGCTGCTGGGCCTGGGCCTGCAGCCCGGCGAGCGCGTCGGCATCTGGTCGCACAACAACGCCGAATGGGTGTTGCTGCAGCTGGCCACCGCCAAGGTCGGCCTGATCCTGGTCAACATCAACCCGGCCTACCGCACGGCCGAAGTCGAATACGCGCTGAACAAGGTGGGTTGCAAGGCGCTGGTCACCATGGCGCGCTTCAAGACCAGCGACTACCTGGCCATGCTGCGCGAACTGGCACCCGAGTGGGCGCACGGCCAGCCTGGAAAGCTTGAATCGGTCACGATGCCGCACCTGCACAGCGTGGTCTGGATCGACGAAGCCGGGCAGGGTGATGATCAGCCCGGATTGACGCGTTTTTCAGACCTGCTGGCCAGCGGCAACCCGGACGACGCGCGGCTGGCCGCCATCGCCGCCACGCTCAAGGCCACCGACCCGATCAACCTGCAGTTCACCAGCGGCACCACGGGCTTTCCCAAGGGCGCGACGCTGACGCACCGCAATATTTTGAACAACGGCTTTTTCATCGGCGAAGCGATGAAGCTCACGCCGGCCGACCGGCTCTGCATTCCGGTGCCGCT
>JAUSDK010000251.1 GCA_030650875.1 Polaromonas sp.
TTTCTGGACCCGGCGCTGGCAGTGCGCATTCCGTTTGTCATGCTGCTGGCGCTGACGCTGCTCACCACCTGGTACGCCGTGTATTACCTGGCCCGCAGCCCGCAGGCCCAGCCTGTCGCCTTTGCTTTTGGCGGAGAGGCCGGCCCGGTGGACTATGCGCGGGCAATTGCCGATGCGGGCCTGCTGGCCCTGATTGCCAGCCTGGGCCTGGCGCAGTTGTCGCATGAAACCACGCCAGCGCTGGCGCAACTGGGCTTTACGGCCCTGGCCTTTTACGCCATGGCAGCCAGCCCCTACCGGCCCGCCACCAGAATTTTGGGCCCGGCGCTGGGCTTGCTGCTTGGCCTGGGCGGGCTCGCCCTCAGTGGTGCGCCCACGCTGGCCTTGCTGCTGGGCACCGGCGGCGCTTTGGTCGAATGGACGCACATGCGCTGGGGCAACATTCGGGCGGACACGGCCGGCAAGCGGCAGTCATGGCACTGGGTGCTGCTGATCGCGGGCATCACCCTGCTGGTGTCGCTGCTGGCCTCCAGACTGGACTTGTGGCGCTGGCGAATCGATTTGCCCGGCACCAGCGAACAGTCGGCCTGGCAGGACTTGCGCCGGCTGGGCCGCTTGCTGATGTGGTTCACTTGGCCGGCATGGCCTCTGGCCTTGTGGACGCTGTGGCGCTGGCGCAGGCAACTTGCGAGCCGCCATGTGGCCCTGCCGCTCTGGTTTGCGGGCATGGCCGTGGCCGCCACCCTGACCACCACCGCATCGGACCGCAGCCTGCTGCTGAGCCTGCCGCCGCTGGCGGCGCTGGCGGCGTTTGCGCTGCCTACGCTCAAACGCAGCGTCGCCTCGCTGATCGACTGGTTCACCCTGCTCTTTTTCACGGGCTGCGGGCTCATCATCTGGGTCGTCTGGATCGCCATGCAAACCGGCGTGCCCCGGCAGCCTGCCGCCAATGTCGCCAAACTCGCACCGGGGTTTGAACCGAGCTTTTCCTGGCTCGCTTTTTTGGCGGCACTGGCCGCTACGCTGGCATGGTCCTGGCTTGTGAAATGGCGCACTGGCGCGCAGCGCGCGGCGATCTGGAAATCACTGGTGTTGCCGGCCGGCGGCGCCACCCTGTGCTGGCTGCTGTTGATGACGCTGTGGCTGCCGCTGCTCGACTACGCGCGCAGCCTGGCGCCACTTTCACGCCAGGTTGCAGGCCTGGTCGACAAAAAATCGTGCGTCGAAATCTATGGTCTGGGCAGCGCCCAGGCGGCAGCCTTGCAATACCATGGCCAGCTTGAATTGCGCCAGGCGACTGCGGTGGCGGCCTGTCCTTACCTGGTGGTGGATGTTGCGGCCCAATCGCGCCTGAGCAGCGTCGTGAACCTGCCGGACTGG
>JAUSDK010000262.1 GCA_030650875.1 Polaromonas sp.
GTCCTGCAGCAGCGACTGGGCGGCAAATTTTCCCAGCGCCAGGATCATTTTCGGCTGCAGCAGCTCGACCTGGCGCTTCAGGTAGGACTCGCACTGCGCCACTTCCGCCGGGTCGGGGTTGCGGTTGGCCGGCGGGCGGCACTTGAGCACGTTGGTGATGAACAGACTTCGGGACACCCCGGCCCGCGTCGGGGCATCGTCCCCGCGCTGCAGGCCGATGGCCAGCAGCATGTTGTCGAGCAGCTTGCCGGCCTGGCCGACAAAGGGTTCACCGGCGAGGTCCTCGTTTTCGCCGGGCGCCTCGCCGACGATGAGCCAGTCGACCTGCGGCGCGGCGCCGTCGGCGGCCGCCGGTCCGATGCCAAACACCGTGTTTTTTCGGCTTTCGCACAGCGCGCAGGCGCGGCAGCCGGCCACCGCGGCCTGCAGGGCGGACCAGTCCATCAGCTCCACGCCTGCCGGGCGCGGCTGCAGGCCGGGGGCCGGCCGCGACACGGGCGCCTGGACCGGCACCGGTCGCACCGCCGGTGCGGCGGCGGGTGCGGGCGCACGTGCCGGTTCGGCCTCAGCATCAAATCGGGCTTCAGCCCTTTCAGGTCGGGCGCCAACAGCTACTGTATTGATAGCATCATTCGCTACCGCCAGTGGTGGCGATGGCGGCTGCCAGAGGCGAACGCCCATCTCGCGCAGCATGGCGCGCCGGCGTTTGTCCAGGTCCAGGCTCACGGCAGCACTTTCATGGGCCGCTGTTTCCGGCTTGCAGGGCCATGCTCATGACCACGGCGTCTTCGCGTGTGGCATTCGCCGCGGGGTAGTACTGGCGCCGGGTTCCGACGTGGCGAAAGCCGTAACGCTCGTACACCGTCCTGGCGCGGCCGTTGCTCACGCGCACCTCCAGCCACAGCCACTGCGCACCCTGGCCGCGCGACCAGAGCGCCAGCGCATCGAGCATCACGCGGGCCCAGCCCTGGCGCTGGTGCGCCGGCGCCACTGTGATGTTGAGCAGGTGCACCTCGTCCACCCCTTTCATGGCCACAAAATAGCCCAGCAACTCCGCGCTCGGCCCGCTGCCGCCGGTGAGCACCAGCGCCTGGTAACCGGCCTTGAGCGAATCGCTGAAATTGCCGCGCGTCCACGGGTGCGGATAAATTTTGCTCTCGATCGCGACCACGGTATCGAGATCGCCGGCCGTCATGCGGCGGTAATGCGGCAGGTTGTCGAGCAGTGCGCTCATCAGTCGTCGCTTTTACGCAATGCGCCTTTGCTGCATTCGTTTATCGGCAGCGTGACTTTGCTGCGCTCGTTAATCCGCAGCGCGACTTTATTGCGCACGTAAAGCGGCGCCGCGTGTTCGGCACTGACCGCGGCGCCACGCTCGAACTCGGCTACTGCCAACACTGCAATTTCCCGCGCATGCGGCGCCAGATCGTCGATCACGCGCGCCAGCCTGCCGGCGTATCGGCTTTCGAGTGGTGCGCGATACGCTGCAAAACCGCTGCCGCAGCCGGTCCATGCGCCCTCGGGCAATACCGGCGCCGCATCCGGCTTGCACAGGCCGGGCTCGTGCACGGCATGCCAGGCGCCGCTGCGTTTCTCATAGGCGGCATGATAAATCTCGCCCATGCGCGCATCGAGGCAGCAC
>JAUSDK010000045.1 GCA_030650875.1 Polaromonas sp.
CCGACCAGGTAGGCCAGCTCCTGCTGCGTGATGCGCAGGATGTCACCGACGCCAGGGTAGAGCACCGGATTGAACAGCGCCGCCAGGCTGCGCGCCACCCGCGCCTCCGGGTTGTTCATGCGGTCAATTTCACGTGCGGCAATGAACTGGCCCAGACGCTCATTGAGCTGGTTCATCACAAAACGGTTAAAGCCAATCGAATGGTCCAGCAGCCAGTGAAAGCTGGTGAGCGACAAACCGGCCACCACGCTTTTGCGCAGGGCCTGGACGTTGTAGCGGTAAGGCTCCCGCTTGAGCGCCGTGCCTTCGCCAAACCAGCCGCCCGATGGAACACCGGAAAAGGTCATGGTCATGCCCTGCGCATTGTCGGCACTCATCTTGAGCAGCCCTTCCACCACGCCAAACCAGTAGGTGACCGGCCGGCCGATGCGGCACACGTAGTCCCCTGCTGCGGCGTCGCCCACCAACAACTCGGCCACTGCACGCACCCGGATCTCGGGCTGCAACAGGCGCAGCCACGGAATGGCCTGCAACTCGTCAGACGTGGGCGTCCTGCGGCGCTGGTGAAGGGTCAGGTCTGTAGACATGGAGAATTGAAAAGGGCTTGGCCTGGTAATACGGCGCCTGTGCGGGCATGCCCGGCTAGGACTTACCCCTAAATTGTCGTCGCAATGACACCATGGCGTCAAACCCGCTTTTACTATTCGTGCAAATCGACAGCCCTTCTTCACAAAGGGCTGCGCTCAATCTGGAGACAAGGAACCGGAATGCAGACTACGTTCCCGCAATTACTGCTCAAGCATGCCGCCGAACGCCCGGGCGATGCGGCCATGCGCGAAAAAGAATACGGCATCTGGCAGGCCCACAGCTGGGCCAGCATGGCCGTGCTGGTGGAGCACATTGCCTGCGGTCTGCTCCAGGCCGGCCTGCAGCGCGGCGAGCACATGGTCGTGATTGGCGCCAACCGCCCGCGCCTGTATGCCACCATGCTGGCGGCCCAGTCACTGGGCGCCATCCCGATCCCGCTCTACCAGGACGCCGTGGGCGCCGAATGCGTGTTTCCCATCACCAACGCCGACGTGCGCTTTGCCATGGTCGAAGACCAGGAGCAGGTCGACAAGCTGCTGGAAATTCGCGACCGCTGCCCGGACCTGGGCCACATTATTTTTGACGACCCGCGCGGCCTGCGCAAATACGACGAGCCCGGCCTGGTGTCCATGGACCAGCTGATTGAAGCGGGCCAGGCATTGGCCAAACGCCAACCCGCCTTGTTCAAAACGGAAGTGGATAAAACCTGCCCCGACGACGTGGCCGCGATGTTCTTTACCTCGGGCACCACCGGCAACCCCAAGGGCGTGGTGCACACCCACAACACGCTGCTGGACCGTGCGCAGGCCGGCGCGGAATTTGACAAGCTGACGGCCCATGAGGAAGTGCTGGCCTACCTGCCGCCGGCCTGGATTGGCCAGAACATCTTCAGCTACGCGCAATGGCTGGCCTGCGGGTATGTGGTGAACTGCCCCGAAAACGCCAGCACGGTGACGATAGACCTCAAGGAAATCGGCCCGACCTATTACTTTGCCCCGCCGCGCGTGTTTGAGGGCCTGCTCACCAGCGTGACGATCCGCATGGAAGACGCCGGGCGCCTCAAGCGCGGCATGTTCAACTACTTCATGGACGTGGCCAAGCGCGTGGGGCCCGAGCGCATGAACGGCAAGTCGGCCGGCCTGGTTCCGTCGCTGCTGTATGGCCTGGGCAACCTGCTGGTCTATGGCCCGCTGCGCAACAACCTGGGCTTTTCGCGGGTGCGCGTGGCCTACACCGCCGGTGAAGCCATTGGCCCGGACCTCTTTACGTTTTACCGCTCCATCGGCGTCAACCTCAAGCAGCTTTATGGCTCGACGGAAACCGCCGTGTTTGTCTGCCTGCAGCCCGACGACCAGGCGCGCGCCGACACCGTGGGCGTTCCGATCAAGGGCGTGCAGATCAAGGTGGCGGACAACGGCGAAATCATGGTGAAGTCGGCCGGCCTGCTCAAGGGCTACTACAAAAATCCGGCGGCTACGGCCGAAGTGCTGACCGCCGACGGCTGGTACCACACCAGCGACGCGGGCTTCATTGATGCGCACGGCCACCTCAAGATCATTGACCGCGTAAAAGACGTGGGCCGCATCAAGGGCGGGGCCAACGACGGCGCCATGTTCGCGCCCAAGTATATCGAGAACAAGCTCAAGTTCTTCCCCTTCATCAAGGAAGTCGTGGCGCTGGGCGACGGCCGCGACCGCGTCTGCATCATGATCAACATCGACTTCGATGCCGTGGGCAACTGGGCCGAGCGGCGCAACCTGCCGTACGCGGGCTACACCGACCTGGCGCAAAAACCCGAGGTCTACCAGCTCATGCAGGAATGCGTCGAGAAGGTCAACGCCGACCTGGCCACCGATGCGCTACTGGCGGGCAGCCAGGTCCGCCGCTTTCTGGTGCTGCACAAGGAACTTGACGCCGACGATGGCGAACTCACGCGGACCAACAAGGTCAGGCGCGGCTTCATTGCCGACAAGTACGGCGTGCTGGTCGAGGCGCTGTATGCCAACAAAGCCGAGCAGTACATCGAAACCGTCGTCAAGTTCGAGGACGGCCGCACCGGCAGCGTGAGCGCCACGCTCAAGCTCTCGGACGCCAAAACGTTCACCCCTGTCAACGCCGCTGCCTGAAAATACCCATGACCCAAAAGAAGATCGGCGACGTCATCATGGACGTCAACAACATCAGCCTGCGCTTTGGCGGCGTCAAGGCGCTGACCGATATTTCCTTCAATGTGAAGGAGCATGAGATCCGCTCGATCATCGGCCCCAATGGCGCCGGAAAAAGCTCGATGCTCAACTGCATCAACGGTGTCTACACGCCGCAGGAAGGCTCGATCACTTTTCGCGGCAAG
>JAUSDK010000275.1 GCA_030650875.1 Polaromonas sp.
TTTCGTGGAGGCTGTTTAGTTAAAGTGAAACCGTAGTTTCGGTCTTCTCGGCGAGTTGCCGATAGAAGTTTGCCTCAGCCTCGGCCGGTGGAATATACCCAATCGGCTCCAGCAGTCGGTGGTGGTTGAACCAGGACACCCATTCAAGGGTGGCCAGCTCCAGTGACTCCTTCGTTTTCCAGGGGGCACGGCGGTGGATCAATTCGGCTTTGTACAGCCCATTGATCGTCTCGGCAAGGGCGTTGTCATAACTGTCGCCCCGACTGCCCACGGAGGGTTCTATGCCGGCCTCGGCGAGGCGCTCGGTGTAGAGGATGGAGACGCTGCTGTCATCCCTCTTGGCGCGTGCACAACGCAACTCAGGCTTGCGTTGGCATGCAGCATGGCGCCGATACCCTGACGGGGCAATTTGCAAAACCTTGCAAATTGGCTCGACCCCGTGGGTGTCGCGATGCTTGTCCACAAAGTCCTTCAAGACTTGAGTCGGCGGTCCAGCTCCGCCTGGGCAAAAAAAGCGCTGGCCAGTTTCAGGATTTCGTTGGCTCGGCGCAGTTCCTTGACTTCACGCTCCAGGGCTTTGATACGGTCGCGTTCTTCGCTGGTGATGCCATCGCGCAGCCCGGTGTCGACCTCTTGCTTGCGCACCCATTCATGCAGTGTCTGGGGGACGCAGCCGATCTTGGGTGCAATTGACTCGATGGCCGCCCACAAGGACGGGTATTCGCCACGGTGATCCTGCACCATGCGTACAGCACGTTCGCGAACTTCCGGGGAAAAACGATTTGATTTTTTGCTCATGACTCCATCTTCTCAAGGTTTGGAGCCTCCTCAATTCCCGGGGCGATTCAGTCTGAAGGCACCTGCCATGACACCGAACTTCATCCATACAGATACCTTGGTGATTTGACCTTGTTTCCAGTCGTCACTGTTTTGCAGTGTGCTCGCAATCGTTCCAGGGAAGAACATCACATCCACAGTGTGGAGCAACAATGATGGATTTGGCTGGTGCAGACGCCTTGGATGCTCTCGGAGCAGCGTTTTTGGGTTTTGCCTCAGGCGGTGTAACCTCAACATCCGAGCTACCGGTGGCAGCTTCCATATTTGGAATCCAGCGCATAAACGGGGTGAGGTCCGCAATATCGACAATATACCAAAGCTTTTTGCTGGCATCCCAGCGGGCTCCAAGCGCCTTTACGGCGTCCTTTTCCCTAAACGGCGTGACTAAGTTGATTCTCATCCTTCGAATTATGCGTTGTTGTCTGATGCGAACGCTCAGCAACCACATTCCCGCTCATGAGGCCGGACTTGTCGGGTAGCTGAGGTGGATGGGCGCGTAGTTAGAGATATCGCATTCTTGGGTTCCATGTGGCATTCAAAGCGGATGCCCAACCGAATGCAAACAACGCCCGGCAAAAGGCCGAAAACATCCGGGTCTTGCCGACGGCGTGCACCACTCCGCTAAACTAAAACACATGCAATTACCGAAAGAAAAAATGGTTGATAAAAAAGAGCAACGGGTCCACCTTGAAACGTTCGATGATTTTGACAACGGCTTGTCCGATCTGATTGATCTCTGGTCCAGTTCCTCGAAGACGGCAACCAGGGCCGTCAAGGAGTCGGCACTCGCCCATTTCAAAGAAGACTTGGAGGCTGCGGCGCTCAAGTGGATCGACAACAAAGCCAAGTCCAAAAAATATGCGTCCATTGCGCAAGAGTTGGCGGAGTTTGAAGAAGTGCTGAAGGAAGGTTCAGACCCTGTACCTGAAGCCGACAACACCGCCCCTGCGGCGTCTGCCAAGGCCGCGAAGAAGGACTGAGCCGCCCTGGTTACGGCCCAGGTTGACGCGCCCAAAAAGCCAAAGCCCGTTCTCCGAAAGGTTAGCGGGCTTTTTCTGTGGGCCTTTAAATCCGCCTGGTAAACCGGCGGCTTGCTGCGCACCACCGCCTGGTCCCGCGCAGCCCGCTCCCTACAACGGTCCCGTTTCAAGGAAAAAATGAT
>JAUSDK010000281.1 GCA_030650875.1 Polaromonas sp.
TGGTGGATGAACTGGCCCATAAACTCTTGGGCATTGAACGCAAGGAGGCGACATGAGCAGTTTTGAAATTTCCCTGAACGGCGAACGCATTGCCACCGGAGCGCCCACGTTGCAGGCGCTGCTGCTGGAGCGCGGCTACGACCTGAAAAGCGCGTTTGCCTGCGCCATCAACAGCGGCTTTGTGCCCCGGCCGCAATGGCCCGAACGCAGCCTGCAAGGCGGCGACCGCATCGACGTCGTGACACCGATCACAGGAGGCTAGCCATGAACAGTTCTATCGCCCACGGCAGTCCGTGGACCGTTGCCGGCACCACGCTTTCGAGCCGGTTTTTCCTGGGCACCTCGCATTACCCGTCGCCGCAGGTGCTGGGTGATGCGGTGCGCGCCAGCGGCACCGAGGTGCTCACGGTGGGCCTGCGCCGGCTGCAGCCTGAAACCGGCGGCGGCAGCAGTTTCTGGCAGCGCATCCAGGCGATGAAATGCCACATCCTGCCCAACACCGCCGGTTGCCACAGCGCGGATGAAGCCATCACGCTGGCGCAGATGGCGCGCGAGATTTTCGGCACCAGTTGGATCAAGCTTGAAGTGATTGGCGACGACTACACGCTGCAGCCCGACACCGTGGCCACGCTGGAAGCCGCCACGGCGCTGGCCAAAGATGGCTTTTCGGTTTTTGCCTACACCACCGACGACCTGGTGATGGCGCAGCGCCTGCATGCGGCGGGTTGCGCGGCCGTGATGCCGTGGGCTGCGCCGATTGGCACCGGGCGCGGGCCGCTGAACCCCTACGCGCTGGAAACCATGCGCCGCCGCCTGCCTGACGCGGTGCTGATCGTGGACGCCGGCCTGGGCCGGCCCTCGCATGCGGCGCAGGTGATGGAGCTGGGTTTTGACGCCGTGCTGCTCAACACCGCCGTGGCGCAGGCGGGCGACCCGGTGCGCATGGCGCGCGCCTTTGCCGATGGCGTGGCGGCCGGCCGCGCTGCCTATGCGTCCACCCCCATGCCCGAGCGCGCCGCCGCGCAGGCCTCGACCCCGACTGTCGGTGTGCCGTTCTGGCACGCCTCCTGAAAAAGCCTGGATGCCATGACCATGACTTCTTTTGCCCCCCTGACCGGCCCCCTCGGCTTTTACCCCGTGGTGCACGACGCCGCCTGGGTGCAGCGCCTGCTGGATTGGGGCGTGCGCACCATCCAGCTGCGTATCAAGGCCGCTGACCACGCGCCGGCCGACATTGCGCGCGAAGTGAAGGCCGCTGTCGAGGCCGGCAAGCAGGTGCCGGGCGCGCAGGTCTTCATCAACGACCACTGGCAGCTGGCCCTGGCTGCAGGCGCCTACGGCGTGCACCTGGGCCAGGAAGACCTCGACACAGCCGACATTGAGGCGCTGCGCAGCGCCGGCCTGCGGTTGGGGCTGAGCACCCACACGCCGGCAGAGCTGGCGCGCGCCAGGGCGGTGCAGCCGTCCTATTTGGCGATTGGCCCGATTTACCCGACCACGCTCAAAGTCATGCCTTACGCGCCAGTCGGACTGGCGCAGCTCCAAGACTGGGCGCAGCTGGCCGCGCCGTATCCGGTGGTGGCGATTGGCGGTATTTCACTGGAGCGCCTGCCCGGCGTGCTGGCCTGCCTGCAGGGTGACCAGGACGGCGTGGCGGTGGTCAGCGCGGTGACGCTGGCGGCCGACCCGCAGCAGGCGGCGCTGGCCGGCCTGCGGCGGGTTGCCGGACCTTGATTGCTATTATTTGTATAGCGCTGGATAGTCGGTGTAGCCCTTGGCGCCACCGCCGTAAAACGTCGCCTGGTCGGGCGTGTTGAGCGGCGCATTGTTGCGCAGGCGTGCCACCAGGTCGGGGTTGGCGATGAAGGGTTTGCCAAAGGCGATCAGGTCGGCACCTTCCTGCACGGCTTGCTCGGCCATGGCCTTGTTGTAGCCGTTGTTGACCATCCAGGCGCCCTTGCCGCCCGCAGCGCGGTAGGCGGCTTTCAGCTCGGCATAGTCGAACGGGCGGTCGGGCAACGCGCGCGCGCCGCCGGTGGCGCCTTCAATGATGTGGATATACGCCAGGTTCAGCTTGGCGAGCTGCCTGACCACATAGTCAAACAGCGGCTGTGGGTCGGCGTCAAACGCGTCGTTGGCCGGGGTGACGGGTGACAGGCGAATGCCGGTGCGGCCGCCGCCAATGGCGCCGGTGACGGCGCGCACCACTTCAAGCAGCAGGCGCGCCCGGTTTTTCAGGCTGCCGCCGTAGTCGTCGGTGCGCTGGTTGGAGCCGCTTTTGAGGAACTGGTCGAGCAAATAGCCGTTGGCGGCGTGGATTTCGACGCCGTCAAAACCGGCGGTTTCCACCGCATTGCGCGCGGCGGCCTGGTAGGTGTGCACGATGTCGGGCAGCTCTGCTGCGTCGAGCGCGCGCGGCTCCGAGGTGGCGACAAACGTGGGCACGCCGTCCTTGATCAGCACGGTTTTGGTTTTGGCGGTGATGGCCGAAGGCGCCACCGGCTTGCCGCCGTTTGGCTGCAAATCGGTGTGCGACACGCGGCCCACATGCCAGAGCTGCACCACGATTTTGCCGCCCGCGTCATGCACGGCTTCGGTGATGGGCTTCCAGCCGTCGAGTTGCTCGGTGCCGTACAGGCCGGGCACGTCGGCATAGCCCTGGGCCTGCTGGCTGATGGCGGTGGCTTCGGTGATGATCAGTCCCGCCGTGGCGCGCTGGGTGTAGTACTCGGTCATCAGTGGGGTGGGAATGGCTTCGGGTGCGCGGTTGCGCGTCAGCGGTGCCATCACGATGCGGTTGGCGAGCCGGAGGTCGCCGGCCTGGACGGGGTCGAATAAGGTGGGCATAGAAAAAATCCGTAAGGTAAACAGAAAAACAGGATGCCAGTGTGCGCCCTTGCGGGTGAGACTGGCACATTTCGGGCTGCCGAAGCGGCGCCAGCCGGCCGGGCCTGGGGTCAGGTCAGCTGGGCTTGACAAGGCCTTCAGCCTTCATGGCCGCCTGCACGGCAGGGCGTGCCGCGACGCGTTCGCGCAAGGCGGCGAGGTTGGCAAAGCCTGAAATATCCACCCCGACAAAGCGGGCCCAGTTGGTGACGTTGAACAGGTAGGGGTCGGCCACGCTGTAGGCATCGCCCATCAGGAAAGACTTGCCTGCGAGTTCGCCGTCCACCCATTTCAGGCGTGACAGCAGCTTGTTGATGGCCACCGGTTTGTAGTCGGCGGGCGTCGCCGGGTTAAACAGCGGGCTGAAACCCTGGTGCAGCTCGGTGCTGATGAAGTTCAGCCACGACTGCAGTTGCGCGCGTGCCAGCGTGCCGTTGGGCGGCGCCAGCTGTTGGTCGGGCACCAGGTCGGCGATGTACTGCACGATGGCCGGGCCTTCGGTCAGGCGCGTGCCGTCGTCGAGTTCCAGCAGGGGCACCGCGCCCAGCGGGTTGATGCTGTAGTAGTCGGTGCCGTCCTTGAGCTGGTGGGTTTTGGTGGAGGCCAGCACAGGCTCAAAGGCCAGCCCCGACTCGTGGAGCGTGATGTGGACAGACAGCGAGCAGGCGCCGGGCGAGTAATAAAGCTTCATGCGGGGATCCTTGAAAGAGGGTTGCGGGAGAGGGGCGCCAAGGCCCTGATGCTAGCCGCATCGGGCGGCCGGCGTGATGCGCAATGCCAAAAGTGGACCGCCTGGCCGGTTTTTGATGTGCTTCAAGAAAGCCTGCAGGCGCCCTTGCATTGCCTGCTCGGATAGCTATAAATAGCATAGCAATTGGCGGCCTTCTGGCGGTGGCTTCGTCCTACAGCGGCCCGCGCGCCCTGCTGATTTGTCTGCGGTTCGGGCACCTCTACCATCGGGTGTTGCAGCGCCCATGTTGCGCGTTGCGGTTCGGGAGAACACGATGCTCAAGTACGCGATTATTTTTGCGCTGATTGCACTGGTGGCCGGCGCGCTCGGCTTTGGCGGTGTGGCTGCAGGCGCGGCCGGTATTGCCAAGATTTTGTTTGGCCTGTTCCTGATCGTGGCCATCATTTTTGTGGTGCTCGCGGCGCTGGGCGTGGGTGCCGCCAAGAAAATCATGAAATAAATGGACATCGCCCTGCTGCGGCAGTGTCCCGCCAAACCGGTGTTCCGATGCGCACCTGACCGCCAGCGTGGGTTTGGCTGGCTGGCTGCGCGCCAAGCCCCAAGCCCCAAGCCCCAAGCCCCAACCGCCAAGCGCTTCGTGGCAATTCCGCCCTTTTGTTTTTTATTCAGAAACCGCCCTCACCATGCACACCTCTGTCGTTGACTGTCTGCTGGCCTACGACGTCAGCAGTCCCGCCCATTTTTTGTTCAACATCGAGACCGCCTTCCACGAAGGCCACCGGGTGCTGGAAGAGCGGCTGACGATCACGCCCAGCATGAAGGTGCACAACTTCTGCGACGAGCGCAGCGGCAACCGGTTTATCCGGCTGGATGCGCCCCGGGGGCTGCTGACCGTGAACTACAACGCCCGGGTGGAGCTGATGCCTGCGCCGGTGCCGCTGCACCTGGACGAGACGCCGGTCAGCGCGGTGCCCGACGAGGTGCTGCGCTTTCTGATGCCCAGCCGCTACTGCGAGTCCGACATCATGAGCCGCGCCGCCCAGCACCTGTTTGGCCAGCTGCCGCATGGCATCGGCCGGGTGCGCGCGATTGAGCGGTGGATACGCGAGTCGATCGAGTACCTGCCCGGCTTTGGCAATTCAACCACCAGCGCGCAGGAGGTGTTTGTGCAGCGCGCCGGCGTCTGCCGCGACTTTGCCCACCTGGGCATCACGCTGTGCCGGGCGCTCAATATTCCGGCGCGGCTGGTCGTGGGCTATGTGCATTTTGCCGAGCCGCCTGAAGACTTCCATGCCGTGTTCGAAGCCTGGCTGGGCGGGCAGTGGGTGGTGTTTGACCCGACCGGCATGGCGCCCATGGACCGGCTGGTGCGCATCGGCTCGGGCCGCGACGCCAAGGACGTGGCCTTTGCCACCATTTTTGGCCAGGTGCAGATGGTGCGCAAGGAACTGACGGTGCAGGAAGGCGATACCGCCTCCACCCCCGCACCCGGGCTGTCGCTGGTTCCTCCTGTGTAACGCGTTCAGCTGCGGTAGCTGGCGTCCAGGCGTTCGAGCTTGCGAATCAGCGACGGCCAGACAAAGGCGCCGCCCATGCCGCCGGTCTGCACGCGCATGGCTTCGGACACGCCCTGGACGATCCGCGGGTTGACCGGCGTCAGCGCGCCGCCGCCGGCCTGCGCGTCAATCTGGATGCGGCAGGTGGCTTCAAAGGTGTACATGCTCAAAAATGCATCGGCAATCGTCTTGCCGACGGTCAGCAGGCCGTGGTTGCGCAGCATCAGGAAATTGGCGCGGCCCAGGTCGGCCTGCAGGCGCGGCTTTTCGTCGTCCCTGAACGCCACGCCTTCATAGGCATGGTAAGCGAGCGAGGCCAGCACAAAGGTGGATTGCTGGCTGATCGGCAGCACGCCACCGGCCTGCGCGCTCACGCCGACGCCGGCGCGCGTGTGGGTGTGCAGCACGCAGCCAGCGTCGCGCCGCGCCTCATGCACGGCGCTGTGAATCACAAAGCCGGCCGGGTTGACCGGAAACGGCGAATCAATCACCTTGTTGCACTGCCCGTCGACCTTGACCAGGCTGGAGGCCGTGATCTCGTCAAACATCAGGCCGTAGGGGTTGATCAGGAAATGGTGCGCGTCCGGGCCCGCGGCTGACTCGGGCAGCTTGGCGCTGATGTGGGTGAACACCAGGTCGCTCCAGCCATACAGCGCCACCAGCCGGTAGCAGGCGGCCAGGTCGCAGCGCAGCTGCCATTCTTCGGGGCTGACGCTGTGCTGGAGGGAAGGAATGTGCATGCGGTGTCTCCTGAAAGGGAAGGTGGGGTACGCGGCTGGCTAGCCTACAACGCCCCCACCTTGGCGCGTGTTGCGCCCGCGACACCCACGGCCTGGCCCGGACCCGGGGCCGCACTGGCCTAGCGCTGGAAGGCGACCACTACCTGCCGCTGCTCGCCCAGGCCGTCGATGCCGAGCGCGATCTGGTCGCCCGCCTTGAGGTAGACCGGCGGCTTCATGCCCATGCCGACGCCGGGCGGCGTGCCGGTGGTGATGACATCGCCGGGCTCCAGCGTCATGAACTGGCTCACATAGCTGACGATTTTGGCCACGCTGAAAATCATGGTCCGGGTCGAGCCGGTCTGCATGCGCCGGCCGTTGACGTCCAGCCACATGCCGAGGTTCTGCGGGTCAGCGACCTCGTCGCGCGTGACCAGCCATGGGCCGAGCGGGCCGAAGGTGTCGCAGCCCTTGCCCTTGTCCCAGGTGCCGCCGCGCTCGATCTGGAATTCGCGCTCGCTGACATCGTTGATGGTGCAGTAGCCGGCGACGTGATCGAGCGCCTCGTCTTCGGTCACATAGCGGGCGCGGGTGCCGATGACCACGCCGAGCTCGACCTCCCAGTCGGTCTTGACGGAATCGCGGGGCAGCATGACCGCATCGTCGGGTCCCTGGATGCAGCTCGTGGCCTTCATGAACACGATCGGTTCGGCCGGGATCGGCAGGTTGGATTCGGCCGCATGGTCGGCAAAATTCAGGCCGATGGCGATGAACTTGCGCACGCCGGTCAGCGGACTGCCCAGGCGCGGCGAGCCTTCGACCGCTGGCAGGGCGCTGGTGTCGTGCTGGCGCAGTGCCTCAAGTGCGGCATCGCCAAGCTGCTCGGGGCCGATGTCGCCGACCAGGCCGCTGAGGTCGCGCAGCTGGCCTGCTGCATCGATGAGGCCGGGTTTTTCCTGGCCCGGGAGGCCATAGCGAACGAGTTTCATGTCTTATTCCTTCTGGTTAATCAAATCGTCTTCAAAAAATGCCGCAGCGGGACAGACTCATATCGTCATGCCGCCGTCGATGTTGTAGGTTTGCCCGGTGACAAAGGCCGATTCGTCGCTGGCCAGGAACACCACCAGCGGCGCAATTTCATGCGCCTGCGCCAACCGGCCCATGGGCTGGCGCGCGACAAAGCCCTTGCGCGCCTCCACCGGGTCTTCAAACACGTTGATGCGCTCCTGCAGCGACGGTGTGTCGACCGTGCCGGGGCAGACCGCATTGCAGCGCACACCCTGCGCCACGTAGTCGGCGGCCACGCTCTTGGTCAGGCCGACGACGGCCGCCTTGGAGGCGCCGTAGAGGAAGCGGTTCGGCAAGCCCTTGAAGCCGCAGACGCTGGCCATGTTGATGATGCTGCCGCCCTGGTGGGCCAGCATCTTCGGCAGCGCCGCCTGGATCAGCCAGAACTGCGCGCGCACATTGAGGTTGAAAGCAAAGTCCCATTCGGCATCGGTGGCCTGCAGGACCGAGCCGGCATGCACGAAGCCGGCGCAGTTGAACAGCACATTGAGCGGCGGCAACGCGTTGATCAGCGTGTCGATGGCCTGCCGGTCGAGCACGTCGAGCACGGCGGTCTGGATGTTTGGAATGCCGGCATAGCTGGCCAGCAGCGCCGGATTGACATCGGTAGCCCAGACCTGCGCGCCTTCGGCCGCCATGGCCAGCGCGCTGGCCTTGCCGATGCCCTGTCCGGCGGCCGTCACCAGCGTGGTTTTTCCTTCCAGTCTCAACGTTGTCATGCGTGTTCCTTGAATGTGGTCGATTTGCACAGCGGCCAGGCGCCGGGGCAGGGTTTTGCCGGATGGGTGAAGCGCCTGTTTCATGGGATTATTAATTGGCCTTACCGCTTGGCCAATTCTGGCTAACCCTTAATTCGAATTTTTTTAGCGTCGCCGCATGTCCCTCCTGCAAATTGTCGAGCCCCAGCGCCTGTACCGCCAGATTGCCGGGCAGTTGCGCGCGCTGATCAGCCAGGGCGAACTGGCCGTGGGCAGCCGCCTGCCGGCCGAGCGCGACCTGGCGAAACAACTGGGCGTGAGCCGGCCGTCGGTGCGCGAGGCGCTGATCGCGCTGGAAGTCGAAGGCTGGGTCGAGGTGCGCACCGGCTCGGGCGTCTATGTGCTGGACCGCAGCAGCCAGGCCAGCCATGCCGCCGCCCGCCAGCCGCAGATTGCGGCTGATGAATGGGGGCCGCTGGAGCTGATACGCGCCCGCCGGGTGGTGGAGGGCGAAATAGCCTTTTTGGCCGCCACCGAGGCCAAGCGCCAGCACATCACCGCCATGGCCAAGGCGCTGGCCACCATGAGAAGCGATGCCGACCAGAGCATCATGCCGCTCGAAGGCGACCGGGCGTTTCACAGCGCCATCGTCGAAGCCTGCGGCAATATCGTGTTGATTGAAACCGTGCAGCGCTTTTGGGACTCGCGGCGCAGCCCGCTGTTTGAGCGGCTGACCGGCTATTTTGAAACCGCGCAGTCCTGGCGCGGCGCCATCGCCGAGCATGAAGCGATCCTGCAGGCCATTCGCAGCCACGACCCGGCCGCCGCCCGCCTGGCCATGCACCAGCACATGGACAACTCGCACACCCGCTTCAGCGTGAGCTGGCGGCAGGCGCAAAAGCTCAAGGATCCCGTGTAGACCCGTGAACTGCGGTGCATGGCTGGCGCATGCACCGAACCCGCAAAGCCAGCACATCATCCACCCCGAGGAGACACCATGAACGACTTGAAAACAAAACGATCAACTATTAAAACCATAGCATGCTGCGCCCTGCTGGTAAGCGCAACATGCCTTTCAGGCATTGCCTCCGCGCAAACCAAGCTGAAGTGGGCGCATGTCTATGAAACCTCCGAGCCGTTTCACAAATGGTCGGTCTGGGCCGGCGACGAAATCAAGAAGCGCACCAACGGCAAGTACGAGGTGCAGGTGTTTCCGGCTTCCACGCTGGGCAAGGAAGCCGACATCAACCAGGGCCTGACGCTCGGCTCGGTGGACATCATTCTGAGCGGTGCCAGCTTTGCCGGCAACACCTACAAGCCGCTGGCTGTGACCTACTTTCCCTTCATCTTCCGGGACGCCGAGCACCTGCTGAAATACGCCAAGAGCGATGTCTTCAAGGAACTCGCCAAGGGCTATGACGACAAGAGCGGCAACCACATCACCGCGCTCAACTACTACGGCGCGCGCCATGTCACCTCCAGCGCGGCCAAGCCGGTCACCAAGCCCGAGGACATGAAGGGCCTGAAGATCCGCGTGCCCGACGCGCCGGCCTACCTGGCGTTCCCGAAGTCACTCGGCGCCAATGCCACGCCAATCGCCTTTGCCGAGGTCTACCTGGCGCTGCAAAACGGCACCGTCGATGCGCAGGAAAATCCGCTGCCCACCATTGAGGCCAAGAAGTTCTTCGAGGTGCAGAAAAACATCTCGCTGACCGGCCACATCATCGACTCGCTGCTGACCATCACCTCTGGCCAGCTGTGGGCCAAGCTGTCGGCCGACGAGAAAAAAATCTTCTCGGACGTGATGCAGGAAGCCGCCGAAAAAACCGGCCGCGAAATCATTGCCTCTGAAGTGCGCCTGGCCGAGGAGTTCAAGAAAAAGGGCAACAACGTCATCACGGTGGACAAGAACGCCTTTCGCGAAGCGGTGCTGAAAAACACCAAGCCGACCGACCACGGCTACCGCCAGCAGGACTACGACCGCATCACTGCGATCAAGTGATCTCCTGCGACTCCTTCCCCCGCGGGGGAAGGAGCAAGAAAGACCAACCCCTGGAAATTCCCATGACCGACAAAATCATCAGCGACGACGGCGAGTTCCACACCGAGGACGAGGTGGTGGACCTGTCGACGACCACGCCGGAAGCCTGGGCTGCGCTGGGCCTCTTCTGGCTGCTGGGGCTGACGGTGTTCTACCAGTTCATCACCCGCTACGTGATGAACGATTCGGCCGCCTGGACCGAGGAAATTGCCCGCTACCAGCTGATTGCGGTGGTGTTCATCGGCGCAGCCATCGGGGTGGCCAAGAACAACCACATCCATGTCGATTTTTTTTACCGCCACATGCCGGCGCGCATGGGCCGGCTGATGTCGGGTTTTGTCGACGGGGTGCGCATCGCGTTTTTTGGCGCCGCCGTGGTCATGACGGTGCAGATGATGCTCAAGATCGGCAACCAGACCCGCATGACGGTGGTGGACCTGCCGATGAACGTGGTCTATGCGCTGTGCCTGCTCGGCTTTGCCGTGATGCTGCTGCGCTCGGTCCAGGTCGCCGTGATTCATTACCGGCGCGGCTACAGCGTGCTGGAGCGGCCCGACACCACGATGCAGGACCGCTGAAGCCTCTGCAAACCCACGTCACACAAGTCACCTCATGCTCAAAATATTCTTCCTGATCTTCATGGGCGCCGGCATCCCGGTGGCCATCGCCATGGCGGGCGCCTCGCTGGTCTACATCCTGTTCAGCGGCACCTTGCCGCCCTTCGTGGTGATTCACCGCATGGTGTCGGGCATCGACAGCTTTCCGCTGCTGGCCGTGCCCTTCTTCATCCTGGCCGGCAACCTGATGAACAACGCCGGCATCACCACCCGGATCTACAACTTTGCGCTGGCGCTGGTGGGCTGGCTCAAGGGCGGGCTGGGCCATGTCAATGTGGTCGGATCGGTGATCTTTGCCGGCATGAGCGGCACCGCCATTGCCGATGCGGCCGGCCTGGGCACGATCGAGATCAAGGCCATGAAGGAGCACGGCTATTCGTCCGAATTTGCCGTCGGCGTGACAGCCGCTTCGGCCACGCTGGGCCCCATCATTC
The DNA here is from genome assembly GCA_030650875.1 of Polaromonas sp. Lineage (GTDB taxonomy): Bacteria > Pseudomonadota > Gammaproteobacteria > Burkholderiales > Burkholderiaceae_C > Polaromonas. Next base: position 10,711 of record JAUSDK010000281.1, read on the forward strand.
CGCCCAGCCTGCCCTTTGTGATCTACGGCATGATGGCCAACGTGTCGATTGGCGCGCTGTTCCTGGCTGGCCTGCTGCCGGGCCTGCTGCTGGCCTTCCTGATGATGCTGACGGTGGCGTACTTTGCCCACAAGAACAAATGGGGCGGCGACATCCGTTTTTCAGGCAGCCGCTTTGGCAAGGCGCTGGTCGAGCTCGCCGTGGTGGCGGGCTGGCCGCTGGCGCTGTGGGGCCTGATCAGCTTGGGCGCGCCGCCGCAGATCACGGTCTTTCTGGGCCTGGTCGCGCTGTTCGTGCTCGACAAGCTTTTTCGCTTTGAAGCCGTGCTGCCCATCATGACGCCGGTGCTGCTGATCGGCGGCATGACGACCGGCCTGTTCACGCCCACCGAAGGCGCGATTGCGGCCTGCGTCTGGGCCATGGTGCTGGGCTTTGCCTGGTACCGCACGCTGAAGTTCAAGATGTTCGTCAAGGTCTGCCTGGACACGGTCGAAACCACTTCCACCGTGCTGTTCATCGTGGCCGCCGCGTCCATTTTTGGCTGGATGCTGACGGCGACGGGCGTGACCGCCGGCATTGCCGAATGGGTGCTGGGTTTCACGAAGGAGGCCTGGGTCTTTTTGCTGTTGGCCAACCTCTTGATGCTGTTTGTCGGCTGCTTCCTGGAGCCCACCGCCGCCATCACCATCCTGGTGCCGATCTTGCTGCCCATCACGCAGCAGCTCGGCATTGACCCGGTCCATTTCGGGCTGGTGATGGTGCTCAATTTGATGATAGGCCTGCTGCACCCGCCCATGGGCATGGTGCTGTTTGTGCTGGCGCGGGTGGCCAAGCTGTCGGTGGAGCAAACCACCATGGCCATCTTGCCGTGGCTGGTGCCCTTGCTCGTCAGTCTGGGCATCATCACCTACTTTCCCAAGGCCGTGCTTTGGCTGCCGAAGATGTTTTATTGACTGATAGATTTTTGATATTTGATTGCCGAGAGGTCACGCCATGATTCCTTTTATCCGCCTCCATCCCGCCGACGATGTGCTGATTGCCCGGGCCCAGCTCGTGGGCGGCACACAGGTCGAAAACATCACCATCAAAGGCCTGATTCCGCCCGGCCACAAGGTGGCCACGCGCGCGCTGGCGGCCGGCGAGCCGGTGCGGCGCTACAACCAGATCATCGGTTTTGCCAGCAAGGCGATTGCGCCTGGCGAGCATGTGCACACCCACAACCTCGACATGGGGCCTGACAAGGGCGACTTTGCCCGCGACTACGCCATTGGCGCCGACGTGAAGCCGCCAGCCCCGCTGCGCGAAGCGACCTTCATGGGCATCAAGCGCGCCGACGGCCGCGTGGCGACGCGCAACTACATCGGCATCTTGTCCAGCGTCAACTGCTCGGCCACGGCGGCGCGCGCCATTGCCGATCATTTTTCGCGGAAAACCAACCCCTCGGCCCTGAAGGATTTCCCCAACGTCGATGGCGTGGTGGCGCTGACCCACGGCACCGGCTGCGGCATGGACACCGAGGGCATGGGCATGCAGATCCTGGAGCGCACGCTGGCCGGCTATGCCACGCATGCCAACTTTGCCGGCGTGCTGGTCGTCGGCCTGGGCTGCGAGGCTAACCAGATCAACGCCTGGCTGGCGCACAGCGCGCTGCGCGAAGGCGACAACTTTCGCGTCTTCAACATCCAGGACACCGGCGGCACGCGCAAGACCGTCGACAAAGGCGTTGCGCTGGTCAAGGACATGTTGCCGCACGCCAATGACGTGCAGCGCGAACCGTGCAGCGTAGCCCACATCACCATCGGCCTTCAGTGCGGCGGCTCGGACGGCTATTCGGGCATCAGCGCCAACCCGGCGCTGGGCGCGGCGGTGGACCTGCTGGTGGCCCACGGCGGCACCGCCATCCTGAGCGAAACCCCGGAAATCTACGGCGCCGAGCATTTGCTCACGCGCCGCGCCGTGCGCCCTGACATAGCCGAAAAGCTGATTGCCCGCATCAAGTGGTGGGAGCACTACACCCAGATCAACGAGGGCGAGATGAACAACAACCCCTCGCCCGGCAACAAGGCCGGCGGGCTGACGACCATTCTGGAGAAATCGCTGGGCGCGGTGGCCAAGGGCGGTACCAGCAACCTCGAGGCGGTTTATGAATATGCCGAACCGGTCAGCGCCCACGGCTTTGTCTACATGGACACGCCGGGCTACGACCCGGTCAGTGCCACCGGCCAGGTGGCGGGCGGCGCCAACGTGATCTGCTTCACCACCGGGCGCGGCTCGGCCTATGGCTGCGCGCCTTCGCCTTCGCTGAAATTGGCCACCAACTCGGCGCTGTGGCAGCGCCAGGAGGAAGACATGGACATCAACTGCGGCGAGATCATCGACGGCAGCGCGTCTATCCAGGAAATGGGCCAGCGCATTTTTGAGCAGGTGCTGGCCACTGCCTCGGGCCAGCAGAGCAAGAGCGAGCAGCACGGCTACGGGCAGAACGAGTTTGTGCCGTGGCAAGTCGGCGCGGTCATGTGAGCCACGGGATTTCTATGCAAAAAATAATTCCTGCCCAGGTTCTGCGGACACAGTGCGCTAGCGTTTTAGTCGCGGCCGGCAGTTCGGCCGAAGAAGCCGACAAAGTCGCCGCCAACCTCGTCATGGCCAACCTGAGCGGCCACGACTCGCACGGCGTGGGCATGCTGCCGCGCTATGTGGATGCGGTGCTTGAAGGCGGCCTCACGCCCAACGCCAGCGTGCAGACCGTGCTGGACGCCGGGGCCTTGCTGAGCCTGAACGGCCAGCGCGGCTACGGCCAGGTCATCGGCGAGCAGGCGATGGCGCTGGGCATGGCCCGGGCCAAGCTGCATGGCAGCTGCATCATGGCGCTGGCCGAGTCGCACCACCTCGGGCGCATCGGCCACTTTGCCGAAATGGCCGTGGCCCAGGGGCTGGTGTCGCTGCATTTCGTCAATGTCAAGTCGCGTGCCGTGGTCGCCCCCTGGGGCGGCAGCGACGGGCGCTTCGGCACGAATCCGTGCTGCATCGGCATTCCATTAAAAGACGAGCCGCCCTTTGTGCTGGACTTTGCCACCAGCCGCGTCGCCCAGGGCAAGATGCGCGTGGCCCACAACCAGGGCAAGGCGGTGGCGCCCGGCCTGCTGATGGACGAGCACGGTGAGCCGACGACCGATCCCGGCGTGGTCGTCGTGCCGCAGGCGAACGGATTTTTTGGGGCGCTGATGCCCTTCGGCGAGCACAAGGGCTACGGGCTGGCCGTGGCCTGCGAACTGCTGGGCGGCGCGCTGACGGGCGGCGGCACCTGGCATTCGCCCAGCGTCGAGGGCCGGGCCATCATCAACAGCATGCTGACCGTGCTGATTGACCCGGCCAGGTTGGGCACCCAGGCGCCGTTTGACACCGAGGCCAGTGCATTTGTGGACTGGCTGCGCCAGAGCCCGCCCGCCGATGGTTTCGAGAATGTGCAGATTGCCGGCGAGCCCGAGCGGGCCATGCGCCTGCAGCGCGCGCAGGACGGGATAGCGGTGGACCTTCAGACCTGGCAGGAGATCGTCGAAGCCGCTGGCAAGGTCGGCCTCGACCTGTGACCCGCCAGGGCGCCCTGGCCTATGGGCGGGCGGCCTGCGCCAGCAGCCCGCGGACCGACAGATTGGCATAGAACGCGCGCAGCCCGAAGGTCCACGGCGCCACCCGGTCACAGTGGTTCACTTCATTGACCAGCAGGCCGAGCTGCGGGCTGGAAATCTGCACCACGTCGCCGAGCTGGTGGGTAAAGCCGCTGCCGGGCTGGCCCCGGTCCTGCGTTGGTGCAAACATGGTGCCGAGGAACAGCATCACGCCGTCGGGATACTGGTGGTGCGCGCCCAGCGTCTGCGCCACCAGGTCCAGCGGGTCGCGGCTGATCTGCGCCATCGAGCTGCTGCCCTGCATCTCGAAACCGTCAAGCCCGTCTACCTGCAGGCTAACGGTGCAGCGGCGCACGTCATCGATGGAATAACTGGCATCGAACAGCCGGATGAAGGGCCCGATGGCGCAGGACGCGTTGTTGTCCTTGGCCTTGCCCAGCAGCAGCGCGCTGCGGCCCTCGAAGTCGCGCAGGTTCACGTCATTGCCCAGGCTGGCGCCCACGGTGTCGCCCCGGCTGTTCACGGCCAGCACGATCTCGGGCTCGGGGTTGTTCCAGGCTGAACCGGGATGGATGCCGATTTGGGCGCCGCTGCCGACACTCGACAGCACCGGCGCCTTGGTGAACACTTCGGCGTCCGGGCCGATGCCGACTTCCAGGTATTGCGACCACAGGCCCTTCTCGATCAGCAGCGCCTTGAGCTGCATCGCCTGCAGCGAACCGGGCCGTATCGCGCCCAGGTCGCCGCCCAGCAGTTCCACGACCTGCTGGCGCACGGCGGCCGCCTGACCAGCGTCGCCGCGGGCCTGCTCCTCGATCACCCGCTCGATCAGGCTGGTGGCAAAGGTGACGCCGGCGGCCTTGATGACCTGTAGATCGCAGGGCGCGAGCAGGCGCAGCGTCTGGGCGTCGGCCGCCTGCGCCGCCGCGCCTGGCATCAGCTGGTCGATGCTGCCGACACGGCGCCCGGGCGCAGCGCGCACCTGCCCGGCCGGATCGGCTGCATCGAGCAGGTCACTCATGGTGGCGAAATGCGCCGACAGGTCGTACACGCCGTCCGGGCGTAGCACGATGACCGATGGCCCCGGAGTGGGGCCGGGAACCCAGGCGCGGCCGACCAGCGTTCCGGTCAGTCCGTCTTCAGGCAGCCATGGCATGGCAGGCGATCTTTTCATGGGAGCGTCTCCGTTTTCAGTGTTGATCAAGGGGGAAGGGAAAATTCATGCCAGGGATGGCGCTGGCAGTCGGTAGAGCCGCCGGGCATTGCCGTCCATCATGGCATCTTGCGCCTGCGGGCTCAGGCCGGCCAGTAATTGCCGTGTCTCGGCCCACCACTGCGCGTAGCTGCCGGCCATCTCCAGCACCGGCCAGTCGCTGCCCCAAACCAGGCGGTCGGCGCCAAAGCAGGCCAGCACATGCGCTGCCCAAGGCTGTACGGCGCCGGGCGCGGGCGTGGGTCCGGCTTCGGTCAGCAGGCCGGAAAGTTTGCAATAAGCACCGGTCTGCGACGCCAGCCGGGCCATGCCGTCGGCCCACGGCTGCCATGGGCCAGCCGCAATGTCGGGCTTGCCGGCGTGGTCGATCACGAGGCGCAAACCGGGATACCGCCCGGCCAGTGTCAGGATATGCGCCAGATGCACCGGCTTGACCAGCGCATCGAACACCAGGCCGCAATCAGCCATGGTTTGCAGCGCTGGCGCCAGCGCGGGTTGCAAGATCCATTCGTCGTCCATCATGTCTTGAAGCATGGGGCGCAGGCCCTTGAGTTTGTGATGGCGCGCCAGCTTTTCAATGCGCGCGGGCGCGTCGCCGGCGGCCAGATCGACCCAGCCGACCACGCCCAGCACGGCAGGGTGGGCGTCGGCCTGGGCCAGCAAAAATGCGGTTTCCGCCTCGGTGGGCGCGGCCTGCACCAGCACGCCGCCAGTCACGCCATGCGGCGCTGATTGGGCCTGCCAGTCGCTGACCGCCACATCGCGGTAGATAGGCGCCAGCGCGGGCGTCAGCCAGCCGTAGTCGCCGCGCGCCAGCTGCCAGCCATGGAAATGCGCGTCAATGGTCATGGCGTGGGCGCCTCCAAAGGAATCAGCCCCTGCGCCTGCAGCACGGCCCAGAATTCAGGCGCCACCGGATGGCGCAGCATGGCTTGCGCGTCATCCCATTCCGCCACCTTGCGCGCGCCCAGCATGACGAGGTCCACCGCCGGATGCGCCAGCGGAAACTGCAGCGCGGCTGCCCGCAGCGGTACGCCAAAGGCGTCGCAGACCGCTTCGATCCGCGCGGTGCGTTCCAGCCACTCCCTTGCCGCCGGTGCGTAGTTGAACGTGGCCGCGCCGCCGCGTATGCCGGTGGCCAGGATGCCCGAATTGAAGACACCGCCCAGCGCCACGCGCACGCCGCGCGCCGTGCAGGCCGGCAGCAGCTCGGGCAGGGCGCTGTGGTCCAGCAGGCTGTAGCGCCCTGCCAGCATCAGCACATCGAGGTCGGCCTCGGCAAGCACCTGCGACACCACCTCGACATCGTTCGTGCCGAGCCCGATGGCGCCGACCAAGCCTTCGGTTTTAAGCTGCCGCAGCGCCGGCAGGGTTTCGTTTAGCACCTGCCGCAATACTTTTGGCGCATTCGTGCCGTGCGTGGACGCGTCGGGGTCGTGCACATAGGCCACGTCAAGCCGGGCCAGGCCCAGGCGCTGCAGGCTGTCTTCCACGCTGCGGCGCGTGCCGGCGGCGCTGAAATCCCAGGTTTGCCGGAACGGCAGCATGTCCACATAGCCATGCTGGGCGCGCGGGGCGGCCGCATCGGGCGTGAGCAGCCGCCCCACCTTGCTTGACAGCACGAATCCATCACGCGGCTGGCCGCGCAGCGCATCGCCCAGCCGCCGCTCGGACAGGCCATGGCCGTAGTGCGGCGCGGTGTCAAAGCTGCGGCAGCCGCCGTGCCATGCCGCATCCACCAGCTGCCGGGCTTCGCCATCGCTGACCGCTTCAAACAGGTTGCCCAGCGGTGCGCCGCCCAAGCCGAGCCGCAGGCCGCTGCCGGCGCAGGGAGGAAAGAAAATAGTCATTTCAGGGTAAGTCCCAATAAAAGTTTACTCATAGTACAACTAACATGTCAGTCGTTGACACCGGGAAATCCCGGGGTTTTGACAACAAATTGCACGCCCTTGACGCCCTTCACGTTCATTCCATGCTCAAAAATATTTCCCTGCTGCTGACACCCGATGCCCTGCATGCGCTGGCCAGCATGGGCCATGGCGACGACGTGGCCATCGTCGATGCGAACTTTCCGGCGGCCAGCATGGCCGGCAAGGGCGGTGCGCGGCTGGTGCAACTGGCCGGCGCCAACGCCACGCAGGCATTGAAGGCCGTGCTGCAGGTGCTGCCGCTCGACGATTTCGTGCCTGAAGCGGCCTGGACCATGCAGGTCGTGGGCGATGCCGACGCGGTGCCCGGGCCGGTGGCCGAGTTCGCTGTTGCATTGCAACAGGCCGGTGAAGCGCCCGCCGGCACGCTGGAGCGCTTTGCTTTTTACCAGCGCGCGCAGTTGGCTTTCGTGATTTTGCAAACCGGTGAATCGCGCAAATACGGCAACATTTTGCTGCGCAAGGGCGTCATCGCCAGCGACGCACCATGAGCACCGCACCCTCCGTCGCCACTAGCAGCCTGCGCGCGCAGGCTTATGCGAGTTTTCAGCAGCAGATCGTTGACGCCAACATCCGGCCCGGCCAGTTCATCTCGCAGCGCGAACTGATGCAGCTGCTGGGCATGCCGCTGGGCGCGGTGCGCGAACTGATTCCGCGCCTGGAGGCCGAGGGGCTGCTCAAGACCGTGCCGCAGCGCGGCCTGCAGGTGGCCCATGTCGACTTGAAGCTGATCAACAACGCCTTCCAGCTGCGCCAGTTGCTGGAGCGGGAAGCCGCCACCCGTTTTGTGACCATGGTGTCCGATCGCGACCTGGCCGCCATCGAGCAAAGCCACCTGGACATCGTGCGGCGCGCGCGCAGCGGCAGCATCGACGACGACCTGCTCAAGGACGCCACCGCCGTGGACTGGGGCCTGCACGACCTGATGATTGATGCGCTGGGCAACGAGCTGATTTCCGAGGTCTACCGCATCAACAGCCTGCGCGTGCGCCTGATCAAGCTCGAAGGCTCCACCTTGTCGCCGCAGGTGCTGATTCCGGCGATGGAAGAGCACCTCTGGTTTATCGAGGCCCTCAAGCGGCGCGACGCGCAAGCCGTGCTGGAGCGCCTTGGCCACCACATTGAAAGTGCGCACCTTCGCGTACTTGGACTGCCGCGGCCCGCGATGCCGTGGTCTTTGGAGAACCCTGAATGACGACATCCCCTGATTCCGCTCCGTCTGCTGCCTTTCGCGGCATCTGGCCTGCGTTGCTGACGCCGCTCAATGCCGACCTGAGCATCGACCACGCCCGGCTGGCGGCGCATTGCAAGTCGCTGCTCGCCCGAGGCTGCCCCGGTGTGACCATTTTTGGCACCACTGGCGAAGGCCCGTCGTTTTCCATGGCCGAGCGCAAGGAGGCCGTCGAGCAGCTGATCGCCAACGGCATCCCGGCCGCGCAGATCATGGTGTCCACCAGTTGCGCCGCCCTGCCCGAGACGCTGGCGCTGACGCGCCATGCGGTCAGCGCCGGCGTGCATGGCTGCCTGATGCTGCCGCCGTTTTTCCTCAAGGGCGTGTCCGACCAGGGCATCATCGACAGCTACCGCTATGTGATCGACGGCATGGGGCAGGGCCTGCCCAAATTGAAGCTGTACCTTTATCACATCCCGCAGGTCACCGGCGTCAGCCTGTCGCACCACGTGATTGCCACACTCAAGGCGATGTACCCGGACACCATCCTGGGCATCAAGGACAGCGCTTGCACCACCGCGCATTCCATCGGACTGGCCGAGGCCTTCATGAAAGACCTGACGGTGTACGTCGGCTTCGAGCCCGACCTGCCCGAAATGGGCCGGCGCGGCAGCACGGGCGCCATCAGCGGCCTGGCCAACTTCATGCCGCGCGTGGTGGACCGCCTGGTGACGCAGCCCGATGCGCCCGCCACACCGGCCGAACGTGAGCGCGTGGTCAAACTGATCGGCCTGCTCGACGGTTATTCGCTGATGCCGGCGCTCAAGGGCATCATGGCGATGCTGAGCGGCGAGCCCGGCTGGCTGCGCGCGCGTGCGCCGCTGGTGGCGCTGACGGCTGACGAGTTCGCGGCCCTGGAGAAAACCATCCGGGAATTCGGCATTGATCCTGAATCCGACTGAGCAGATTTTTTGACACGTTAGCCAACCGATAAACGAAAAGGAGACAACCATGAAACATTCCCTGCTTCGCCGCACCCTGCTGGCCGCCGCATCTTCCGTCCTGCTGATGGGCGCCCTGCTGCCCGCGGCCCAGGCCCAGAACAAGGTGCTGCTGCGCATCTCGACCCCGGCCGTGCCCGACGACTGGCACGCCAAGATGTGGACCGTGTTCAAGGACAACCTGGATAAATCCGCGCCCGGCGAATTCGATGTGCAGATCAACCTGAACGCGTCGCTGTTCAAGCAAGGCACGGAGCCGGCCGCCATGGCGCGCGGCAACCTGGAGCTGTCGTCGATTTCAGCCTTTGACATTGCCAAGCTGGTGCCCGAGTTCTCGGTCTTCACCGCCGGCTACATCATTCGTGACCCGGACCACCAGCAAAAGGTGTTCAACGGCCCGATTGGCGCCGAGATGTTCAAGTCCGTGGCTGAAAAAATGGACGTGACCCCGCTGTCCACCGTGTACCTCGGCACTCGGCAAGTCAACCTGCGCGAAGCGCGCAACGTGAAAACCCCGGCCGACCTCAAGGGCGTGAAGCTGCGCATGCCGGGCTCCAGGGAATGGCTGTTCCTGGGCGAAGCCCTGGGCGCCACGCCCACCCCGCTGGCCTTCGGCGAGGTCTACCTGGGCCTGAAGACCGGCACGATTGACGGCCAGGACAACCCGCTGCCTTCGGTGCGTGCCGCCAAGTTCTACGAAGTGACCAAGCAGATCGTGCTGACCAGCCATCTGGTGGACGGCATTTTTATTGCCATTTCCAACAAGGCCCTGAACGCCATGAACCCGGCGCAAAAGCAAAAGGTCAGGGCCGCCGCCGCTGCCGCTGCTGCCTACAACAATGAAAATCGGCTGAAGGAAGAGGCCCAGCTGGTCGACTTCTTCAAGCAGCAGGGCCTGCAGGTGACCACGCCCGACGTGGACGCCTTTCGCAAGTCGGTGCAGGCCGTCTACCAGAACTCGGACTACGCCAAGGTGTGGCCCAAAGGCCTGGTTGAGCGCATCAACGCCACCAAGTAAACCAGGCGCGCCAAGCAACCATGAAAAGCTGGCCTAAAAAAGCCGCCGATGCGATCGGTGGCGGCTTGTTCCTGACCCTGTTCATCGTGTTCGTGATCCAGGTCACGGCACGTTTCGGGTTCAACAAGCCGCTGGCGTGGACCGATGAGGCCGCCGTCATCCTCTATGTCTGGATCATCTTGTGGGCGGCCGCCTTCGTGGTGCCCGAGCGCGAGCATGTGGTGTTTGACCTGCTGTGGAACTACGCCCCCCGGCGCATGCGGCAGGTGATGATGATCGTGGGCAACCTGATGGTGGGCGGGCTGGCGCTGTGCGGCATTCCGGCCAGCTGGGACTATGTGCATTTCATGGCCCGCGAGGGAACCCCGGTGCTGGGGCTTCCGTTCATGTGGGTGTTTTTTCCTTTTGTGCTGCTGCTGGCCGCCCTGGTCGTTCGTTCGGCCTGGGCCATCCGGCAAGCGCTGCGCGGTGTGGGTCTTGAAGCGGAGTTGCGCATATGACGAGCGGTATCCTGGTTTTGGTGCTGGTGTTGATCTCTGGCATGGCGCTGCGCATGCCCATCGGCTTTTCGATGATCGTCTCGGGCATTGCCTACCTCATGGTCAAGGGCCAGGACATTGGCCTGGTGACCGAGCAGATCGGCAATGGCCTGTACAACAGCTACGTGCTGCTGGCCGTGCCGCTCTTTGTGTTTGCCGCCAACATCATGAACGCGGGCACGGTGAGCGAGCGCATTTTTGACTTCTGCCGCATCCTGGTGGGCCGCATGCGCGGTGGGTTGGCGCAGGTGGACATTCTGGTCAGCGTGATTTTTTCCGGCATGAGCGGCAGCGCCATTGCCGATGCTGCCGGACCGGGCCTGGTGACGATTCGCCAGATGCTGAAAAAGCCCGAATATTCACGCGGCTTTGCCGGCGCCGTGGTGGTGGCCAGCGCCACGCTCGGCCCCATCATTCCGCCGTCGATTCCCATGGTGATCTACGCCATGGTGTCGGGCGCGTCGGTGGGCGCGCTGTTTCTGGGTGGCGTGGTGCCAGGCTTCCTGATGGCCGGACTGATGATGGCCGTGGTGCATTTCATTGCCGTGAAACGCAACATGCCGCGCGAAGCCAAAATACCGCTGAAGGAATGGCCGTCCATCATCTACCGCGGCGCCCTGCCGTTGTCGATGCCCATCGTGCTGCTGGGTGGCATTTATTCAGGCGCCTTCACCCCGACCGAAGCGGCCGCCGTGGCGGCGTTTCACGCCCTTATCCTGGCGGGCGTGGTGTACCGGGCGCTGACCTGGCGCACCTTCTGGGGCGTGGTGATGGAGTCCACGCGCGGCAGCGCCGTCATCACCATGATCCTGGCCGGCTCCTTCATGCTCAACTACGCCTTCACCGCTGAAGGCGTGCCGCAGGCCATGGCCACCTGGGTGGACAGCATGCACCTGTCGCAGATCGGCTTTTTGCTGATGGTCAACGTGATGTTCCTGGTGCTGGGCTGCTTTCTGGATGTGTCGGTGCTGCTGCTGGTGTTTGTGCCCATGCTGCTGCCCGCCGCCAAACTGCTGGGGGTGGACCTGGTGCACTTTGGTGTGCTGGTGGTGCTGAACATGATGATCGGGCTGATTCACCCGCCCTTTGGCATGCTGCTGTTTGTGACCAAGGCGCTCACCGGCATCCCGATTGGCGAGATGATGAAAGAGGGCTGGCCCTTCCTCGTCATGCTGCTGTTATTGCTGCTGGCGATGACGGTGTTTCCGCAGATTGTGCTGTGGCTACCACAGACGATGGGTTACGTCACGCACTGACTACCGGGTGCGAATCACTGAACATGCAAGAGCGCCCGGTTTCTTATTTCTGGAGTGGCGATACCCTCCGCAGCCGCAGCGTGAGCGACGTTGTGCTTTCGGGCACGGTTGATGTGCCTGCGATCCCTGCAAGGCTTGCAGCAGATTGGAAG
>JAUSDK010000283.1 GCA_030650875.1 Polaromonas sp.
ATAGTTTCATAGCCTTCTCGCGCCCCCGAGGTGCATTCCGCAGTTTCCTCCTTCGAGGCTTGTCCAACACCTGCCCTCAGGCCGTTGTCGTGTCTGGCGCTGTCATCTCGCACGGGCAGGTATCGGACAACCCTTAACTGAAGAGGACCCTCGATGATGTGTCCCGGGACGTGACTCGCGGATCGTCATCTATCACAAGCGTTTCGCGCTGGGCAGCCGGCCGGTGGCTCATATTAAGGCAATGGCCACGCTAGGAGTCTGGGCGGCAGAAGGGATTTTCCCGATGCCAATTATTGAAGTTTGAGTTTCAATATTGGGCATGAGTGCGAGCTACATCCCCTACCACCCTGAACAGCAACAGCTCTTCCCCAGCGCCATCCAGGACTGGTTACCCCAAGGCCATCTGGCCTACTTCATCAACGACACCGTAGCCAGCCTGAACCTGAGCGCCTTTCATGCCCGCTACGCAGCAGGTGGCCCACGCAATCAGCCGTTTCATCCGGCCATGATGGTCAAGGTCTTGGTCTATTCGTACGCTACCGGCGTATTCAGCTCACGAAAGATCGCCAGAAAGCTCCACGAAGACGTGGCCTTTCGCGTGCTCGCAGCCGAGAACTTCCCCGCCCACCGCACGATACGGGAGTTCCGTGCCCTGCACCTGAGCGAGTTCACCGAACTGTTTGTTCAAGTGGTGCGCCTGGCACGCGAGATGGGCCTGGTCAAGCTGGGCACCATTGCCGTGGACGGCACCAAAATCAAGGCCAATGCCAGCCGCCACAAGGCCATGAGCTATGCGCGCATGCAAACGAGCGAGACCGAGCTCAAAGCCCAGATCGCAGCCTTGCTGCAAAAGGCGGCCAACACCGACGAAGCCGAGAAGAACGCGCCCGACCTGGACATCCCCGCCGAGCTTGAACGCAGGCAAGTGCGCCTGACTGCGATTGAGGCAGCCAAGGCCCGCCTTGAAGAACGCCAGCGCCAAAGCGACGCGCAGCGTGGGCGCAGCGCGGATGACGAGCGCCAACCCAAGGACAAAAATGGCAAGCCCAAGGGCGGAAAACCGTATCAGCGTGACTTTGGTGTTCCGCCGCCCAAAGCCCAGGACAGCTTTACCGACCCCGAGTCCCGCATCATGAAGCGCGCCGGTGGCGGCTTTGACTATGCCTACAACGCCCAGTCCGCAGTCGATGAGACGGCGCACATCATCGTGGCCGCCGAAGTCGTGAACACCAGCGCCGAAGTGCAGCAGCTGCCCATGGTGCTGGCGGCCCTCAAGGCGCACACCGGTTCAGCAGCGAGCCAGGTATTGGCCGATGCGGGCTACCGCAGTGAAGCGGTGATGGCCGAATTGGCAGCAACCCAGCCGGATACCGAACTGGTGATCGCGCTGGGGCGCGAGGGCAAGGTATTGGCCAAGCCCAGGGATGCCAGGCGTTACCCGCACACGGTGGCGATGGCCGCCAAGTTCGAGACCGAACAAGGCAAGCTTGATTACCGCAAACGTAAGTGGATTGCCGAGCCGCCCAACGGCTGGATCAAGAACGTCCTGGGGTTTCGCCAGTTCAGTATGCGGGGCCTGGAAAAGGTGAAAGCCGAGTTCAAGCTCGTCTGCCTGGCGCTCAATCTGCGCCGAATGGGGGCGATGCAGGCGAGTTGAGTAGCAAAGCGCACCCATATTGCAAAAATCACGCGCCCGAGCCTGATTGAACACGTCTTTGCAGATAGGTCCGATGGTGTTGACGGACACGTTCACCATCGGCCAGACCGCATGAGCGGTCTCTCAACCAATTCGTCCCCGTTTAAAGCCTTCTGGCGCCCAGCCTCCTAGG
>JAUSDK010000288.1 GCA_030650875.1 Polaromonas sp.
ACGACGTGACGTATCGGCTGCTCTGTCGCAGCGGTGAGTATCGCTGGTTCAGAGCCCGTGGAAATACCATGCGCACATCCGACGGAACAGCGCTGCGGGTGGCCGGTTCGCTGACCGATCTCACAGACCGGAACGCCATCCTTGGTCTGAAACGCTACGCCGAGGACATCCTTGCGAACCTTCCGGCAGGGCTGATCGTGGCGGACGACGCCCTGCGCGTGCTCAGTGTCAACGACACCTTTCGCGGGATTTTCGGATTGAAGAGCGAAGATGACGTTGTCGGGCATGAACTCGATGCACTCCTGCCGCAACCCTGGTTGCGCGAGCAGGCGCAAGGCGTCCTTGCCGACGGTACAACCCTACACGGGATTGACGTTGCTCTCGGCGAAAAACGGCTGCGCGTTGCCATCGCGGGAATCCGCCTGGCGCAAGACGACCGCCGCCTGCTCATCGTTGCCGAGGACGTGACTGAGGAGCAGCGACTGCGTGAAGAGGCTCTCGCGCATGCGGCGCGTTACCGCGAGCAGGCATCGTTGCTTGACAAGGCAACGGACGCGATTGCAGTCCATGGAATCGATGACCAGATTCTGTTCTGGAACAAAGGCGCGGAGCGTCTTTACGGCTGGACCCCAGAAGAAGCCATGAAAATTTCACCAGATGAGCTGACCTGGGACGACCCGGTTGCCTTCAGAAACGTCACCAACCGGGTCCTGGACCACGGCGAATGGCGCGGCGAAGTTGCGCAGCGGCGCAAGGACGGCAGCGCTTTGGTAGTTGACAGCCAGCGGACCCTGGTGCTTGACGCGAATAGCCAGCCACGATCGATACTCATAATCAACACGGACATCACCCAGCGCAAACTCGCGGACCTGGAGCTGGCGCGTACCAACCGGGCACTGCGAATGCTCAGTCGCTGCAACGAAGCCCTGACCCGCATGGACGACGAAGTCGAGCTGCTGCTGCAGGTGTGTCGTCTGGCGGTGGATGAGGGGGGTTACCGGATGGCATGGGTCGGTTTTGCGCAGGAGGACGAGGCCCTCAGCATCGTGCCGATGGCCCATGCCGGCCACGAGGAGGGTTACCTGTCCAGCGTCAGGCTGACCTGGGATGCCGAACAGCAAAGCGGTTGCGGGCCGGCCGGGCAGGCCATACGCAGCGGCCAGGCCAAGGTCAGCGAAGACATCGCGCAGGGGGACAACCAGTTCTATAGGCACGAGGAGGCCATGCGGCAGGGCTACCGCAGCGCCGTGTTTTTGCCTTTGCGCGATGCCAGCCGGACCTTCGGCTTGCTGGCTCTGTACTCTGCTTCGGTGGAAAAAGTGGGAGCCGACGAAATCAAGCTGCTGCAGGATATGGCCGACAACCTGGCCTTTGGCATCGGCAACATCCGCTCGCGCCGGGAGCGGCGCCGCATTGAGGAGACTGTGCTGAAAGTGGCGGCCGGTGTGTCGGCGACGGTGGGTACCAAGTTTTTTGAGCAGCTGATGCGAAACACGACGGAGGCATTGGGCGCCGATGCTGGCTTCGTGGTCCGCCTGCTGCCCGGGGAGCCGATGATGGCCCGCATCATTGCCGGGGTCGTGGCGGGGCAGCCCGTCAGCAACTTTGACTACCTGCTGGAGGACACGCCCTGCTTGAACCTGATGCAGTCAGGCGGCTTCGTTGTGTACTCGAATGTACGAGCTCGTTTCCCGTGCTCGATGCCTGCACTGTTCGTCGATGCCGAAGCCTATGCGGGGCGACTGCTGGAAGACGCGGCAGGCCAGCCGATCGGCATGTTTTTTGTGCTGTTTCGCGAGCCACTGAAACTGACCGAGTTGATTGAGTCGACCCTGCAAATTTTTGCATCGCGCGCGGCGGCCGAGCTCGAACGCCTGCAAGCCGATGCCAAGGTCAGGGAACAGGCATCGATTCTGGACAGCGCCCAGAATGCCATCGTCATCCGGGATTTGCAGCACAAGATACTCTACTGGAACCAGGGCGCTGAACGGCTTTACCGATGGACTGCGGCTGAGGCACTGGGCCAGTCCGTCCTCGGCCTGATGCACCACCCGGCTGACTTCAGCAGGGCCATGGATCAGTTGCTGGCCACCGGTGAATGGGCCGGCGAACTGCGGCAGGTGGACCACGACGGCCTGCCGCTCGCAGTCGAAGGACACTGGACACTGGTGCATGACGATCTGGGTGCGCCTACCAGTGTCCTGGCGATCAATACCGACATCCGGGAACGCAAGCAGGCCCAGGAAGAAATTTTGCGCCTCAATGCCGGACTTGAAGAGCGTGTGCGGCAACGCACGACTCAGCTGCAGGCGGCCAACCAGGAGCTGGAGTCTTTTTCTTATTCTGTGTCACATGACCTGCGCACGCCGCTAAGCACCATCGCCGGATTTAGCCAGTTGCTAGCGAAGGTCGATGGAAATAATGTCAGCGAAAAAGGCAAGCACTACCTGAATCGAATCTGTGCCGGGGCCAAGCAGATGGGCGAGTTGATTGAGGGCTTGCTGAGTCTTGCGCAACTAAACCACGGACAGATCAAGTTAGAAAATGTCGATCTTTCGGCAATCGCCAAACAGGTAGAACAGGCGTGCAGGGAGCGGGAACCAGAACGCCAGGTGCAAGTGCACATTCAGGAGGGTCTGCATGCGCACGGGGATCCCCGCTTGCTTTCGGCTGTCCTTCAGAACTTATTGGGCAATGCGTGGAAGTTCACTGCCAAACAAGCGCTGGCACGGATTGAATTTTGCAGCAAGTTGGGGGCCGATGGCGACACCATATTTTTCGTCAAAGACAATGGCGCCGGGTTTGACATGGCCTTCGTTGACAAACTTTTTGGAACCTTTCAACGCCTTCATTCGCATGAGGAATTCTCTGGAACCGGTGTCGGGCTGGCTACCGTCAAGCGCATCATTGGGCGTCACGAGGGCCGCGTATGGGCTGAAAGCAAATTGAACGAAGGCGCGACAGTCTATTTCACCCTAGGAAAACTCTGCATAACTCCCTCAGTTGTGTGCTTGATGTAAGCCGCAGCTGGGCAATGTTGCTGGCACCGCCATTTTTGCCAGTGGATAAAAGGTTATGAGGGCCGTTCCAACCGACTGCTGGCCTTCATCCGAAT
>JAUSDK010000002.1 GCA_030650875.1 Polaromonas sp.
GGGCATGGACATCCAGTTCGCCGGCCAGCGTGTGACCGCAGTGGTTTATACGCAAGGCGAGGTCGATCATGTCTTTACCGCGCGCGGCGCGACCCAGATCACCGCGATGGACCTGCTGGCCCACGCCGGCGAGAGCCACGCGGAAGGCGGCCGCCTGACCGCGCCCATGCCCGGAAAAATCCTGTCGTTTTCCGTCAAGGCCGGCGATTTGGTTCAAAAGGGCCAGCCGCTGGCGGTGATGGAAGCGATGAAGATGGAGCACACGATTGCCGCGCCGGCCGACGGCGTGGTCGAGGAATTGATGTACGCGCCGGGCGACCAGGTCACGGAGGGGTCGGAGCTGCTTAAGATCGCTGTCTGAAATTTTTTTTGAAAGATTGGCATGCGCATCAGTTTTTGCTGCACCGACACCAAAGCCCAGCCCTGGCTGGAAGGTCTGCGGGCCGCCTTTCCCGGCGCTGAAGTGGAGGTCTGGTCGGCAGGCGCTGCTCCGGCCGACTACGCCGTGGTCTGGGCGCCGCCGCAACAGTTCATCGACGAGCAGACGCAGCTCAAGGGCATCTTCAATATCGGCGCTGGCGTCGATGCCTTGCTCAAGCTGCGCCTGCCGCCCGGCGTGCCCGTGGTGCGGTTAGACGACGCCGGCATGTCGGTGCAGATGGCCGAATACGTATGCCATGCGGTGATCCGGCATTTTCGCGAGTTTGACGGCTATGAGGCGGACGCCAGGCAAGGCAAATGGTCGTACCGCAAGCCGCGCCTGCGCACCGATTTTCCGGTCGGCGTGATGGGGCTGGGCGTGCTGGGCGCGCGCGTCAGCCGGGCGCTGGCGCAGTTTGATTTTCCGGTGGCGGGCTGGAGCCGGTCGGCCAAGGCGATTGACGGCGTGAAATGCTTTTCAGGCCAGGCCGGCTTCAACGATTTTCTGGCCGCCAGCCGCATCCTGGTCTGCCTGCTGCCGCTCACGCCGGACACCGACAACATCCTGTGCCGTGACACGCTGGCGCGGCTGAGGCCGGGCGGCTACGTCATCAATGTGGCGCGCGGCAGCCACCTGGTCGACGAGGATTTGATGGCGTTGATTGACAGCGGTCATCTGGCGGGCGCCACGCTCGACGTGTTTCGCACCGAGCCGCTGCCGGCGGCGCATCCGTTCTGGACGCACCCGAGCATCACCGTGACCCCGCACACCTCGGCCCGCACGCTGCGGGAAGAAAGTATTGCGCAGATCGCCGGCAAGATCGCGGCCCTGCAGCGCGGCGAGGCGGTGGCCGGTGTCGTCGATCCGGCGCGCGGTTATTGACTCCCCCTTATTGGTGCCTCGTTATTCCATCTGCTATCGCCTGATGTCCCTGTTTTTGAAGGGATTAGTAAGCGACGGGTAAGCGCCCGGTAAGTGCATGGTAAGTCGTCACGCTTAACCTGCGTCTCAGCGTATTTTTATTATTACCAGGAGACCGCGCTATGGATGATGATTTGGTTCAACGGATTGCGAGCCATCCGAAATACAAGGAGCTCAGGGCCAAGCGCACCAGCTATGGCTGGTGGCTCACGCTGGCGATGATGGTCGTGTACTACGGTTTCATTTTGCTGGTGGCCTTCAACAAGCCTTTTCTCTCGCAGCGCATTGGCGAGGGTGTCATGACCGTGGGCGTTCCCATCGGTTTCGGCGTCATTGTGTTCACCATCGTGATCACCGCCATTTATGTTCAGCGCGCCAACAAGGAATTTGACGACCTGACGGCAGACATCACCAAGGCAGTGCTCAAATGAACCACAAGTCCGACAACACACGGCGCATCCTGACGCTGATCGCCTTGTTCGGCGTTTCCGCCGTGGCATGGGCCGCCGGCGCAGACCTCGGCCAGGCTGAAAAGCAGGCCACCAACTGGACGGCCATCGGCATGTTCGGCGGCTTTGTGGTGCTGACCCTGTTCATCACCAAGTGGGCGGCATCCAAGACCAAGTCCGCTGCTGACTTCTACACGGGCGGCGGCGGCATCACCGGCTTTCAGAACGGTTTGGCGATTGCCGGCGACTACATGTCGGCCGCGTCCTTCCTGGGTATTTCGGCGGCCGTGATGGCCAGCGGCTTTGACGGCCTGATCTACTCCATCGGCTTTCTGGTCGGCTGGCCGGTCATCACCTTCCTGATGGCCGAGCGCCTGCGCAACCTGGGCAAGTTCACCTTTGCCGACGTGGCGGCTTTTCGCTTCAAGCAGGCGCCGGTCCGCATTTTTGCGGCCTCGGGCACGCTGGTCGTGGTGGCGTTTTACCTGATTGCCCAGATGGTGGGCGCGGGCCAGCTGATCAAGCTGCTGTTCGGCCTGGAATACTGGATTGCCGTGGTCATCGTCGGTACGCTGATGATGGTGTATGTGCTGTTTGGCGGCATGACGGCCACCACCTGGGTGCAGATCATCAAGGCCTGTTTGCTGCTGGGCGGCGCGAGCTTCATGGCGCTCATGGTGCTGTGGAATTTCGGTTTCAGCCCGGAAGCCATGTTTGCCGGCGCGGTGGCGATCAAGACCGATCTCGCACTGAAGGACGGCAAGACCGCCGAGGCTGCGGCGGCGTTAGGCCAGTCCATCATGGGCCCCGGTAACTTCGTCAAGGACCCGATTTCGGCCATCTCCTTTGGCATGGCGCTGATGTTCGGCACCGCCGGCCTGCCGCACATCCTGATGCGCTTCTTCACCGTGCCCAGCGCCAAGGAAGCGCGCAAGTCGGTGATGTGGGCGACCGGCTGGATCGGTTACTTCTACCTGCTGACCTTCATCATCGGTTTTGGCGCCATCACCTTCGTGCTGACCAACCCGTCTTTCCTGGACGCCAAGGGCGGCCTGATTGGCGGCGGCAACATGGCGGCCATTCACCTGGCCAATGCCGTGGGCGGTAACGTGTTCCTGGGCTTCATCTCGGCCGTGGCGTTTGCCACCATCGTTGCCGTGGTCGCCGGCCTGACATTGTCGGGTGCCTCTGCCGTGTCGCATGACCTGTACGCCACCGTGATCAAAAAGGGCAAGGCCGACAGCGCGTCTGAACTGCGCATCTCGAAAATCACCACCGTGGCCCTGGGCGTGATTGCCGTGGTGCTGGGCATTGCCTTTGAGAAGCAGAACATCGCCTTCATGGTGTCCCTGGCCTTTGCGATTGCCGCTTCGGCCAACTTCCCGGTGCTGTTCATGTCGGTGCTGTGGAAAGACTGCACGACGCGCGGCGCCGTGATTGGCGGCTTCATGGGCCTGATCTCCTCGGTGGCGCTGACGATCGTGTCGCCTTCGGTGTGGGAAGCCACGCTGGGCAACCCCAAGGGTTCGGCGCTGTTCCCTTACGCCTCGCCGGCCTTGTTTTCCATGACCATCGGCTTCGTCGGCATCTGGCTGTTCTCCATTCTGGACAACAGCAAGCAGGCCAAGATCGACCGCGACGGCTTTCTCGCGCAGCAGGTGCGCTCTGAAACCGGCATCGGCGCTGCGGGTGCATCGGGCCACTGAGGGTGTCTGCCTGACAGGGGCGGGCCGTTCGGCTCGCCTTGCGATAAGCTGAAAGGACTGCAGGATTTAATAGCCTGCAGTCCTTTTTTTATGGGAAACCCGCCATGCCGGATCATTTTTCAGAGTCCTTTTCTTTCGATGCCCCGCCTTTCGACGACCTGAGCCCGGAGCAGGAGGCGCTGGTGCGGGGCAGCTTGAAGCGGGTGTCTTTCCCGAAGGGGGCGGTGATCTTGACCCCTGACATGGACCCGGCCCATGTGTATGTGCTGGCCAGGGGGCATGTGCAGCAGCTGGAAGCGGGCGAGGTCGTGGCCGTGTACGGCCCGGCCGATTTTTTTGCCTTTCGCGCCGTGATGGCCGGCCGCGCCAGCGGCGTGCTGCAGGCGCTGGACGAGGTCGACGCCTGGCAGCTGCCCGGTGCCACGGCGCGGGCCCTGATTGCGGGCAATGCGCGGTTTGGCGCCGGGGTGTTTGCCGACCTGTCGCACCGGCTTTCGGCCGTGGCGCAAAGCCGCAAGAGCCGGGAATTCCTGTCGCTGATGATGGTGCGGGTCAAGGACGCCTATATCCGCAAGCCCTTTTTTGTCGATGGCGGCCTGGACCTGGTGTCGGTCTGCCGGCTGCTGCAGGCGCAGGGGCTGGGCAATGCGCTGGTGCGCGACACCCTGGACGGCGTCGAGCGCATCGGCATGTTCACGACCACCGACTTGCGCGACGCCCTGTTGCGGGATGTGCCGCCCCGCGAACTGGCGGTGCGCGAGGTGGCGCAGTTCACGCTGGTGTCCTTGCCGGCCGATGCCGAGCTGTCGGATGCCCTGCTGGCGATGATCCGTCACCGCGTCCACCGCGTGCTGGTGCGCGACGGCGACGAGATCCTGGGCGTTCTGAGTCAGCTGGACCTGATGAGTTTTGTCTCCAACCACTCCCACCTGATCGCGCTGCAGGTCGAGCAGGCCAGCACCATCGAGGAGCTCCAGCGGGCAGCCTTGCAGATGGACAGCCTGATTGCGCTGCTGCACAGCGGGGGCGCCCGGGTCGAGCTCATTTCCAGTCTGGTGAGCGAACTCAACCAGCAGATTTTTGCGCGCCTGTGGTCGTTCGTGGCGCCGGCAGAACTGGTCGCCAATAGTTGTCTGATCGTGATGGGCAGTGAAGGGCGGGGCGAGCAGATTCTCAAGACCGACCAGGACAATGCCCTGCTGCTGCGCGATGGCTATGTCTGCGGCGAACTGGACCAGAGCGTGCAGCGGTTTAACCAGGCCTTGATCGCGTTTGGCTACCCGCCCTGTCCGGGCAACATCATGGTGACCAATCCGCTGTGGTGCCAGCCCCTGGCCGGCTTCAAGGACAGCCTGCGCCAATGGCTTTATGGGGCCGATCCCGAGGGGCCGATGAATCTGGCGATCTTCATGGATGCCCGGGCCGTGGCAGGCGACGCGTCCCTGCTGCGCCAGGCCAGGGACTATGCCCACAGCAGCATGGCCGGCAGCGATGCGTTTTTTGCCCGCTTTGCTGCTGCGCTCGACCAGTTCAGCGCGCCGGGCGGCTGGTGGGCCCGGCTGACCTCGCTGCGGGCAGGCGACGACCCGGTGTTTGACCTGAAAAAGCTGGGTACCTTCCCCATCGTGCATGGCGTGCGCGCCCTGGCGCTGGAGCATCGCCTGGACGAGGTCAGCACGGCGGCGCGCCTGCGCACGCTGGTGAGCCGCCAGCACATCGCGCCAGACCTGGCGCGGGATTTGATCGAGGCGCTGCATTTTGTGATGGGCCTCAAGCTCAAGAACAACCTGCATCAAAAACAGCTGGACCAGCCGCTGGACAACCTGACGCAGCTCTCCAGCCTGGGGACGCTGGACCGCGATCTCCTGAAGGATTCGCTGGCCATCATCAAGCGCTTCAGGCTGTTCCTGCGGCTGCATTACAAGCTTGACGCCTGAGGGCTGCGCGCGCTGCGTTGGACATGGCCTTTCTACGCCAGGCCGGAACCGGTTTTGCGATACTGACGGCACTCAAAGGAAACCGCCATGAAACTCCCCACCAAAGTCAAACTCGTCGATGTTGGTCCGCGCGACGGCCTGCAAAATGAAAAGCAGCCGGTGCCGGCTTCGGTCAAGATCGAACTGGTTCACCGCCTGCAGGACGCCGGCCTGAAGAACATCGAAGTCACCAGCTTTGTGTCGCCCAAATGGGTGCCGCAGATGGCCGACAACGCAGAGGTGATGGCCGGCATCCAGCGCCAGCCCGGCGTGTGCTATTCGGTGCTGACGCCCAATATGCAGGGCTTCGAAGCGTCGGTGGGATCGCACCCCGACGAGATCGTGGTGTTTGCCGCCGCCAGCGAGGCTTTCAGCCAGCGCAACATCAACTGCTCGATTGCCGAAAGCATCGAGCGCTTTCGACCCGTGGTCGAAGCTGCGCGCGCCAGGGGCATTCATGTGCGGGGCGCCATGTCCTGCACCGTCGGCTGCCCGTATGAGGGCGAGATTGCGCCCGCGCGCGTCGAGATGCTGGCCCGCCTGATGAAGGACATCGGCGTGCAGCATGTCGGCGTGGCCGACACCATTGGCGTGGGCACGCCGCTCAAGGTGCAGCGCGCGCTGGAAGCCACGCTGCGGCACTTCGACATCAATGACATCTCGGGTCATTTCCACGACACCTACGGCCAGGCGCTGGCCAACACCCTGGCCAGCCTGGAACTGGGCGTGTGGCAGTTTGACACCTCCGTGGCGGGCCTGGGCGGCTGCCCCTACGCCAAGGGCGCCACCGGCAACGTGGCCACCGAAGACGTGGTCTACCTGCTGCACGGCATGGACATTGAGACCGGCATTGACCTGGACAAGCTGATCGACGCCGGCCAGTTCATCAGTGACTTTCTGGGCCGCAAAAGCGGCTCCCGCGCGGCCACGGCCCTGCTCAACAAAAGGGCCGCTTGACCATGTGTGGCGCAGAAGTCAAAAGCCTGCCCGAAGGCGTGCAGCGGGTCGCCGCGTTGCTGCAGGCCAGCGCACACCCGCATGCGCCCGTCATGCTCGATGACGCCGCGCGCACGGCGCAGCAGGCGGCAGACGCGCTGGGCGTGTCGGTGGGCCAGATTGCCAAGAGCATCGTGTTTCGGCGCAAGCTGGACGATGCCGCCGTGCTGGTGGTGACCTCCGGCGACCAGCGCGTGGACGAGAAAAAAGTCGAGGCGCTCGTGTGCGGCGGCAAGCGGCTGGGGCGGGCCGATGCGGCGTTTGTGAAAGCGTCCACCGGCTTTACGATTGGCGGCGTGGCGCCGCTGGCCCACGTCACGCCCGTGGTGATTCTGCTCGACCAGTCGCTGTTCCGTTTTGACGAACTCTGGGCGGCGGCCGGCCATCCGCACGCGGTGTTCAGACTTTCGCCGCAGGCGCTTCAACGCCTGACCGATGCGCCCGTGGCGGATCTGGCGGTGGACGCCGGCGAGGAGCAGCAGGCGCTGGCGCGCGCCATCACCCTGGTCACGCTGCGCGCGCAAACGGTTGCCAGTGCCGCCGATGTCCCGTCGCCCTGCATTTCAATTTGCCGCATGAACGCCAGGACGGACCTGTGCGAAGGCTGCTTTCGCACACGCAGCGAAATCGCCGGCTGGAGCGGCGCCCATGACGACAGCAAGCGCGCCCTCTGGCGCCTCATTGAGCAGCGCATGCAGGCCTTGCAGGCTTGATGCCGCCGCCGCCCAGGTCCGCCTTCGCAGGCTGGCCATGGGTGGCGGCACGCCAGGAATTTCGCGCCGTTGACCGGCCTGGATCACGGAGAAAAACCGCTTTTTGATTGTGACAAGTGTGTCTAGGTGTTTTCCCTTGACCTCTTATCGCTAACCCCTATGTCCGCTTTTTTTATAAGTTAAGTGTAAGGAATGGCCGCGAAAGTCCACCCCACACCACCGCGGCGCAGGCCCGGCGCTGTGTTCGCTCAGTGGCCCGTGCTGCTGAATTCATTTCCTTAAAAAAGGGGATTTCATGAAGGAAGACTTAAGCAGTCACGCCTACTGGAAAGCCACGCTCGGCCTGCTAACCAAGATCATGATCATCTGGTTTCTGGTGTCGTTCGGTGCAGGCATCCTGTTTGTCGACTTGTTCAACAAGATCCAGCTTGGCGGGTATCCGCTGGGCTTCTGGTTCGCCCACCAGGGCTCTATCTATATCTTCATTGTGCTGATTTTTTATTACGCCAAGAAGATGGGTGACATCGACCGTCAGTTTGACGTGCACGAAGACTGAGGACATCAAAATGGATCTTCAAACCACCATCTATCTTTTTGTCGGTCTGAGCTTCGCGCTCTACATCGGCATTGCTGTCTGGGCGCGCGCCGGCTCGACCAGTGAGTTTTACGCTGCAGGCGGTAACGTGCATCCGGTGATGAACGGCATGGCCACTGCCGCTGACTGGATGAGCGCCGCGTCGTTCATCTCCATGGCGGGCCTGATCGCCAACATGGGCTACGGCGGCGGCTTGTTCCTGATGGGCTGGACCGGCGGCTACGTGCTGCTGGCCATGCTGCTGGCCCCCTACCTGCGCAAGTTCGGCAAGTTCACGGTGCCGCAGTTCATCGGTGACCGCTTCTACTCCAAGAGCGCCAGCACCGTGGCCGTGGTCTGCCTGCTGATCGCATCGCTGACCTACATCATCGGCCAGATGACCGGCGTTGGCGTGGCATTCTCGCGCTTCCTAGGGGTGTCGAGCGACGTTGGCATCTACGTCGGTATGGCGATTGTGTTTGCCTACGCCGTGTTCGGCGGCATGAAGGGCATCACCTACACCCAGGTGGCCCAGTACATCGTGCTGATCATTGCCTACACCGTGCCGGCGGTCTTCATCTCGCTGCAGCTGACGGGCAACGCGATTCCGCAGCTGGGCTTGGGTAGCGGCTTTTCCGGCACCGACATGACGCTGCTGGCCAAGCTGGACTCTGTAGTGACTGACCTGGGCTTTGGCCAGTACACCACCACCACGGCGGGCAGCACGCTGAACATGTTCATGTACACCCTGTCGCTGATGATCGGAACCGCTGGCTTGCCCCACGTCATCATGAGATTCTTTACGGTGCCTTCGGTCAAGGACGCGCGCAGTTCGGCCGGCTGGGCACTGGTTTTTATCGCCATTTTGTACACCACGGCGCCTGCTGTGGCGGCCATGGCCAAGCTGAACCTGCACGCCACGGTGAACACCGCCGTGAAGGCCGGTGGCGACCTGTATGCCCCTGACGCCAGCATCAAGAACGAGGATCGCCCCGACTGGATGAAGCGCTGGGAAAAAACCGGTCTGCTGAAGTTTGAAGACAAGAACGGCGACGGCCGCATTCAGTACTACAACGACACCAGCAAAAATGCGGCGGCAACGGCCAAGGCAACGGCTGCAGGCTGGAAAGGCAATGAGTTGACGGTCAACCCAGACATCATCGTGCTGGCCAATCCTGAAATCGCGTTGCTGCCCAACTGGGTGATTGCACTGGTGGCTGCAGGCGGTCTGGCTGCTGCGCTGTCTACCGCTGCAGGCTTGCTGATGGCGATTTCGTCTGCCGTGTCGCATGACCTGGTCAAGAATATCTTCATGCCAGGTATCAGTGAAAAAGGCGAGTTGATGGCGGGCAAGGTCTCGATGGCCGTAGCGATCGTGGTGGCCGGCTACCTGGGCCTGAACCCGCCGGGCTTTGCAGCAGGGACGGTGGCGCTGGCCTTTGGTATTGCCGCCAGCACGCTGTTCCCCGCCATCATGATGGGTATCTTCAGCAAGAAGATGAACAAGGAAGGCGCCGTTGCCGGCATGCTGGCAGGCCTCTTCATCACGCTGTTCTACGTGTTTGCGCACAAGGGCATCTTCTTCATCAAGGGCACGGACTTCCTGCCGATGATTGGCGGCGCCAACAGCTTCTTTGGCATCACGCCGGAAGCCTTCGGTGCCGTCGGCGCGATGGTGAACTTTTTGGTGGCCTACCTGGTCGACAAGGTCACCAAGGAGCCGCCAGCGCACATCCAGGCGATGGTCGAGGCCGTGCGTATTCCGCGTGGCTCCAGTGCGGTGACCGGCAGCCATTGAGTTTGCCCGCCACGGCTTGACGCCGATTCCTGCCCGCGCGAGCGGGCGGGGAGTGACAATGGAGGTCCTGCTGGCTGCGCTGGCAGGGCCTTTTTTTATGAACCGGCCCGAAGCTGCTTGCAGCACGATCGGGTCCACGGAGTCCTTCATGGTTTTTGATTTCAGCGTTGCCTTGACGTGGATTCTTTTTCTGGCGCTGTTCCCCATCGCTTTTTTCTGGTTGCGCCGTGCCTGGCGCATCATCGTCAAGCGCGATTTCTCGGAGGTCGCCCTCAAGCGCGGCCAGTCGCCGTCCAACCCCGCCAGGTTCGCGCCCTATGAAGCGGCGGTCAACCTGGTTGCGGGCGTGGTGACGATGGTGGTCATCGTGAGCGTGCTGCTCGGCCAGCTTGACTACAGCACCTGGTCGGCGATTGCCGGCAGCACCATCTGGTGCAAGTTTTTCATGGATTTCGCGCTGTCCCGGCACGCCCATGCCAGCGCGTCGCTGCCTAAAACCTGATCTGCGTCAAGCCTGCCGCGAATCACGGCGCCCCGCCGGGCACCGGGCGCGGTGACCGGGTCACAATGCAAACGACAAGGTGCGTGCCCGCGGTGCACCCACCGGGACAAGGAGACGCGTATGTTCAAGGGACTGGCGGCGCAACGGCTGCTTGCGCTTTTCGTGAGCGGCTGGCTGCTGTTTGACTTTCCGTTGCTGGGCCTGTGGGACCGCGATGCCGCGCTGCTCGGTGTGCCGCTGTTTCCCGCCGCGCTGTTCATTCTTTGGGCCCTGCTGATTGCCGTGCTGGCTTGGCAGATGGAGCGGCCCGGCCAGACCCATCAGGACGACTAGGCATGCTGTCGCCCGCCGTGGTCATCGGCGCCTCGCTGGCTTATTTGCTGCTGCTGTTTGCAGTGGCCTGGTACGGCGACCGGCGGGCCGCACAGGGCCGCTCCATTATTGCCAACCCCTGGACCTATGCGCTGTCGCTGGGGGTGTACTGCACCGCCTGGACTTACTTTGGCAGCGTCGGCCGGGCCGCGTCTGGCGGGGTGTGGTTTTTGCCGATCTACCTCGGGCCGACGCTGGCCATGGTGCTGGGCTGGATGGTGCTGCGCAAGATGATCCGCATTGCCAAGGCCTACCGCATCACGTCCATTGCCGACTTCATTGGCAGCCGCTATGGCAAAAGCCCCTTGCTCGCGGGGCTGGTGACGCTGATCGCCGTGGTCGGCATCGTGCCCTACATTGCGCTGCAGCTCAAGGCGGTTTCAGCGGGCTACGTGCTGATGACCGCGCCCCATGGTGCGGCCGCGTCGGCGCCGCTGCCCTGGATGCAGGACAGTGCCTTTTATGTCGCGCTGGTGCTGGCCGGCTTCACCATGATGTTTGGCGCGCGCCACCTGGATGCCACCGAGCGGCACGAGGGCATGGTGGCGGCGATTGCTTTTGAGTCGGTGGTCAAGCTGCTGGCTTTTCTGGCGGTCGGCCTGTTCGTGGTCTATGGCCTGTTTGACGGCCTGGCCGACCTGTTTGCGCGCGCCCGGGCGGTGCCGGCGCTGCAAAGCCTGACGCGGCTGGCGCAGGGCGGCCAGTTTGCCTGGACGCAATGGTTTGCGCTCATGCTGCTGTCCATGCTGTCGGTGCTGTTTTTGCCCCGGCAATTCCAGGTCATGGTGGTGGAAAACGTGCGCGAAAGCCACCTGCGTCGCGCCGTCTGGGTGTTCCCGCTGTACCTGCTGCTGATCAACCTGTTCGTGCTGCCGATCGCGCTGGGCGGGCTGCTGTACTTTGGTGCCAGCCCCATGAACCCCGAGAATTTCGTGCTGTCGCTGCCGCTGGCCGCCGGCCAGCCGCTGCTTGCGCTGTTCGTGTTCATTGGCGGCTTGTCGGCCGCTACCGGCATGGTGATAGTGGAAACCATTGCCGTGTCCACCATGGTCAGCAACGAACTGGTGTTGCCGCTGCTGCTGCGCTCGCGCCACTTTCACGGCGGCGCCGGGCAGGACCTGAGCCGGCTGCTGCTGGGCATACGGCGCGCCGCCATCCTGGGCGTGCTGGTGCTGGGCTATGTCTACTTTCACCTGGCCGGCGAGGCCTATGCGCTGGTCAGCATTGGCCTGATCAGCTTTGCCGCCGTGGCCCAGTTTGCGCCGGCGGTGCTGGGCGGGCTGTACTGGAAGGGCGGCACCCGGCGCGGCGCACTTGCCGGCTTGCTGGCCGGTTTCCTGATGTGGGCCTACACCCTGATGCTGCCGTCGATTGCCAAGTCGGGCTGGCTCAGCACCGACTTTCTGACGCTCGGCCCCTGGGGGCTGGCGCTGCTGCGGCCCGAGCAGCTGCTGGGCCTGCAGGGCCTGGACGGACTCACGCACGCCCTGTTCTGGAGCCTGCTGGCCAATGTCGCCGCTTACGTCGGCCTGTCGCTGTGGCGCGCGCCGTCGGGGCAGGAGGCCAGCCAGGCGCTGCTGTTTGTCGATGTGTTCCACCGCACCGCTGCGTCGAGTCCGGTGTTCTGGCGCGGCCAGGCCAACGTGCCCGATTTGCTGCGTCTGTGCGAGCGCTTCATGGGCGCCGCCAAGGCCCGGGCCTTGTTCGCGTCCTATGCCCGCAAGGCCGGCGTGCGCCAGGTCGATGACATCCGGCCCGATGCCCGGCTGGTGCAGTTTGTCGAAACCCAGCTGGCCGGCGCGGTCGGCAGCGCCTCGGCGCGGGTGCTGGTGGCCTCGGTGGCCGAAGAAGAGGTGCTCACGCCCGAGGACGTGCTGCGCATCCTCGACGAAACCTCGCAAATCCGCGCTTATTCCCGAGAGCTGGAAGACAAGTCACGCTCGCTGGAGCGCGCCACGGCTGAACTGCGCCAGGCCAATGAGCAGCTTAAAAGCCTGGACCGGCTCAAGGACGATTTCATGTCCTCGGTCACGCACGAGCTGCGCACCCCGCTGACCTCGATCCGCGCGCTGGCGGAA
>JAUSDK010000016.1 GCA_030650875.1 Polaromonas sp.
AGCAGTTCAATATTGATGACGAACGCTTTCCGCCCAAGCAGCTCATGCGCTTTATTGCCGGCTGCAAGGAAGACGGCCAGCGCGCCAAGGACCTGCCGGTGCGCGACGAGGAAAGCCGTTAAAAAGCGGAAATCTACGCGCTCTATGAAGATCAGTGCCAGCGCGAAGGCGTGGTCGATTTCGGCGAACTGATGCTGCGAAGCTATGTGCTGCTGCGTGACAACCCGCCTATTCGCGAACACTACCAGCGGCGGTTTCGTCACATCCTGATTGACGAGTTTCAGGACACCAACACGCTGCAATACGCCTGGATCAAGATGCTGGCCGGGCAGGGCGATGACGCCGTGCCGTCCATGCCCGGCGGCTCGGTGGTGGCCGTGGGGGACGACGACCAGAGCATTTACGCCTTTCGCGGCGCGCGCGTGGGCAACATGGCCGACTTCGTGCGCGAGTTTCAGGTCACGCACCAGATCAAGCTGGAGCGAAATTACCGAAGTTTTGGCAACATCCTGGATTCAGCCAACGAGCTGATCAGCCACAACAGCAAGCGCCTCGGTAAAACCCTGAGTACCGACGCCGGACCCGGCGAGCCGGTGCGGGTGTATGAGTCAACCAGCGATTTTGCCGAGGCCCAGTGGTTTGTCGACGAGGTCAGGCAACTGGTGCGGGACGGCAGCGAACGCAAGGAGATTGCCCTGCTGTACCGCAGCAATGCGCAAAGCCGGGTCATGGAAACCGCGCTGTTCAACGCTGGGGTGCCTTACCGCGTCTATGGCGGCCTGCGTTTTTTCGAGCGCGCCGAGATCAAGCACGCGCTGGCCTATCTGCGCCTGCTCGAGAACCCGCACGACGACACCAGCTTCATGCGCGTGGTCAACTTTCCGCCGCGCGGCATCGGTGCGCGCAGCATCGAGCAGCTGCAGGACATTGCGCGCGCCTCGGGCTGCTCCTTGCACGACGGCGTCAGCGCCGTGCCGGGCAAGGCGGGCGCCAACCTGGGCGCCTTTGTCGCCAAGCTCGATGTGTTGCGCGAGCAGACTGTGGGCATGAGCCTGCGCGAAATCATCGATCTGGTGCTGGCGCACAGCGGGCTTGAAGCGCATTACAAGCTCGAAAAGGAAGGCCAGGACCGGCTGGAGAATCTGGCCGAACTGGTCAACGCCGCCGAGTCATTTGTGAGCCAGGAGGGCTTTGGCCGTGACGCCGTGGCGTTGCCGGTCGATGAACTGGGCGCGCGCCTGAACCTCCGCCAGTCGCCCGCCAGCCAGGGGCTGGACCCTGCAGCAGACGCGCTGCTGCCTGAATTTTTGGCGCCCGATGCCGAAACCGGTGAAACGCTGTCGCCGCTGGCGGCTTTTCTGACCCATGCGGCACTGGAGTCAGGCGACAACCAGGCGCAGGCCGGGCAAGACGCCGTGCAGCTCATGACCGTGCATTCCTCCAAAGGGCTGGAGTTTGACTGCGTGTTCATCACCGGCCTGGAAGACAGCCTGTTTCCGCACGAAAACGCCATGAACGACGTGGAAGGCCTGGAAGAAGAGCGCCGCCTGATGTATGTCGCCATCACGCGCGCCCGCAAGCGGCTGTACCTGAGCTATTCGCAAACGCGCATGCTGCACGGCCAGACGCGCTACAACCTGAAAAGCCGGTTTTTTGACGAACTGCCCGAGTCGGCGCTTAAATGGATCACGCCCAAAAACCAGGGATTTGCAGCCGGACCGGGCAGCGCAGGCGGCTGGCGGGGTGCTCCTGATTCAGGCGCTAATAGCAACCGTGGCGATTGGGCTAGCAGCCTTTTTTCTTCAAAAACAGCGGCGTCTCCTGTGCCTGCGCAACGCAGCGCGCCGTCCCATGGCCTCAAAACCGGCATGCAGGTGTTTCACGCCAAGTTTGGCGAGGGCAAGGTGATGATGCTCGAAGGCAGTGGAGACGATGCCCGGGCCCAGATCAACTTCACGCGGCACGGCGTGAAGTGGCTGGCCTTGAGCGTGGCCAAGCTCACGATCGTTTAGGCGGCAAGCTCAGGCCGCGTCGTTGGCGTTGTCGCTGGCCGGGGCGTCTTCAGGCGTGGCTTCAAAACTGTCGCGAAACGTGAAATAAATCGAGGTGAAGAACATCGCCACAATCACCAGCGCCACCGGAAACATGGCCACGTTGGCCAGCATCGGGTTGCCTGCCAGGCTCGCAATCAGCGCTACCGCCACGGCGGCCAGCACGAAAACGCCCGTCCAGGCCAGCCCGAAAACGGTCATGGCGCCAAAGTTCTTGTAGCAGGCCATGAAGCTGAAGAACAGGCTTTTGACCGGCGACACCCCGTGCCAGTGCACCAGCGCAGGCGCATGCCAGAACAGCACCGACAGCGGCAGGTACAGGCCCATGGCCACCCACATGGCGACCTGGAAGTCTTCTTGCAGCACCAACTCCTCGGTGATTTTGCCGCCCACCAGGTAGAGCCTGGCAAACTGCCCGCCGTCAAACAGGGCCGACACGCCCATCAGCAGCAAAAAGCCCAGGGCATACAGCGCGCCCAGCACCAGCATGGCCCGCATTTGCTGCTGGCCTGCGCGAAAGGCGCTGATCAAAATGGAAGGCATCGGGAAGTTGCCTTTGGCCGCCTCCTGTGTCGCCGCCATCAGGCCCAGCGTGGCGGCCGGCAGCAGGGCCAGCGCCAGCGCGGCGCCGATAAATGGCACCATGGTGGCCACCGAGAGCAGGGCCATGAACATGAAAAACAGGCCCGACAGCGCCAGCGGCTGCTTGATGAAGGTGCGCATGCCCAGTTTGACCCAGGTCAGCCCGGTGCGGGCGGGAACAATATTGAGTTTCATGGGGTTCCGCAGGCGGGGTGTGACAAGGGGCCGGTGGGTAATAAAAGCGCCCGCAGCACACGTTCAAAATGGCCGGGATCGTGGGCCT
Organism: Polaromonas sp.; assembly: GCA_030650875.1. GTDB lineage: Bacteria > Pseudomonadota > Gammaproteobacteria > Burkholderiales > Burkholderiaceae_C > Polaromonas. The sequence continues at coordinate 2,917 of JAUSDK010000016.1, forward strand.
GGAGCACGGCCGCTTCGCGCGGCAGGTGAAAGTCCCACAGCCGCGAAATCCAGAAACGCAGCGCCGCCGCGCGCTGCAGGGCCGGCAGCAGGGTGCGCTCTTGCGCCGTGAGGGCGCGCACGTGCTGGTAGGCGGCCAGGAAGGCGTCGACACGCTCAGCGTCCTGCGCGCCGCTTGGCAGGTCAATGCACCAGTCGTTAAGGCAAACGCCAATGTCAAACAAAAAGGCGTCGCAGCCGGCAAAGTAAAAGTCAAAAAAGCCGCTGAGCGTGCCGTGGTCAAACATCACGTTGTCACGGAACAGGTCGGCGTGTATGGGGCCGCGCGGCAGGCTGCCATAGCTTGATGATGCCGCGATATGGTTCTGGTAGGCCAGCTCACCCAGAATCAGGCTGTGCTGCGTGGGCGTCAGGTAGGGCAGCACCACCGGCACGGTCTCGTTCCACCAGTCCAGCCCGCGCAGGTTGGGCTGGTGCCGGGGGTAGTCCAGCCCGGCCAGGTGCATGCGGGCCAGCATCTCGCCGACTTGCGCGCAGTGGTCGGCCGTGGGTGCCAGTTCACTGTGGCCGCGCAGCTTGTTGACGACGGCGGCGGGCTTGCCCTTCAGGCGGTGCACGATCACGCCCTTGGCGTTGGCCGCTGGGTCGGGCACGGGAATACCGCGCGCCGCCAGATGCTTCATCAGGTGCAGGTAAAACGGCAACTGCTCGAACGTCAGGCGCTCAAACAGCGTCAGCACGTACTGGCCCTGCGTGGTGTCTACAAAATAGTTGGTGTTTTCAATGCCGCCTGCAGCGCCTTTGATGCTCTGCAGTTGCCCCAACTTCAAGGCGTTCAAGAACGCTGCAGCCTCGTCAAACGAGACTTCGGTAAATACGGCCATGCCTGAAACTGAACCCTGGACTAGATAAAAGAAAGCTGAAACTTAAAGCTTAAAACTTCAGCACATTCCAGACGCGCGACCCATTGGTGTCGCCGCTGGCGGCCGCAGGCGCCGCGCCCCGGGCGCCTTCGGCCGGCTTGACTTCATAGGCCGGCACGGCGGTTTTGGGCTGCACCACGATTTGCTGGGTTTCGCCGCCAACCCGCAACTCATCGATGCGCGCGCCCGCGTCCTCGGTGTGGATGCGCTGAATCGCCCGGTCTGGACGCCCGGCTTTTTCTGTGGCGGCGGAGGCTGCGCCTGGCGCAGGCGCCTGGGCCACGGCTGCAGCCAGCGGCAGCAGGGCGAGGGCCGCCAGAAAGGGAAGGCGAAGGGCGTTTTTCATGTGTGCATTGTAGGCGTGCCGGTCTGTCCGGGCTTGTCGCCCCTTCCCGCAATATCCCCGACAATCTGGCGCTATGAGCTTTGACAAAAAAACACTTCTGCTGGTCGATGGTTCCAGCTACCTGTACCGCGCCTTTCACGCCATGCCCGACCTGCGCGTCAAGCCCGGCGACCCCGACAGCCCAGCCACGGGTGCCATTCGCGGCATGATCAACATGATGCAAAAGCTGCGCAAGGATGTGCGCGCCGACTACGCCGTTTGCGTGTTTGACGCCAAGGGCCCGACCTTTCGCGACGCGCTTTACCCCGAGTACAAGGCCCAGCGCTCGGCCATGCCCGATGACTTGCGCAGCCAGGTCGAGCCGATTCACGAGGTAGTGCGGCTGCTGGGCTGGAAAGTGCTGGCTGTTCCCGGCGTGGAAGCCGACGACGTGATTGGCACCCTGGCCTGCATTGGCTCGCGCCAGGCCGTCGAGGTCATCATCTCCAGCGGCGACAAGGACCTGAGCCAGCTGGTCGACGAACACATCACCGTGATCGACACCATGAACGACCGCCGCCGCGACCTGGCCGGCGTCGAAGCTGAATTCGGCGTGCCGCCGCGCCTGATGGTGGACTACCAGACCCTGGTCGGCGACACGGTGGACAACGTGCCCGGCGTGCCCAAGGTGGGGCCCAAAACGGCGGTGAAGTGGCTGCTGGAATACGGCTCGCTCGACGCGCTGGTGGCCAGGGCCGGCGAGATCAAGGGCGTGGTGGGCGAAAACCTGCGCCAGTCGCTGGACTGGCTGCCCAAGGGGCGGGCGCTGGTGACGATCAAGAAGGACTGTGAACTGGCCGGCTACATTGACGGCCTGCCGGCGCTGGACGCCATCACGATTGGCGGCCAGCAAACCGAGGCGCTGAAGGACTTTTATGAAAAGTACGGCTTCAAGGGGCTGGTCAAACAAATCGACACCGAAAGTGCGCCGCCCGAGAGGCTCGCCAGCGCCGAGGGTCGCCCGCCTGCCGCCAGGGCCAAAAAGGCAGCCTCGCCCAACGAGCCCGGCCTGTTTGACGGGCCCGCGTTCCTGGACACGCCGCTTGAGCAACGCGCCACCAACCTGCGCTACGACACGATTTTGACCTGGGAGGCGTTTGACACCTGGCTGGCAAAAATAGAATCCGCCGAGCTGGTCGCGGTCGACACTGAAACCACGTCGCTCGACGAAATGCAGGCCCGGATCGTGGGCCTGAGTTTCAGCGTCACGCCCGGCGAAGCGGCCTATATTCCCCTGACGCACGACTACCCCGACGCCCCGGCGCAACTGCCCCTCGACGAGGTGCTGGCCAAACTCAAGCCCTGGCTTGAAAACCCGGCCAAAGCCAAGCTCGGTCAGCATGTCAAGTACGACCGCCATGTGTTCGCCAACCACGGCGTGCAAGTGCAGGGCTATGACCACGACACCATGCTGCAAAGCTATGTGCTGGAAGCGCACAAGCCCCACGGGCTGGCCAGCCTGGCCGAGCGGCACCTGGGGCGCAGCGGCATCAACTACGAAGACCTGTGCGGCAAGGGCGTGCACCAGATCAAGTTCAACCAGGTCGATATCGCCAAGGCGTCCGAGTATTCGTGCGAAGACTCCGACCAGACGCTGGACGTGCACCGCGTGCTGTGGCCGCAGATAGCGGCCAATGACAAGCTGCGTTTTATTTACGAGCTGGAAATGCACAGCAGCGAGACGCTCTACCGAATAGAGCGCAACGGTGTGCTGATTGACGCGCCCACGCTGGCCAAACAAAGCGGCGAGCTGGGCGCGCGCATCGTGCAACTCGAAACCGAAGCCTATGAGATTGCCGGCCAGCCCTTCAATCTGGGCAGTCCCAAGCAGCTGGCCGAGATTTTCTTTGACAAGCTGGGCATGAAGGTGGTCAAAAAAACGCCCAGCGGCGCGCGCAGCACCGACGAAGAAGTGCTTGAAAAGCTGGCCGAAGACTACCCGCTGCCCGCACGAATCCTGGAGCACCGGGGCCTGTCCAAGCTCAAGGGCACCTACACCGACAAGCTGGCCCAGCTGGCGCACCCCGGGACGGGCCGGGTCCACACGCACTATGCGCAGGCTATCGCCATTACCGGCCGCCTGTCGAGCAACGACCCCAACCTGCAGAACATCCCGGTCAAGACCGCCGAAGGCCGGCGTGTGCGCGAAGCCGGTGTGGCGCCCGCCGGCAGCGGGATTGCCAGCGGTGACTACTCGCAGATCGAGCTGCGCATCATGGCCCATATCAGCGAAGACGAGGCCTTGCTGCGCGCCTTCACCGACGGCATGGACGTGCACCGCGCCACGGCCGCCGAGGTGTTTGGCGTGGACGTGACGCAGGTCAGCAGCGAGCAGCGCCGCTACGCCAAGGTGATCAACTTTGGCCTGATCTACGGCATGAGCAGCTTTGGCCTGGCCAGGAACCTGGGCATTGAAACCAAGGCCGCCGCCGCCTACATCGACCGCTACTTTCAGCGCTACCCCGGTGTGAAGAACTACATGGACGAAACCCGCATGCTGGCCAAAAGCCAGGGCTATGTCGAAACGGTATTCGGCCGGCGCCTGTACCTGCCCGAGATCAACTCGCCCAACGGCCCGCGCCGCGCCGGTGCCGAACGCGCCGCCATCAACGCGCCCATGCAGGGCACGGCGGCCGACCTGATCAAGCTCAGCATGAACAAGGTGCAGCAGGTGCTGGACGATGAAAAGCGGGGAACCAAGATGATCATGCAGGTGCACGACGAGCTGGTGTTTGAAGTGCCCGAGGCGGAAGTCGACTGGGTCCGGCTGGAGATTCCGCGCCTGATGGCTGGCGTCGCCAGCCTCAAGGTGCCGCTGCTGGCCGAGATCGGCTTTGGTGCCAATTGGGAGAAGGCGCACTGAACCGGCCCTGAGGGCCTGTTCATGAATAACTTGCACCCTTGACTCGCCAGCGCCGGCGCGTGGTTGCGAACTGCTTGTGCGGCTATGCTGGACAAGAGCCGGCGAAAGAACCAATGGCCTGTTGAATCGCATTGGCGTCGTACGGCCCACCCTTCGGTCCGTATGCTGAGTTCTTTCCATGCTGCTCTGCGATCTTGGAGATCACACACCCGCGTTGCTTGCCGGTCAAGTAAGTGCGCCAGGTTGACGAGTTGATATACGCGTTGGCCACAGCCGGGGGGCGGGTATGCAGCGGTTGAGTTTGCGACTGTTGCCTGCTCGCTGCCACCACCCTCGGCGTTCCTGTATTTCGCAACGACCGTAATGGTGTAGGTGCCGATGGCGCTGCCCTGGCTACGCCATACGGCGTTACGCCGCCTCGTCGCCTGGTCTTGTCTGGAAAACCACTCACAGCACCCTCGGGCGCATCCAACTGCGGTTTCCAGGTTTGCAGAATCGCATGCTGAACGTCCATACCCATTCCATCCTAATATACCTGCTGGCCTTTCCCCTGAATGCGTAGGGCCTGGCGTGCCTGGTGCGGACGGCGCATCCCCTGCTGGAGCTGGCAGCCTACGTGGCCGAAAGCCTGCTGCTGCATCTCCAGTCCGCGCATCGACTCGCGGATGATGCGCAGCTCGCCCTCCAGTGCGGCGCGGCGCGCGTGCAACAGGCCCTCTTGCGCACGCATCAAGGCCGCCACCTCAGGGTCCCGGCTGGCGGCTTGCAGCTCCGGCGAAAGCTCATCGTGGCCGTGCCCTCGCGCTCGGCCCGCAAGCGGGCCAGTATGGCCATGGGCGTGTACCGCTGGGTCTGGGTGGCGTTCTGCGCCGACTTGGATTGCGCTTCGTTCAACACCACCAGTTCATCGCCTTCTTTCACTCGCTGCCCGTCCCGCCGACACCTGACCACGCCAACTGCTCATGGCTAGGCCCACCGGCGAGCGCGCCTCCCGGCAGGATGGACGCCGCGCGCATGCAAGCCCTGCTCCATGCCCACCTCTGTACGGTTTAGCGTTCGCGCCCGGCGCGTCGCAGCACCTGCGTCACCGGCTCGGCCAGGTACTGCAGCGGCGTGCGTGCCTCACCTTTGATGAACACCTCGGCCGGCATGCCGGCCTGCAGCTTGACGTCTCCGGCCTGCGCCAGCGAGGCAGCGTCGGCCTCGATCAGCGCCATGTAATACGCCTGGTTGGTGGTCCGGTCCACCGTGCGGTCGGCCGCCAGGTAGAACACCTTGCCTTCGACCAGCTTGGTGGTGCGGTACTTGAACGCGGTAAAACGGATCTCGGCGGCCTGACCCTGCTGCACCCGCGCCACGTCCTCGGTGCGGATGCGTGCCTCCACCACCAGGCGCGGATTGCTCGGCACGATGTCGGCGATCGGTTCGCGCGGCGAGACCATGCTGCCCGGCGTGGTGAACTTCAGGTTGATCACGTCGCCGGCCACCGGCGCCACGATCACCTGCCGGCTCGACGCGTCGGTGGTCTTGCGCTGCTCCTGTTCGATCTCGGTCAGGCGCGCGGAACTCACCTTCAGCTGGTCGCTCGCCTGCTGCCGGTAGTCGCCCTCGAGCACCTTGATGCGCAGGTCGGCGTCGACCAGGCGTTGCTCGGAGCGCGCCAGCTCGGAGCGCTTCTCCTCCAGCTTGACGCCATAGTCCGCCACCGTGGCCTCGAGCTGCGAGATGCGTGTCGCGGAGATAAAGCCGTCTTTCAGCAGGTTGCGGTTCGTCTCCAGCTCGGCGCGCTGGTACTTCAGCGAGTCGGTCGCCGAGGCGATCTGCGCGCGCAGCGCAGCCGCCTCCTGTGCCACCTTGGCCTGTTGCTGACGCAGCAGCACCGACTGGCCGACGAGCGCGTCGCGCCGCGCGCTGAAGAGTGCGCGCTCCTTCGTCATCTGCTCGGCCAGGCGCGGATCGGCGCGCGCCGCGTCGACCACATCGGCCGGAAAATCCACGGCCCGGGCCGACAGTTGCTCGGCCTCCAACCGCGCCAGGCTGGCGCGCTCCGCCATCACGCGATAGTTGAGCCGGTTCAGGTCGGCGTCAACCGACACGTCGCCGAGCACCAGTAGCGTCTCGCCCTGCGCCACGTGCTGGCCGTCACGCACCATCACCTCGCGCACGGTGCCGCCCTCGGCATGCTGCACCACGCGGCGATCCAGATCGACCTTGACAAACGAACTCGCCACCACCGCCGCCGACAAGGGCGCCAACGCCATCCACGCCGACACCGGAACAACGCCCAGCAGCAGCACTGCGGCGGCGCGGCGCGCCAAGTTGCGTGCTTCGAGCAGGTGCTTCTCAAGCGGGGCCTGCGGATTGAGGGGCGACATCACGGCGGCGCTCATGACGCCTTCTCCGCGCGAAGATTCAGCGCATCGTCATTGCCGGCCGCGTGCGGCGCATGGGGCGCGCGCGGCATCGCCACCACCTGGGCACCGCCGCCGGCGGGGGGCACGGCCGGTTGGCTCTTCTGCTGCATCGCCTTTATCACCTCGGCGCTCGGCCCATAGTGCTGCACCTTGCCGGCGTCGAGCACCAGCATCTTGTCGACATGCTGGATCAGCGTGGCGCGGTGCGTCACCACCACCACCGTCACCTGTCCGCGCAGCGAGCGCAGCGTTTCGGCCAGGGCCAGCTCGCCGGCCCCGTCCAGGTTCGAATTGGGCTCGTCGAGGATCAACAGCTTGGGGTCGCCATACAGCGCGCGCGCCAGTGCAATGCGCTGGCGCTGCCCGGGCGAGATGACTGCGCTGTGCGGGTCGATCATCGTGTCGTAGCCCTCGGGCAGCGCCAGGATCAGCTCGTGCACATGGGCGCGCTGAGCGGCCTGCACCACCTGCGCCGAATCCACCGCGCCGAGCCGCGCGATATTCTCGGCCACCGTGCCGGGGAACAGCTCCACGTCCTGCGGCACGTAGCCCAGCCACGGCCCCAGGTCTTCGCGCGGCCACTGCGTCAGGTCGGCCTGGTCCAGTCGCACCGCGCCGGCGGTCGGCTTCCATACCCCCGTCAGCAGCCGCACCAGCGTCGACTTGCCGGTGCCGCTGGCGCCGATGATGGCCAGCGACTCGCCCGCATCGAGCTGCAGCGACACACCGGCCAGCAGCATGCGTTCGCCCTGCGGCGCGCGGAACATCAGGTTTTGCGCCAGCAGCTGTCCACGCGGAGCCGGCAGCGCCATGCGGGCCGGCTCCGCTGCTGCGGCGTCGAGCATCTCGCTCAGGCGTCGGAACGCCGCGCGGCCCTCGGCCAGTACCTTCCAACTGCCGACCACCAGCTCGACCGGCGCCAGCGCGCGGCCCAACAAGATGGTGCACGCAATCATCACCCCCGGCGTGGCCTGCGCGCTGATGACCAGCCAGGCACCCACCGCCAGCATCACCATCTGCACCGCTTGGCGCAACGTGCGCGTCAGCGCTGCCATCGCCACCGTCTTGGTCGCGGTCGGTTGCTGCAAAGCCGTGACCTCGGCGTTCTTCTGCCGCCAGCGCGCGATCAGCGCATCGGTCATGCCCAGCGTCTGCGCCACTTCGGCGTTCTGCAACGAGGCTTCCAGGTAGCGCGTGGTGCCGGCCGCTGTCCGCTGCAAAGCCTCGATCTCGCGGCGCGTGATGAAGTCATTGATCAGCGCCAGCACCAGCATCAGCAGTGCCGCAGCAGCCGCCGTCATGCCAAGCACCGGGTGCGCGAGCCAGATCACCGCCACGTAGACAATCACCCACGGCGCGTCAAACAGCGCCAGCAGGCCCTGGGTCGAGAACAGTGCGCGCAGTGCGCCAACGTCGCGCAGGCCTTCCGAACTGCCGCGCCCGCTGCGCCGTGCGCCCTGCGCGATGACGATCTTGGTCACCGCCGGCGACAGCGACTCGGCCACGATGTTGCCGGCCACGCCCTGCAGTCGGGCGCGCAGGTAGTCAAGCGCCAGCAGCAGCACCATGGCCACGCCGGCACCGATCAGCAGCACCAGCAGCGTCTCGCCGCTCTGGCTGGCCAGCACGCGGTCGAACACCTGCAGCATGAAGAGGGCGGGAACGAGCAGCAGCAGGTTGACGAAGAAGGACAGGCCTGCGACGTGGCGCAGCGGGCGGCGCAGGAGTTGGAGGAGTGGCTTCATGGCGTAGTAAAACTTGGTTACCCAAACCTACCGCCCGCTTCTGCGAGGCGGGCGGTAGGAAGTCACTAGATCACGACGAAGTCGGTGTTCAGCACCGTGTTGGGATGCGTCGTCGTTCCGAGCGTTGCAAACTGTACGGCAGCACTGGCCACACCCGTGCCATCTGCGTCGTAGGACAGCGATCCGGTGGCGGGGTCATAGGTGATCCGGGTAGTGCCATCGGCTGCTGCCCCGGCGCCGACGATGTCCAGGGCGCCTGCACTCAAGACGCCGGTCGTGAGCAATGCGTTGAACAAGCCTGTGCCGGTGTTTTCGAGGTGGATCTTGTCGGTGCCGGACACAAAGTCGGTGATCGTGTCTATGCCTGCCGTGGTCAAGCTTGTGTTGAAAACAAACGTATCGGATCCCGCCCCGCCGACCAACGTATCTGCGACCTCCTTGCCGTTGAGCACGTCATCCCCGCTGCCACCGTACAGCGTATCCGCCCGCGGGGTTCCTTGGGAGCCTCCATCGCCAGTAATGGTGTCGTTTCCACCATCGCCGAAAACGATGTCACTTCCGCTCAGTGCGTTGACGGTTTCTCCAGCGTTGCCACCGTCGTAGATGTTGCTGCCGGCATTAAGCGTCGTCGCAGAAACATCCGTGACGTAGACCTTTATCGTGGCATTCGGAGACGACACTTGGCCGTCCGAAACGGAAACCTGCACGGAGTAGTAGCTGCCACCTCCATCCAAACCCGGCGCACCCTCATAGTCCACCAGAGAGAGGTCGCTCACGGTCAGCTGGCCGCTCGTGCTTAGAGCGAATGCACCTCCTGAATTGTCGGAAATCAAGCTGTATGTCAATGTGTCTGTGTCTGCGTCTGCGTCGCTGGCCACGACGTTTAGCGTGGGACTTATTTCAAACCCATTGACGGTCGAGTTGATCAAGTGCTCTCTGACCGTAAACGCCTGGCCATCGATCGTCGGCGCATGGTTCTCAATGAGATCGTTGACGGCGAGCGTGAAGCTCTGGGTCGCATCCGGATTGCCACCAACGCTGGCGTCATTGACACCCACGTTGACCGCGTAGCTGGCCTGGCTTTCGAAGTCCAGCGTGACGCCGGCCTTCAGGAACAGCTCATTGCCCACAATCTCGAAGCTCGCCGCGTCCGTGCCGTACAGCGACAGGACGTTCGTCCCCAGCGCATCGTCGGTGATCGTAATGTCGGCCACCTTGGTGTGGGTCGCCGTGTTGGTGTTCTCGTCAATGTCGGTAGTCGTGTTGCTCAGCACCACCGCCGTCGGCGCTTCGTTGACGTCGTTGACGCTGACCGTCACCGCGTGGGTGTCGCTCAGGGCCGGTGTGCCGCCATCGGTGGCCACGACGTTGAAGCTGTAGCTGGACTTGGCTTCGAAGTCGGCCGAGGCGTTCAGCCTTACGTTGCCGGATGCATCGATGTTAAAGGCCGTCGCATCAGTGCCCGACAGGCTCCAGGTGACGCTGTCGCCCGCATCCGCATCGCTCGCCGTCGCCGCGTACACCACAGTGCTGGTGGCCGTGTTCTCGTTCACGCTACCGACGGCACTCGATGTGACCACTGGCGCATCGTTGGTGCCAGCGACGTTCACGGTAATCGTTCGGCTTGCCGTGCCGTCAAGGGAATTAACCGTCAGCGTGTCGGTCGCCGGAGCGCTCCCATTGAGCGCCTGGGTAGCCGCACGATCGTTGTCCAGCGTGTAGGTCCATGCGCCCGTCGCGGCAACAAAAGTGAAGTCGCCGTAAGTGCCGGAGAGACTGGCTGGGGCCGCAAACAGCGCTTGCCCCGCATCCACGTCGCTTACATCCAGATCGCCCGCGGCGCTCGGATCACCCAGCGTGCCGTTGGCTACCCCGCCGGCTTCGACCACGGCATAGTCGCCGCCCTCGGTCACCGAGATCGAGGCGTTGTCGTTGCTGCCGGTGATGTTGACCGTGATAGTGTGATTGGCTGTCCCATCAAACGATGTTACCGTCAGGCTGTCGGTGACATTCTGCCCCTCGGTCAGACTGTCTGCCTTGCTCTGGTTGAGGGTGTATTCCCACTCGCCGCTCGTTTGGTTAAAGGTGAAGCTGCCATAGGTGCCGACCAGGCTTGCCGGAGCCACCGCCTGGAACACGTTCTGCCCCGCATCCAGATCATGAACCGTCACCGTACCACAGGCGGAAGGATCGCCCAGCGCGTCATTGGCCACACCGCCGGCTTCCTTGACGCCGTAGTCTGAGTTGGCGGATATCGTGGCGATGTCGTTGCTGCCCACGATATTTACGTGCACGGTGGCAAAGCTGAGGGTGCCGTTGGCGAGCCGGATGGCGTACGTGAAGGTGTCGTTCATGACTTCACCCTCGGCTAGCGCATTGACCGCATTGATGGCGGCTTCCGACTCACCTAACCTGTATTCGATCTGACCATTAAAAATACGAATCAGGTTGCCGTTTGAAGTCGTTTCCCAACCGTCGCCGATGTCGGAGCCCAACAAATTTTCCTGATCGATAGGGTTGCCAGCCCCATCGTCGATCGACCAAAGTGCCTTGGCTTTGCCGCCGAGGTCGTTGTTCATCACATCCAGGAGCAGAACACCTCCACCGGTCAGATAATCTTCGACGGTCGAGTAGGTGTCATCGCCGGCCTGCGGCGTGTTGGTCGAAGATGTGGTGTTGATCGCCATGATTGCTTTCCCCTAGACAGTTAACAAACCATTAAAAAAAAGCCGCCTCACGGCCACCCGCCTCCCGAAACCTTCACTCCACCGGCGCCAGCCGCGAGACCAGGAACTTGAGCGCCACGCCGGTCTTGTTGCCCCTGGGTTCAATGCGGACGATCTCGCATTGCGCCTTGAACTTCATCCGCCCGCTGAGCCAGTCAAATTCGATTTCTAAATCGATCAAGCTGCCCACCCGCTGCTCGCGATCCGTCTCGAAAAACAGGCCGGATGCGCTGATGCCGCGCGTCATGCCTTGGCTCCCATTTTCGAACTGCAAGGGCAGGGCAATGCACTCACGGGGTTCGCTGCGGTACTCTGTGAACGTGGCATCAGTGTGCCCACGCCGCATGTTTCCCGCATGGGCGGTGTCTCCCTTTTTTTCCAGGAGCTTGTCATGAATGATTCCGATGATGTCCAGGACAAATATCCCGGTAGGCGCATGGACGCAGTGCAATGATGTGTCTTTACACTTTGAGATATTTGATGTGATGTAAGGGTATTTCCTTTTGCCCTG
>JAUSDK010000029.1 GCA_030650875.1 Polaromonas sp.
TGCACCAGCAGGTGGGCGTAATGGGCCTGCAGGGGTTTCTGGTTGTCGAGGGCTTCTTTGGCCACCACGGGCGCGCACAGCACCAGGTCGGCCGTGACGTAGGGCGCCTGGGTGTAGTCAAAGGTCAGCACATTCGTCGCGTAGTTCTTGCCCCGGTAGTCGCGGTTCAGCGCCTGGCCTTCCTCGGCGCCCACGATGCGCACCGTGATCTCGGCGTCGCTCTGCAGTGCATGGCGAATCCAGCGGGCCACGCTGTGGCGCGGCAGCGCAGCGCGGTGCAGGGCGGCGTCGGGGAGGTCGCCAAACTGCAGCGACAAGCTCAGTTGATTAAGCGCCATTTCGGCTCCTTGCCATTGTTTTGCGGGCGGGCGTCGCGACCAGATCAGCCGGCTCCCGGGCGTCGTCCCGGTTGCTGGGGGTTTTGTCATAGGCGTCCACAATCCGAGCCACCAGCGGATGCCGCACCACGTCGGCGCTGGTCAGCCGGGTAATGGCAATGCCCTGCACGCGCTTGAGCACACGCTCGGCATCGATCAGCCCGCTCATCTGGGTGCGCGGCAAGTCCACCTGGCTGACGTCGCCGGTCACCACAGCCTTGCTGCCAAAGCCAATGCGCGTCAAAAACATCTTCATTTGCTCGGGCGTGGTGTTTTGCGCCTCGTCCAGAATGACGAAGGCATGGTTCAGCGTGCGTCCGCGCATGAAGGCCAGCGGCGCAATCTCGATCTGCTGGCGCTCAAACGCCTTTTGCACCCGCTCAAAGCCCATCAGCTCGTGCAGCGCGTCATACAGCGGCCGCAGGTAAGGGTCGACCTTCTGCGCCATGTCGCCCGGCAAAAAGCCCAGACGCTCGCCGGCTTCCACCGCCGGGCGCGTCAGCACAATGCGCTGCACCGTGCTGCGCTCCAGCGCATCCACCGCGCAGGCCACCGCCAGGTAGGTCTTGCCGGTGCCGGCCGGGCCAATGCCAAAGGTGATGTCGTGGGTGGCGATGTTCTCCAGGTAGGTGGCCTGGTTGGCCGTGCGCGCGCGCAGGTCGGCGCGCCGGGTCGACAGCGCCATCGTGCCGTCGGGCGCCGTGCTCAGCGCCGTGTCGCCCGCCATCATGAGCTGCACGGTTTCGGGCTCAATCGGCCGCTGCGCCATTTCGTAGAGCGCCTGCAGCACCTCCAGCGCCTGCTGGGCCCGCAGCTTGGTGCCGTCGATCTTGAATTGCTCAAAACGGTGCGCAATCGTGACCTGCAGCCCCGCTTCGATGGTGCGGATGTGTGCGTCCATGGGACCGCACAGGTTGGCCATGCGGGTGTTGTTGGGCGGCGTGAAGGTGTGGCGAAGAATCAAGGCGTGGTGTTTCCTGAAAAAGGGGGAGACAGGGAAGATAAGCGCAATTGTCCGCCCAAATAGTGGCCGCCACCTGACTGCTAAGATTTGCCCATGATCGGACGACTCACTGGCCTGCTGGCCGAAAAAAATCCCCCGGAAATCCTGCTCGACTGCAACGGCGTGGGCTACGAGGTGCTGGTGCCCATGAGCACCTTTTACAACCTGCCCGGCCTGGGCGAAAAAATCAGCCTGCTGACCCATTTCATCGTCCGCGAAGACGCGCAGCTGCTATTCGGCTTTGGCAGCCCGGCCGAGCGTGCCGCGTTTCGCCAGCTCATCAAAATCGCCGGCGTCGGGCCGCGCACCGCCCTCAGCGTGCTCAGCGGCATGAGCGTGCAGGACCTGTCCCAGGCGGTGACGATGCAGGAGTCGGGCCGCATCCTGAAGGTGCCCGGCATTGGCAAGAAAACGGCAGAACGGCTGCTGCTGGAGCTCAAGGGCAAGCTCGGCGCCGACATCGGCGTGCCGCTCAGCGTGGCCGACGACGCGCAGTCCGACATCCTGCAGGCGCTGGTGGCGCTGGGCTACAGCGACCGCGATGCAGCGCTGGCGCTCAAAGCCCTGCCCAAGGATGTGGGCGTGAGCGACGGCATCAAGCTGGCGCTGAAGGCTCTCGCCAAATGAGGGCGGCGGCTAACTCGGCTCCAGACCAGCCAGGGCCGCGGAACCGGCTTTGCCGGGCCGCAGGCGCCGGGCTGCGAGACGCAGCCCTTCTGCATGCCGTCCAAGCCTGCACTGCAGGCTTGGAGCCGCGGCATGCAGCCCCCTCGGGGGGCAGCAAAGGACACGCAGTGACAAGCGTGGGGGCGTTTTCACGCCAGCCAGGGCCGCGGAACCGGCTTTGCCGGGCCGCAGGCGCAGCGGCCCCCTCGGGGGGCAGCGAACCACACGAAGTGGGGAGCGTGGGGGCCTTATGACCATACAGACCGACGACTTCGACATGTCGGACCTGCCGCCTGCCAAACGCGTGATGTCGGCCGCGCCCGCTTCGCCGCGCGAGGAAGCGATTGAGCGCGCGCTGCGGCCCAAGCTGTTTGACGACTACGTGGGACAGACCAAGGCACGCGAGCAGCTGGAGATTTTCATCGGCGCGGCCAAAAAGCGCAGCGAAGCGCTCGACCATGTGCTGCTGTTCGGGCCGCCCGGGCTGGGCAAGACCACGCTGAGCCACATCATTGCGCACGAGTTGGGCGTCAACATGCGGCAAACCTCGGGCCCGGTGCTGGAAAAGCCCAAGGACCTGGCAGCGCTCCTGACCAACCTTGAAAAAAACGATGTCCTGTTCATCGACGAAATCCACCGCCTGAGCCCGGTGGTCGAGGAAATCCTGTATCCGGCGCTGGAGGACTACCAGATCGACATCATGATCGGCGAAGGCCCGGCGGCGCGCAGCATCAAGCTCGACTTGCAGCCCTTCACGCTGGTGGGCGCCACCACGCGCGCCGGCATGCTGACCAACCCGCTGCGCGACCGCTTTGGCATCGTTGCCCGGCTGGAGTTCTACACGCCCGAGGAGCTGGCGCGCATCGTCAGGCGCAGCGCGGGCTTGCTGAACGCGCCCATGGACGAGGCGGGCGGCTTTGAAATCGCGCGGCGTTCGCGCGGCACGCCGCGCATCGCCAACCGCCTGCTGCGCCGGGTGCGCGATTATGCCGACGTCAAGGGCAGCGGAACGATCTCGCTGGACATTGCCAACCGGGCGCTGGCCATGCTGGATGTGGACCCGCAGGGCTTTGACCTGATGGACCGCAAGTTCCTGGAGGCGGTGATTCTGCGTTTTGACGGCGGACCGGTCGGACTGGACAACATTGCCGCCAGCATTGGCGAGGAGCGCGATACGATTGAGGACGTGATCGAGCCCTACCTGATCCAGCAGGGCTTTTTGCAGCGTACCCCGCGCGGGCGCATCGCCACGCTGGCCGCGTACCGGCACCTGGGCGTGGCCCCGCCGGCCAGCGGCGACGATATGTTTGCTTGACGGCCCGCACCCGTGCCGCTCAGGTCATCGCGCCGCGCGCATCGACCTGGATGATGCGCCGCACCACGCCGCTGCGCAGGCCGCCGCTCACGCCAATCATCACATCGTGCAGGTTCACGGTCGGGTCGCAGTGGCCGGGAATCAGCCACAGCATCTGGCCCAGTGCGGGCAGGCGGGTGCAGCCTGCGGCGGACCGCAAGATGCCGTGCTCGTCGCCGCCGTTGAAGTAGTCCAGCACGCGCTCGCCGGCAAAGGCATGCACCAGCGGCATGCCGGAATCAATGGCGTGGCTTTTGTGGCCTGCGTCGCACACGGCATGGCTGCTCTTGCTGCTGATGACCTGGGTTTTGACGAACAGGGCGTGTTCAAAATGCGGCTGCGCCGGGTCGCGCTCATTTTGGGCATAGTCGGCGTCCATGAACAGGAAGGAGCCCGCCTGCAACTCGCCGTACACGCCGCTGGCCGCTTCCTGCAACAGGCTGCCGGTGCCGGCGCCGGTGACCAGGTCCACGGCCATCCCCTGGGCTTCGATCAGCTGGCGCGTGCTGAGCGCCGCTGCCACCGCCTGGGAGGTGGCCTCGCGCCTTTCCTGGGCGCGGCGCAGGTGCTGGGCCTTGCCGTGGTAGGCCTGCAGGCCGGCAAAGCGCAGCGCCGGGTGTTTGCGGATTTCCAGCGCCAGCAGCACGGCCGCCGGTCCGGGCTCGACGCCGCAGCGGCCCTGGCCGACATCAATTTCAACGAACACGTCAATCACCGTCGCCACCCCGGCCGCGCCGTCGCCGGCCCTGGCCTCGTTCATGGCCTTCGCAAGCCGGACCACGCCATCCATGCTGTCCACCGCAATGGCGAGCTGGCCCCCGTGGGCCGCCACTTGCTGCGTGAGCGCGGCGACGCGGGCCAGTTTGCCGGGGGCAATCACCTGGTTGGTGATGTACACGTTGCGGACGCCGCCGGCCACCATGACCTCGGCCTCTGCGGTTTTTTGCACGCACACGCCCACCGCACCTGCCTTGATCTGCATTTTGGCCAATGCGACGCTCTTGTGCAGCTTGGCGTGGGGGCGCCAGAGGATGTGGTGTTTTTTTGCAAACTCGGCCATGCGGCTCAGGTTGCGCTTCATGGCATCGAGGTCAATCACCAGGGCGGGGGTGTCGACGTCGCTGACCGGCTTGCCTACCAGTTCGCCCCAATGGGCTGCCGGGGCGCTCATGCGCGGTTTTCGGTGCGGATGGCGTCTACCGACGGGGTGTCATCGCGCGCAGCGTCCTCAAGGTGCTGGGTGTCGGCCCAGCCCACCAGCGTAAAGCCCTCCGGTGTCCAGAGCAGGCGGTTGATGGCCGTGTTGCCCAGGGCCCAGGTGCGTGGTGCCTGCAGGTCCAGCCGGGTGGCGGCGCGGTACAGCACATCCATGACGCCGCCGTGGCCGACCATCGCAATCAACTCGCCGGGGTGCTGCGCGGCCAGCCGCTCGGCGGTCTCGACCACCCGGCTGCGCAGGGCCAGCAGCGACTCGCCGCCGGGCGGTGCAAACTCCGGGTCGCGCTGGCGCCAGCGCTGGGACTGTTCGGGCAGCGAGGCTTCAATTTCGGCAAAGGTCTTGCCCTGGAAGTCGCCAAAGCCGCGTTCGCGCAAGCCCTCTTCCCGGGTTACGTCCAGGCCCAGCGCGCGGCCTAGGTAATGCGCCGTTTCCCAGGCGCGGGTCAGGTCGCTGGCGTAAATGGCCGTGATGGGGCTGTCCTTGAGGGCCAGCGCCATGCGCTCGGCTTGGCTGTGGCCGGTATCGTTGAGCGGGATGTCCAGATGACCCTGAATGCGGGTGTCGACATTCCAGGTGGTTTCACCGTGGCGGATGGCAATGATGCGGGTGGCTTCGGTCATGCGTCGGGTCCGTTCAAGGGCAGAAAGCTAAGGAAAGTGAGCGAGCGTGGGGGCCTCATAGCTATCGTGGAATTTCGACATTGACGCGGCGCGTGCCCGGGGGAGGCTGCGGAAAACCCGTCAGCGCGGCGTCCAGCATCGCGGGCAGCACGGCCAGGGTGTCGCTCCACACGCCGTCGTGCGCAGCCCGGGTTTCAAACACAATCTGGCCGGTACTTAGCTCGCGCATCAAGAGGCTCAGTTCGCGTTTGAAGTAGGGGTCGGGAAAGCGCAGCGGAAACGACATGCCCAGCCCCAGCGAGGTGCCCCGGCTGCCGCCGCCCATGAAAACGCCGGTCATCGGGTAGCCAAAGCCGCCGTAGCCTGGACCGCCGTAAAACCCGCGGTCCAGCACCAGTGTGCTGACGAGCACCTGCACGCTGTAGCGCGCGATCGTGGGGTTCAGATCAAGGCCCACCTTGGCCAGGGCGGTGCGGGCCAGGGCCTCGACCCGGTCCTGGTCCTGCTGTGCCGCAAGGGCCTGCTGCGACGGCAGGCGCTCAAACCGGTAGGGGGTGCCGGGCGCTGGCGGGGCTGCGCTCCAGCGCGAAAACGCGGTGACATCGCTGTCGACCAGCCGTGCGGTCGAGCAGCCGGCCATGAAGAACGCCAGAACGGCGACGGTGCAGAGTGCTGAAAATACGCGTTTCATACGGCCTCCAGAAAGTTGGCTGAAAGAACACTCGGGCTTGCAGGGTGGTCAGCGCGCGCCAAGCGGCGTGATGCCAATCACGGACACACCCGGCAGTGCCGCTTCCCTGAATTCTTCGGCGTCAAAGGCCTTGTCGCCTTCCGGGTCGGCGATGCCGGTGGTCTTGATGCCCTTGAAATCGTGGCGCTTGCTGTCCATCAGGTGCGAGGGCACGATGTTTTGCAGGGCTGCAAACATGTTTTCAAGGCGTCCGGGGTACTTTTTATCCCATTCGCGCAGCAAGTTGCCGACCTGCTTGCGCTGCAGGTTTTCCTGGCTGCCGCACAGCGTGCACGGAATGATGGGGAAATCCCGCACCTGGGCCCAGCGCGTCAGGTCTTTTTCGGTCACGTAGGCCATCGGGCGGATCACGATGTTCTTGCCGTCGTCGCTGATTAATTTTGGCGGCATGCCTTTGAGCTTGGCTGCAAAGAACATGTTCAAAAAGAAGGTCTGCAGCATGTCGTCGCGGTGATGGCCTAGCGCGATCTTGGTGCAGCCCAGCTCGCCCGCCACCCGGTACAAAATGCCGCGCCGCAGCCGCGAGCACAGCGAGCACAGCGTCTTGCCCTCGGGAATCACGCGGGTCACGATGCTGTAGGTGTCCTGGTTCTCGATGTGAAACGGCACACCCAGCTTGCCCAGGTAGTCGGGCAGCACCTGCTCGGGAAAGCCGGGCTGCTTCTGGTCGAGGTTGACGGCGATCAGCTCGAAGTTGATCGGTGCGCGTTTTTGCAGCTTCAGCAAGATGTCCAGCATCGCATAGCTGTCCTTGCCGCCCGAGACGCAGACCATGACCTTGTCGCCTTCCTCGATCATGTTGAAGTCGACAATCGCGCGGCCGACCTCGCGGCACAAGCGCTTTTCCAGCTTGTGCTCCTCGCGTTCAATCTTCATTGCGTTTTGCACCCGCGCCGAAGATTCCTGTTGCTCGTCTGTCCATACTGCGCTCATAGCGGTTACCACTGTCCTGTCTCGACGCGAATGGCTACTTCGCAGTCGTCAAATATTTCAAGTTTCGCAATTTTTACACGCACGCCCAGTACGCCGGGCAGCTGCATCAGCCGGTGCGCCAGCTTGCCGATCAGGCTTTCCAGCAGGTTGACATGCTCGGCCGTGCATTCGGTGATGATGATCTGGCGCACCTTGCGGTAGTCCAGCACCCCGGAGATGTCGTCGTCCAGGGGCAGCAGCGGCTGCGTGCCCAGGTTCAGTTCGGCGTCGACCTGGATCGGCTGGGGCGCGGTTTTTTCGTGCTCCAAGATGCCCAGATTCGCGTCAAAACGCAATCCGGTGAGGGTGAGGATTTGGGTGCCCCGGGTGTTGAACATGGTGCCAGTCTCTAATAAGTCAGGGGTTGTGTCTGTCAGCCATTGCCGACGCTTGGAATGCGTTGCCGGGCGGCTCACATCAGCGAAAAGTCGCGCTCGAATTTCATCAGGTGCTGGCCGCCGTCGACCAGCAGCGTGGTGCCGGTGATCGATGCGTTTTCCAGCGCAAACTTCACCGTCGCCGCCACGTCCGCGGGCGTGGACGAGCGGCCCAGCGGCGACAGCTTGTGGCGCGCCTCAAACTGCTCGTTCGTCAGCAAGTGGCTGGTCAGCGTCAGCCCGGGCGCCACGCCCACCACGCGCACCTGCGGTGCCAGTGCCATGGCCAGCATGGTGCCGGCCGCTTCCAGCGCGGCCTTGGACAGTGTGTAGCTGAAAAAGTCCGGGTTCTGGTTCCAGAGTTTCTGGTCAAGCAGGTTGACCACCGCGCACCGGCCCGCGTGCGCTGGTGCCGCGCCTGCGGCCTGGCGGGACGCCACATGCGCATGCAGCGCCTGGGCCAGCAAAATGGCGGCGCCGGTGTTGCTGTGCAGGTGCTTGTCCAGGCTGGCAAAGCCAAAGCTGGCGGCGCTGTCGTGCTCAAAGGTCGAGGCGCTGTTGACCACCGCATGGACGCGGCCAAAATGCGCCACCACGCGCGCAACCAGACCGCGCACCGCCGCTTCATCCGCCAGATCAGCGCCAAAAGCCGCTGCAGAGCCTGCCAGTCTGGCGCAGTCAGCGACGGTTTTGAGGGCTTCTTTGGCCGAGCTGCGGTAATGCACGGCGACCTGCCAGCCGCCGGCGGCCAGCGCCAGCGCAATTTCGCGGCCCAGCCGCTTGGCGGCGCCGGTGACCAGCACAACAGGGGGCGCAAGCGCGGGAGACGAGGAGGGCTTCATCGGGTAGATGTTAGGGGCGGGTGCGGCGGGAGGGCCAAAGGTGAATCGCTGACAATCATGGCTGACAACGAAGATGACCCAAATGATCAATCCTTCCATTTTAACGAGCAAGCTGACCGAGCGCATCGCCGGGGTCATGGACGCGGCGGGCGGCTGGTTGGGCTTTGATGCGTTCATGGCGCTGGCGCTGTACGCACCCGGCCTGGGCTACTATGCCCACGATTCCCGCAAGTTCGGCCTGATGCCTGCAGGCACCCAGGGCGGCGGCAGCGATTTTGTAACCGCGCCCGAGCTGTCCCCGCACTTTGGCCGCGCGCTGGCCCGCCAGGTAGCCCAGGCGCTAGAGGCCAGCGGCACGGCCGAGGTCTGGGAGTTTGGCGCCGGTTCCGGTGCGCTGGCGCTGCAGCTGCTGGACGCGCTGGGGCCACAGGTTGAGCGCTACACGATTGTTGACCTGTCGGGCAGCCTGCGCGAACGCCAGCGCGAGCGACTGGCCGCCCATGCCGGCAAGGTGCAGTGGGCCAGCGCGTTGCCGCCCCGGATGCGCGGCGTGGTGCTGGGCAACGAGGTGCTGGATGCGATGCCGGTCAAATTGCTGGCGCGGCTGGCGGGCGTGTGGCACGAGCGCGGCGTGGTGCTGCATGAAGGCCGTTTTACCTACGCCGACCGCCCCACCGATTTGCGGCCGCCGCTGGATGTGGCCGGCCACCACGATTACGTCACCGAAATCCACCCGCAGGCTGAAGGCTTTGTGCGCACGCTGGCGGACCGGCTGGAAACCGGCGCCGTGTTTTTGCTCGACTACGGCTTTCCCGAGCACGAGTATTACCACCCCCAGCGCAGCATGGGCACGGTGATGTGCCACCGCGCGCACCTGCTGGACGCCGATCCGCTGGCCGACGTGGGCGAAAAAGACATCACCGTCCACGTCAACTTCACCGGCATTGCGCTGGCCGGGCAGGACGCCGGCCTGCCGGTGGCGGGCTACACCAGCCAGGGCAGGTTCTTGCTGAACTGCGGGCTGCTGGACGGCCTGGAAAACGCCAGCCTGGCCGAGCGCGCCATGGTGCAAAAGCTGGTCAATGAGCACGAGATGGGCGAGCTGTTCAAGGTCATCGCGTTTGGGGCCAAAGGCAGCCCGGTGTGGCAGCCATTGGGTTTTTCGGCAGGCGACCGCATGCACACTTTGTAGAGCTTTGTATTTTTTGATTTTCTGAGGTGAGGGGACTGGCTTGCAGATCTTGAAGGCAGTGCTAATTTTTTTGATGCCAAAAGGTCAAATTCTGTTGAATTGCTGAAAAATTAAGCTGTTTTGTTCCTGAAAGAACATTAATTTTGTATTTCTACGTCAACTCGTTGCTGAATTCTTGTTCATTTTGAAGTTGATATCCAAATTTGTTCTTTTTAGGTCATCTTTGACTAAATTGCTTATTTTTTAAGCAATAATGACCCATTGAGGTCAAAAAAATGCTACTTACATCTTCGAATCTTGTCATGCTGGCGCACCACCTGACCGTCGAGCGCAAGCGTCAAGGCTTGTCGCGTGCGCAGGCGGCAGCCGTCTGCAACGTAAGCCCTTCTTTTATCCGGGATGCAGAAACCGAGCCGGCCCGTTGTTCGCTAGGGCGATTACTGCAGTACATGACGGGCCTGGGTTTGTCTGTGGAAGTTGCAGGCTGGAGTCATTCGGCTGTTGATGACAGTCAAGAACAAGGTAACCCATGATCCGTCTGCGGGTATGGGCCAATGCGCGGCCCATGGGTTGGTTTGGCCATGCTGCGGGCGATTTCTTCTTTGAATATGACGCGCAGTGGCTGGTGCAGCCTGGTGCTTATGCTTTGGCACCGCAGTTTGGCTTAACGGGCATGCCTATACGCGGCGCTTTGGTCCGCAGCTTTTTTCAGAACCTGCTTCCTGACGGCGAGGTGCTGGACGATGTGCTGGCTGCTTTGCAACTGCGTGATGCCTCGGCGTTGGACATATTGGGTCACCTGGGCAAGGAATTGCCTGGCGTGCTGTCATTGCTGCCTCCAGATGCGGTGCCACTTATGCAGCAGGACTACCGTATTTTGCCGTTTGCCGAATTGAGTCAACGGCTGGCCGGTCGCGCTGCAATACCGCTGCTGGTCTCGAATGCGCAGGCCGGTATGTCGCTGGCCGGTGCCCAGGATAAGGTGGGTCTGCGGCTAATTCCCAAGCCCATGCAACTGTACGACAGCGTAGGCGCCTCGCCCACGACGCACATCCTGAAGCCTGACACGCGCCAGCCACGCTACCAGCCCAGCGCCATCAATGAATACGCCTGCATGAAGCTCGCCAAGGCGCTGAAGCTGCCAGTGCCCAAGGTGTGGATGCTGCGCGTGCCCGAAGCGGCTTATGTGGTGGAGCGCTATGACCGGGTGCTGACGGTGGGCAATATTGTTGGCCTGCACCAGTTTGACGGCTGCCAGTTGCTGGGCCATGGTCCGGGCTGGAAATATGAGCGCTCGGGCGGGCTGGTGAGCCTTCCCAAACTGGTTCAAGCCTTGCGGGCGCTGCGGGTACGCGGCAGCGATTTGCTGCTGTTCCAGCGCTGGGTCATGTTCAATTATCTGATTGGCAATGCCGATGCGCATGCCAAGAATCTGTCGCTGCTGGTGGATGATAAAGGCTACCGGCTGGCGCCGTTTTACGACCTGTTGTGCGTGCGGGCCTACGGCGATGAGGGACTGGCGCTTTTTATCGGCGATCAGGAACCGTTTGACGTCATAGGCGCGCATTCCTGGGAGGCGTTTTGTGCGGATTGCGGTTTTGGTTTTCTGCCTACGCTGGCAGAGTTCAGGCGCATGGCGCTGGCGCTGCTGCCCGCATGGCAGAAAGTACGCGCCAGCGTTGCCAAGGAAAAGGGCGTGACGGATCAAGAGCATCTCATGCTGGCGCGCATGTCGGCCATTTTTGAGCAGCATGTGGGTCATGCGCTGTCCATGACAGCGCTGCCTGTCGCCGTCTAAACTGGCCCGATGATTCGCTGGTTTTTTCTGAACTGTGTGGCCAGCTGATTCCCCACATTCTCTGAACCCTAGAAAGACCCACCGCATGAAAGCCTGTGTTGACCTCGGGGGCAGCAAAATCGCCGTCAGCCTGGCGGGCGATGACGCGGGCGCGCCAGGCCAGCCGCCGGCGCTGCTGGCTTGGCGGGCCGAGCCCACCGCCAAAACCGGCGCGCCGGACGCCGTGGCGCGGCAAATCCTGCGCATGCTCGCGGCCGCCTGCGCCGAGGCCGGCGTGCGCGCGCAAGACCTTGAGGCGGTGGGCGTGTCGTCGTGCGGCCCGTTCGTGATGAACGCCGGCCTGATCGAGCTGGCCGCGCCCAATATCTGCGGCGGGCTGGCCGGGCCGGCGCGCGGCTTGCCCAACGACTGGACCCGCGCGCCGCTGGAAGCGCCGCTGCGCGAAAAGTTTGCGGACGTGCGGATCGCCAACGACGGCATAGGCGCGCTGCAGGCCGAGCGCCGCTGGGGCGCGCTGCAGGGCCTGGACCACTGCGCCTACGTGACCTGGAGCACCGGCATTGGCTGCGGCCTGTGTGTTGATGGCCATGTGCTGCGCGGCAAGCACGGCAACGCCGGCCATGCGGGCCACATGTTCGTCAGCGACAACGTTGACGCGCTGTGCGGCTGCGGCAACATCGGGGACCTGGAAGCGCTGGTGGCCGGCAATGCCGTGGCGCGGCGTTTTGCGGCGGGTGGCTATGCGGACGCGGCCGGCGTTTTTTCAGCGGCCCGTGCCGGTGACGCGCAGGCCGTCGCCCTGGTGGACGAGTTGTGCCGGCTCATGGGGCGTGCGCTGTACAACCTGGTCATCACGCTGGACCTGGAGCGCATCAGCCTGGGCGGCGGGGTGTTTTGGCACCAGCGCGACTACCTGCTGCCGCGCCTGCAGTCCTTCATCAGCGGCAAATTGCCGGCCCTGACGGACGGCTTTGCGCTGGTGCCCGCTGGCTTGGGCGAGCGGGTGGGCGATTTTGGGGCTTTGGCGTTGGTCAGCTGAGGCTGGCCGGACTGGCAGGGCCTCATTTCATTTCACTTCAGGGTAAATCCTTGTTCACTTCCGGCAAGGCCGCCTCGCGCGGGCCGACCCGGCCCAGCCGCGCCTTGAGCGACTGGGGCTGGCCGGTCAGTATGGCGGCGTAGTTGGTGGCGTTGGACAGCACTTTTTTCACGTAGTCGCGGGTTTCATTGAAGGGCACGTTCTCGGCCCAGATCGCGGCGTCCAGCACCGGGCCATTGCGCCAGGTGCGCGGCCGGCCCGGGCCGGCGTTGTAGGCGGCGGCGGCCATCGGCATGGAGCCGTTCAGGTCGTCCAGCGCCAGCTTCAGGTAGGCCGTGCCAATCGTGATGTTGGTGTCGCGGTCGTTGATCTGCTCGGGGCTGAAACTGTCCATGCCGATCTTGCGGGCGGTCCAGCGCGCCGTGGCGGGCATGACCTGCATCAGCCCCGAGGCGCCCACGCCCGAGCGGGCGTCCATGATGAAACGGCTTTCCTGGCGGATCAGGCCATAGACGTAGGCCGGATCCAGGCTGATGGCCTGGCTGCGCTTGACCACTGCTTCGCGAAAAGGCATGGGAAAGCGCTGCTCAAAGTCGGTCTCGCTGGTGGTGCGCTCGCTGGTGTTGATGCAGCGGTCCCAAATCTGGCGGTCGCAGGCCAGCTGGGCCGCGGCCAGCAGTTCGCGCTCGCCCATGCCGCCGCGCTGGTGCAGGCTGGTGCTGTAGTTCCACTCGCGCACGCCCTCGCTGCGCAGGCCCATGCCAATTGCGTAGATGCTGCGGTTCAGGCCCGGGTTCAGCCGTGCGCCGTCCTTTTCTGCGCTGCTGAGTGGTGCCGGCTTGGGCGGCACTGTGATCTTCTGGCCCAGGTCTTCCAGCGCCAGTTGCTCGTAAAAGCCGCGCACCGAGGCAATCGACTGCAGCATCGCCTGCGCCTCGGCGCGCTCTGCCGCATCACCAGGCGCCGCAGCCAGCAGCGCGCGCGCCTTCCAGTAGCGCCAGGTCGGGTCCTTGCGCGCCTCGTCGCTCATGGCGTTGACGGCTTCCAGCACCTGCTTCCAGTTGGGCTGGCTGCCTGCGCGCAGTGCGGCCCGGGCTTTCCAGGCCAGCGTGTCGTCGGTCAGGTCGCTGTCCTTGCTGATCCTGGCAAAGTAGGTCATGGCGTCGCTGGCGGGCTGGGTGCCCATGCGCATGGCGACCCGTTTGCCAATCAGGCCCCAGACCCAGTTGCGCTCTTCGGCGGTCAGCTGCACGGCCCATTTGCCCTCCATCTGGGCGGCGGCCGCGTCGGCGTCGCTGGCGGCCAGCTTGACCAGCGCCAGCGTGATGAGCTCCTTGCGCACCTTGCGCAGCGCCAGCTGCTTTTCAGTCAGGAACCTGGCGGGGTTGCTGTTCAGTTCGGCCACCAGCCCCATGGCTTCCGGGGCGATGATCTGCACCGCGTCGCGCGCGGCGGCGGGGCGGTTGGCCTCCAGCGCCAGCCGAGCCTTGTGCCAGACATCTTGCTGCGTGAGGTTTTTGGCGCCTACCAGCCGCTCGGCGGCCGCCCTGCAGCCGTCGCTCGCATCGCGCTGCGCCTGCCAGTTGGTGCGCACCTCGTTGGACAGGGCTGGGTCCATGGCCGGATTTTTCACATGCTCGACCAGCAGCGCGTAGCAGCGCACCTCACGATCGTCGTTCATGCGAAAGTTGGGGTATTCGGCAGCAAAACCGGCCCAGTCGCGGCGCTGGCCCAGCAGCAGAAGCCAGTCGTTGCGCATGCGGTCTTCCTGGTAACTGCCGACGTAGCGGGCCATGAAGCCCTGCACTTCCTGGGGGCTGGCTTCGTTCAGCCTGGCCTTGAGTTCCCAGTAGGCGGCCCAGGGTTCGAGGGCGTGGCCTTTG
>JAUSDK010000033.1 GCA_030650875.1 Polaromonas sp.
CTGAATCGCTTCAGCCACCTTGGCGACCGGCACGGTGCCCTCTTCGCTCAGCGCCTTCAGCGCGGCCACCACGATGTAGTGGCGGTTGATCTCGAAGTGCTCGCGCAGCTTGCTGCGGAAGTCGCTGCGGCCAAAGCCGTCTGTGCCCAGCACCTTGAAGGTGCGGTCCTTGGGGATATAGGAGCGGATCTGCTCGGCGTAAGCCTTCATGTAGTCGGTGGACGCCACCACCGGGCCGCTGTGGTGTTCGAGTTGCTCGCCGACAAAGGACACGCGCGGCGCCTCCAGCGGGTGCAGCAGGTTCCAGCGCTCGGTGGTCTAGCCATCCCGGGCCAACTCGTTAAAGCTCGGGCAGCTCCAGACGTCGGCAGCAATGCCCCAGTCGCTTTCAAGCAGGGCTTGCGCGGCAATGGATTCACGCAGGATGGTGCCCGAGCCCAGCAACTGCACGCGCGGCACGGCAGCGTCAGACGCACCTGGATTGCACAGGTACATGCCCTTGATGATCTGCTCTTCCGTGCCGGCTTTCAGGCCAGGCATGGGATAGTTTTCATTGAGCAGCGTGATGTAGAAATACACGTTGTCCTGCTTTTCCACCATGCGCTTGAGGCCGTGGTGCAGGATCACGCCCACTTCATGCGCAAAAGTCGGGTCGTAGCTGATGCAGTTGGGAATCGTGCCAGCCATGATGTGGCTGTGCCCGTCTTCATGCTGCAGGCCTTCGCCGTTCAGCGTGGTGCGACCCGAGGTGCCGCCCAGCAGGAATCCACGCGCCTGCATGTCACCGGCGGCCCAGGCCAAGTCGCCCACGCGCTGAAAGCCGAACATGGAGTAGTACACATAGAACGGGATCATGATCCGGTTGTTGGTGCTGTAGGAGGTGGCCGCTGCGATCCAGCTGCTCATGCCGCCGGCCTCGTTGATGCCTTCCTGCAGGATCTGACCCTTGACGTCTTCCTTGTAGTACATCACCTGGTCCTTGTCGACCGGAGTGTATTTCTGACCTTCGGGGTTGTAGATGCCGATCTGGCGGAACAGGCCTTCCATGCCAAAGGTCCTGGCTTCGTCGACCAAAATGGGCACCACGCGCGGACCAAGCGCCTGGTCACGCAGCAACTGGGTGAGAAAACGCACATAGGCCTGGGTGGTCGAGATTTCGCGGCCTTCGGCGGTCGGCTCCATCACGGACTTGAAGGTTTCGATGGCGGGCACCGTGAAGCTCTCGTCGGCCTTGGTCCGGCGGTGCGGCAAGTAGCCGCCCAGCGCCTTGCGGCGCTCGTGCAGGTACTTCATTTCAGGCGTATCGTCGGCCGGCTTGTAAAACGGAATGTCGGCCAGTTGGCTGTCTGGAATCGGGATATTGAAACGGTCGCGGAAGGCCTTGATGTCTTCGTCCGAAAGCTTTTTGGTCTGGTGAACGTTGTTCTTGCCTTCGCCAATCTTGCCCATGCCAAAGCCCTTGACGGTCTTGATCAGCAGGACCGTAGGCTGGCCCTTGTGCTGAACGGCGGCATGGAAGGCGGCGTAGACTTTTTGCGAATCATGGCCACCGCGGCGCAGGTTGAAAATATCGTCGTCGCTCATCTTTGCGACCATTTCGAGCGTGCGCGGATCGCGTCCGAAGAAATGCTTGCGCACATAGGCGCCGTCGTTGGCCTTCATGGCCTGGTAGTCGCCGTCCAGCGTCTCCATCATGAGCTTGCGCAGCGCGCCGTCCTTGTCGCGCGCCAGCAGCGGGTCCCAGCTGCTGCCCCACAGCAGCTTGATCACGTTCCAGCCGGAGCCGCGGAACTCGCCTTCAAGCTCCTGAACAATCTTGCCGTTGCCGCGCACCGGGCCATCAAGTCGCTGAAGGTTGCAGTTGATGACGAACACGAGGTTGTCTAGCTTTTCGCGTGCAGCCAGGCCGATCGCGCCCAGGCTTTCGACTTCGTCCATTTCGCCGTCGCCACAGAACACCCAGACCTTGCGGTTTTCAGTGTTGGCAATGCCGCGAGCGTGCAGGTATTTAAGAAAGCGTGCCTGGTAAATGGCCATCAATGGGCCCAATCCCATGGACACGGTGGGGAATTGCCAGAACTCGGGCATCAGCTTGGGGTGCGGGTAGCTGGAAAGGCCCTTGCCATCGACTTCCTGTCGGAAGTTGAGCAACTGCTCTTCCGTCAGGCGGCCTTCAAGGTAGGCGCGCGCGTAGACGCCTGGCGACACATGGCCCTGGATATAGAGGCAGTCGCCGCCGTGGTCTTCGCTTTCAGCATGCCAAAAGTGGTTGAACCCGGCGCCAAACATGCTGGCCAGCGACGCAAACGAGCCGATATGGCCACCGAGGTCGCCGCCATCGGCGGGGTGCAGGCGGTTGGCCTTGACCACCATGGCCATGGCGTTCCAGCGCATGTAGGCACGCAGCCGGGCCTCTATTTCAAGGTTGCCGGGGGAGCGCTCTTCCTGGTCGGTTTCTATGGTGTTGACGTAGCCCGTGGTGGCAGAAAAAGGCATGTCTATGCTTTTCTGGCGGGCATGCTCAAGCAGTTGTTCCAGCAAAAAGTGGGCGCGCTCAGGACCCTCACTTTCAATCACCGCCGACAGCGCATCCATCCACTCGCGGGTTTCCTGCGTGTCTTTGTCCTGGGTCTCGTTGGCAGCAGCGCGTGGATTTTCCGCGCCGGCCTCGTTGAAATTAGCAGCCATTTTTTGTCTCCTGAATAACGCTTGTAAACCGGCATCGCCGCCCCGTGGGCGGAGGATGCAATTCATGCATCCAGCCCGTATTTAAACGTAAATTAAATGCATGCATCAAGTTTCTCACAATATTTGTGCAATTTCAAATTGCGATTTGTCTTTTCACTATGCGGAATAATATGAGGTAAATAAGCTGCAAATTGCACCAGAAATAGCGAGATCGGCAAACCGGCGCGACCTCGGACGGATCCGCGCCAATGCGGTCGCCCCAACGCAAGTCACTTAAAATTCAACGTTTACTTATGTCCAAGCAAGCACCGCCGCCTCATCTTGACCCCTGGCCCAGCCCGGAGCCTCTGCGCGTGTGGCGCCGCTGGTGGCGCATGCAGTCGCCCTCGCAGCAAGACCGTTTCATCACGCTGGGTCCGTTGCTGGCGGTAGTGCTTTTTCTGGCGGCCGTCATCGCCGCTTTTGGCTACCTGCGCATTGAGGAAATAGACCGCGAGCAGCAAGCGGTTTCGCGGGACGTGGAGTACGCCCAGCAGCGCCTGCGCCTGCGCCTGCTGGAGCGGCAAGAGCAGCTCATGCGCATTGGCCGTGATGTCTCGAACAAGGAAATTGACGCCGAGGGATTCATTCTCCAGGCGGAAGCGCTGGTGAACCAGTATCCAGAGCTGATGGCCGTGAGCTGGGTAGACAGTAAACGGCGCATCAAGCTTGCCTATGTATCGCCCAGCGCCAGCACCAATCAGCTGCACGCCGCCGGGGACCAGCTCAGGCCAGGAGAGACTGCCGGTACCTATGACCTGGCCAGGGATCTGCGGCAACCCGTTTACTCCCGCCCGCTGGTGGCGCGAACCAGCAATGGCTACAGCACGGCCAGCCTGCAGTTGCAAGTTCCGCTGGACAACCAGGGGAAATTCGACGGCGTCATCATCGGTGATTACGCCATCGACGGTTTGCTGCGCTTTGGTGTGCCCACTGAGGTCACGGCTAAATATGCCGTGACCCTGGTGGACGATAAAAACCTGGTGCTGGCAGGAAGCCCGCCGCCACCGCGCAGCCGTGCCGCGCGCCTGCTGCCCTGGTCTGACAGTGCGGCAGCCTACGAGATACCGGTTTCACCGGTCGGCAACGGGCTGCTGATTCGGGCCGAGGGTTATCGCGCGTCACTGGGTGTCGTGGGCAGCGGATTTTTCTGGCTGGTCAGCGCCCTGAGCGCGCTGACTGTCTGGATGCTGCTCGGCAATTGGCGACACACCCGTCGCCGCGTGCAAGCCCAGCAAGCCCTGATTTCAGAAACCAACTTTCGCCGGGCGATGGAAAACTCCATGCTCACCGGGATGCGTGCCCTGGATCTGCAAGGCCGCATTACCTATGTCAACCCGGCGTTTTGCCAGATGACCGGCCTGTCAGAAGCCGACCTGGTGGGCCGGACGCCGCCCTTTCCGCACTGGCCCGAAGCCGAGGTGGACACCATGATGGCGCGACTCGACGATGAACTGCATGGCAGGACGCCGCCCGGGGGCTTTGAGGTACGGGTCAAGCGCAAAAACGGCCAGATTTTTGACGCCCGCATGTACGTGTCGCCACTGATTGATCCGCGCGGCCAGCAAACGGGCTGGATGACCTCCATGACCGACATCACCGAACCCAAGCGGATTCGCGAAGAGTTGATAGCCTCTTACGAGCGCTTCACCACGGTGCTGCAAGGCCTGGATGCAGCCGTGTCCGTGGCGCCGCTGGGCAGTGAAGAGTTGTTGTTTGCCAACAAGTTGTACCGTTCCTGGTTTGGCGGGGATGTCTCCGGGCACATGAACATGATTGCGCAGGCTGGCGTGCCAGCGGCCTTGCCGACCGGTGACGAACTGGATGCGGTCGACGGTCTTGCCGGTCTGCCCACCGACCAGCTCACCACCGCCCAGTCTGAAAACGCTGAAATTTTTGTGCCCGAACTCTCCAAATGGCTGGAAGTGCGCTCGCGCTACCTGACCTGGGTGGACGGCCGCCTGGCGCAGATGGTGATTGCCACGGACATCACGCCGCGCCGCCACGCCGAAGAGCAGGCCGCACAACAAAACGAGCGGGCGCAAAACGCCAGCCGCCTGATCACCATGGGTGAAATGGCGTCCAGCGTGGCCCACGAACTCAACCAGCCGCTGACGGCCATCAACAACTACTGCAACGGCATGGTGTCGCGCATCAAGGGCCAGCAGATCAGCAATGACGACCTGCTGGTGGCACTCGAGAAAACCGCCAAACAGGCCCACCGGGCCGGGCAGATCATCCAGCGCATTCGCGCATTTGTGAAACGCAGCGAGCCCAACCGCGCGCCGGCCGATGTGGCGACGCTGGTCAGCAACGCCATGGAACTGGCCGAGATTGAGCTCAAGCGCCACCGCGTGCGCTTGACCCATTACATCGCGGCGCGCTTGCCCAACCTCATGGTCGACCGCATCCTGATTGAGCAGGTGCTGATTAATCTGATGAAAAATGCAGCCGAGTCGATTGCACAGTCCAATTTGCCGACAGCCCGCCGCAACGTTGAACTGCGCGTGGTGCCCAAGCAGATTGAAAACCAGAGCGTCGTGGAGTTTTCGGTACTCGACTCTGGGCTGGGTCTCTCACCCGAAGTCAAGACCCGGCTGTTTGAGGCGTTCTACTCCACCAAGGCTGAAGGCATGGGAATAGGTCTGAAGCTATGCCGCAGCATTGTTGAATCTCACCAGGGCCGGATGGAAGCCGTCAACCTCTACAATGGCGACGAAATGGTAGGGTGCCGGTTTACGTTCTGGATTCCCGTCACACCCCCGCATTCACACGCGGGCGCTACCAGCGATAGCAGAGCGGGCAAAGACGCCGACGTTGACTAAAGCCATTCCTGAAATCATTGAGACAACGTTTACCAAGAAAGCATGGCATGAGCTTGATTCCCAAAAAAGGTACGGTCTACGTCGTTGACGACGACGAGGGCGTACGCGACTCCCTTCAGTGGCTGCTCGAAGGCAAAGATTACCGGGTGCGATGCTACGACTCGGCGGAAAGCTTTTTGAGCCGCTATGACGCACGCGAAGTGGCTTGCCTGATCGTGGACATCCGCATGGGCGGCATGACCGGCCTGGAACTGCAGGACCGGCTGGTGGAACGCAAGTCGCCGCTGCCCATCGTCTTCATCACCGGCCACGGCGATGTGCCGATGGCCGTGGACACCATGAAAAAGGGTGCCATGGACTTCATCCAGAAGCCCTTCCAGGAAGAGGCGCTCGTCAATCTGGTTGAACGCATGCTGGAGCAGGCCAAGGAAGTATTCAGCGACCACCAGCAGTCCGCCAGCCGCGACGCCCTGCTGGCCAAGCTCACGTCACGCGAAGCGCAGGTGCTGGAACGCATCGTCGCCGGCCGCCTGAACAAGCAGATTGCCGACGACCTGGGCATCAGCATCAAGACCGTGGAAGCGCATCGCGCCAACATCATGGAAAAGCTCAACGCCAATACCGTGGCCGATCTGCTCAAGACCGCCCTGGGCTCGAGCGCCCCCAAGGCCTGAACCAGAGAAACTTTTTGCTATTTATTTAATAGCTTTTGGCGCCCGTAGTTATTTGGCTAACGGGCGTTTTTACTTGTAAAACTGAAAAATGACCGCACAACTGATCGACGGAATCGCCCTCTCCAAACAACTGCGCACCGAAGTGGCCCAGCGCGCAGCCGCCCTGCGCGCGCAAGGCATCGCGCCGGGCCTGGCCGTGCTGCTGGTGGGCGAGAATCCTGCCAGCCAAGTCTATGTGCGCAACAAGGTCAAGGCCTGCGAAGACAGCGGCGTGCATTCGCTGCTGGAACGCCACCCCGCCACCCTGACGGAGGCCGAATTGCTGGCGCGCATTGACGCACTGAACAATGACCCGACGATTCACGGCATTTTGGTTCAGCTGCCGCTTCCCGCCCACATTGACGCGCAAAAAGTGATTGAAGCGATTTCTCCGGCCAAAGACGTGGACGGCTTTCACGTGGCCAGCGCCGGCGCCCTGATGGTGGGCCAGCCCGGCTTCTGGCCTTGCACGCCGTACGGCTGCATGAAAATGCTTGAAAGCATTGGCTATGACCTGCGCGGCAAGCATGCCGTGGTGATTGGCCGCAGCAACATCGTGGGCAAACCCATGGCGCTGATGCTACTGCAGAAAAACGCCACGGTGACAATCTGCCACAGCGGGACCCCTGACCTCAAAGCCATGACGCTACTGGCGGACGTGGTCGTGGCGGCTGTCGGCAAACAAAACGTGTTGACCGCCGATATGGTGAAACCCGGTGCCGTCGTGATTGACGTGGGCATGAACCGCAATGAAGACGGCAAACTCTGCGGCGACGTGGATTTCGAGGGCGTGCGGCAAGTGGCCGGCTACATCACACCCGTACCGGGCGGCGTTGGCCCCATGACCATCACCATGCTGCTGGTGAATACACTGGAGGCGGCAGAGCGCACAGCCTGACCTGAACCGACTTGGCGCCAGGCCCGCTCCGGCTCAGTGGGCGTTGTCAGACTGGCGGGAAAGACGCCAGAGGGCCAGTCCAGCGCAGAGCCACTGGCCCAGCAGCATCGTGCTTCCCAAGCCATGCCACAGCCTGAGGTTGCCGCCTTCGGCCCGCGCACTGACAATGCGCGGCGCCACGCCAAACTCAACCAGCAAGGCCAGCAGCAATCCAGCCACTACAAATTTAATAGCGACTTGCACCCACTGCGCATGGACTGCAGGGTCTTTTTTATTTAACACCAGCAATAGCATCAACAGTGCGCAAGCGGTGCCGAGCCAGGTCTGCGCCGTAAAAAGCTTGGCCGCCATGGCGCCAGCAACGGCCGGGCTACCCAAGTGCATGAACAGCAGCGGAACCACCACAAACCCCAAAGCCGTCAAGCTGCCCCACCAAAGGGCCGCAGCCAACAGCGCAATCCGGTGGCGCATTGACGCGTGCATCAAATGTAGTGGACGGCCACGATTTCGTAGCGCTTGATGCCGCCCGGGGCCACCACTTCGGCGGTATCGCCCTCTTCCTTGCCAATCAGGGCGCGGGCAATGGGCGAGCCGATATTGACCAGTCCCAGCTTGATGTCCGCTTCGTCTTCACCCACGATCTGGTAGGTCACGCTGTCACCCGTGGCCTCGTCTTCGAGCTTGACGGTGGAGCCGAACACCACCCGATGACCGGCCTCGAACGAGGACGGGTCGATGATCTGGGCCGTGGACAGCTTGCCTTCAATTTCCTGGATACGGCCTTCAATGAAGCCCTGGCGGTCTTTGGCCACCTCGTACTCGGCGTTTTCGCTCAGATCACCCTGCGCACGCGCCTCGGAAATCGAGTTGATAACCCAAGGGCGCTCAACGGTCTTGAGCTGATGCAATTCGGCCTTGAGCTTTTCAGCGCCGCGCTTGGTAATAGGTAAAGTTGTCATTTTTTTACTCCTGCAAAAGCGAAACCGCCACCAGTCTCAACTGGCGGCGGCGTGTTTTCCTAGATTTAAGTTTAATGCAAATACGCAGCCGTCAGCCCGGTAATTCACCCAGGCGTTGATCTAGCGCCGCGCATTCACGGACAAACTCAAGCCAGTTGCACATGAAGCTCCTGAATCGAATACACACTCAGGTTGTCCAGGTACTTCATGCCTTCGACCGCAGCCTCCGCGCCAGCAATGGTCGTGAAGGTCGTGACGCGTGCCAGCAGCGCCGAGGTGCGGATTTGCCGCGAGTC
This sequence comes from Polaromonas sp., assembly GCA_030650875.1. Lineage (GTDB taxonomy): Bacteria > Pseudomonadota > Gammaproteobacteria > Burkholderiales > Burkholderiaceae_C > Polaromonas. Next base: position 8,419 of record JAUSDK010000033.1, read on the forward strand.
GGCAATGGCATTGCGCCGCTCTTCCACGGTATTGATGACCAGTGCGATCTCATTGCTCTTGATCATGTCCACGACATGCGGCCGGCCTTCGGTGACCTTGTTGACGACGCCGCAGGCGATGCCGGCCGCATTGATGGCAGCAGCCGTGCCCTTGGTGGCCACCAGGTCAAACTTGAGCGCCACCAGCGCACGCGCCACTTCCACCGCGCGCGGCTTGTCATTGTTCTTGACCGTCAGGAAGACCTTGCCAGACCGGGGCAAGGTCGTGCCCGCGCCTAGTTGGGACTTCACGAAAGCCTCGCCAAAGGTCTTGCCCACGCCCATGACCTCGCCGGTCGACTTCATCTCGGGGCCAAGAATCGTGTCCACGCCGGGAAACTTGACGAAAGGAAAAACCGCTTCCTTCACACTGAAATACGGTGGTGTGACCTCGTGCGTGATGCCCTGCGAAGCCAGCGTCTGGCCGGCCATGCAGCGCGCCGCCACCTTGGCCAGCTGGATGCCTGTGGCCTTGCTGACAAAAGGCACGGTGCGTGAAGCACGCGGATTGACCTCCAGCACGTAAATCACGTCCAGGCCATCAATGTGCTGAATCGCGAACTGCACATTCATGAGACCCACCACATTGAGCGCTTCGGCCATGGCGGCCGTCTGGCGCTTGATCTCGGTCACGGTTTCAGCGCTCAGCGAATACGGCGGCAGCGAACAAGCCGAGTCGCCGCTGTGAACGCCGGCCTGCTCGATGTGTTCCATCACGCCGCCAATGAAGGTCTTGCCCTCGGTGTCGCGGATGCAGTCCACGTCGCATTCGATGGCATCGTTCAGGAAACGATCCAGCAGCACCGGCGAGTCATGGCTGACCTTGACGGCTTCGCGCATGTAGCGCTCAAGGTCGCGCTGCTCGTGCACGATTTCCATGGCGCGGCCGCCCAGCACATAGCTGGGACGCACCACCAGCGGGTAACCGAGCGCCGCAGCTTTTTCAAGCGCCTCGGGCTCGGTGCGGGCTGTGGCATTGGGTGGCTGGCGCAACTCCAGCGCATGCAGCAGCTTCTGAAAGCGCTCGCGGTCTTCGGCGGCGTCGATCATGTCGGGCGAGGTGCCGATGATGGGCACGCCGTTGGCTTCGAGGTCGAGCGCCAGCTTCAAGGGCGTCTGGCCGCCGTACTGCACGATCACGCCGAACGGCTTTTCCTTGTCGACGATTTCCAGCACGTCCTCGAGCGTCAGCGGCTCGAAATACAGGCGGTCGCTGGTGTCGTAGTCGGTTGATACCGTCTCGGGATTGCAGTTGACCATGATGGTCTCGTAGCCGTCCTCGCGCATCGCCATGGCGGCATGCACGCAGCAGTAGTCAAATTCGATGCCCTGGCCGATTCGGTTGGGCCCGCCGCCCAGCACCATGATTTTTTTCTTGTCAGAAGGCAGCGCTTCGCATTCGCTGCCCTCGGCTTCATAGGTCGAGTACAGGTAGGCGGTGTTGGTTTCAAACTCTGCGGCGCAGGTATCCACGCGCTTGTAAACCGGGCGCACGCCCAGTTCGATGCGCTTTTCACGAATGGCCGTGTCGGTGGTCTTGAGCTGGCGGGCCAGGCGGCGGTCTGAAAAACCCTTTTGCTTGAGCGCCCGCAGCGTGGCGGCGTCAATCTTGTCGAGCGACGTGGTTTCCAGTTCCAGCTCGATCTTGACGATCTGCTCGATCTGCACCAGGAACCAGCGGTCGATTTTCGTCAGTTCAAAGACTTCATCCACGGACAGGCCCATGGCAAACGCATCGCCCACGTACCAGATGCGGTCAGGTCCGGGCGCGCCGAGTTCCTTTTCCAGCACTTCCCGGTCCTGGGTTTTTTCGTTCATGCCGTCAACGCCGACTTCGAGGCCGCGCAGGGCTTTCTGGAACGATTCCTGGAATGTCCGCCCCATGGCCATGACTTCGCCGACCGATTTCATCTGCGTCGTCAGGCGCGAATCGGCAGTGGGGAATTTTTCAAACGCAAAGCGTGGAATCTTGGTGACGACGTAATCGATGCTGGGCTCGAAGCTCGCCGGTGTGGCGCCGCCGGTGATCTCGTTGCGCAGTTCGTCGAGCGTGAAGCCCACCGCCAGCTTGGCCGCGACCTTGGCAATCGGGAAACCGGTGGCCTTGGACGCCAGCGCCGAGGAGCGCGAGACGCGCGGGTTCATTTCGATGACGACCATGCGGCCGTCGACTGGATTGATCGAGAACTGGACGTTGGAGCCGCCAGTGTCGACGCCGATTTCGCGCAACACGGCCAGACTTGCATTGCGCAGGATCTGGTATTCCTTGTCGGACAGCGTCTGGGCCGGGGCCACCGTGATCGAGTCGCCGGTATGCACGCCCATCGGGTCCAGGTTTTCAATCGAGCAGACGATGATGCAGTTGTCCGCCGTGTCGCGTACCACTTCCATCTCGTACTCTTTCCAGCCGAGCAATGATTCTTCAATCAAGAGCTCGTTGGTCGGGGAGGCTTCGAGGCCGCGCTTGCAGATTTCCTCAAACTCTTCGGGGTTGTAGGCAATGCCGCCGCCGGTGCCCCCCAGCGTGAAGCTGGGGCGGATCACGGTAGGGAAACCCAGCGTTTTCTGCACGGTCCACGCTTCGTCCATGCTGTGCGCAATGCCCGAGCGGGCTGACCCGAGACCAATCTTGGTCATCGCGTCCTTGAATTTCAGGCGGTCTTCAGCCTTGTCGATGGCCTCGGGCTTGGCGCCGATCAGTTCAACCTGGTACTTCTCCAGCACACCGTGGTGCCACAAATCAAGCGCGCAGTTGAGCGCGGTCTGGCCGCCCATCGTCGGCAAAATCGCATCCGGCCGTTCCTTGGCGATGATTTTTTCCACCGTCTGCCAGGTAATCGGCTCGATGTAGGTGACGTCGGCGGTCGCCGGGTCGGTCATGATCGTGGCCGGGTTGCTGTTGATCAGGATGACCTTGTAACCCTCTTCGCGCAGCGCCTTGCAGGCCTGCACGCCGGAGTAGTCAAACTCGCAGGCCTGGCCGATGATGATCGGGCCGGCGCCAATGATGAGAACGGATTTGATGTCTGTACGCTTAGGCATGTTTGTGTTGCTCCATCAGTGCCGTGAAGCGGTCGAACAAATAGGAAATATCGTGGGGGCCGGGCGACGCTTCAGGGTGCCCTTGAAAGCAGAATGCCGGCTTGTCGGTACGGGCCAGGCCCTGCAGGGTGCCGTCAAACAAGCTGATATGGGTGGCGCGCAGGTTGGCGGGCAGGCTTTTTTCATCGACCGCAAAACCATGGTTCTGACTGGTGATGCTGACCCGGCCGTTGTCCAGGTCTTTCACAGGGTGGTTGGCGCCGTGGTGGCCGAACTTCATCTTGAAGGTCGTGGCGCCACTGGCCAGCGCCATGATCTGGTGACCCAGACAGATGCCGAAGGTGGGAATGCCTGTTTCAATCAATTCGCGCACGGCCGCAATCGCATAGTCGCAAGGCTGCGGATCGCCCGGACCGTTGGATAAAAAGATGCCGTCAGGTTTGAGCTTCAGCACATCGGCGGCGCTGGTTTGCGCCGGCACCACGGTGATGCGGGCGCCGCGCTCGGCCAGCATGCGCAGGATGTTTTTCTTGACGCCAAAATCGAACGCCACGACGTGAAATTTGGGTGTGATCTGCTCCCCATAGCCAGATCCCAGTTTCCACTCGGTCTGCGTCCACGCGTAGGCATGCTGGACCGACACCACCTTGGCCAGGTCCAGCCCGGACATGCTGGATGCCCCTTTTGCAGCGGCCACCGCCTGGTCGATGACAGCCTGCGTGACCGACTCGCCCTGACCAAGCGCCAGAATGCATCCGTTTTGGGCGCCCTGGCTGCGCAGGTGACGCGTCAGCTGCCGCGTGTCAATGCCCGCAATCGCCACCGTTTTTTCCTGTACCAGGTACTCGGACAACGTCATGGTCATGCGGAAATTAGAGGCCAGCAGCGGCAAGTCCTTGATGATCAGACCAGCGGCATGGATTTTTTCGGCTTCGACGTCCTCGGCATTAACGCCGTAATTGCCGATGTGGGGGTACGTGAGGGTAACGATCTGCTGGCAATAGCTCGGATCCGTGAGGATTTCCTGATAGCCGGTCATGGCGGTGTTGAACACCACCTCGCCGATCGTGGAGCCCGCAGCTCCGATCGAATTGCCAATAAAGACCGTGCCGTCCGCGAGCGCCAGTATGGCGGGAGGGGTCGTTTGATGTGTTCCCTGTAGCGACAAAAGCACTGGGTTCTCCGGTTTGGTTACGGTTCGCCCAAGCGTAGACAAGATACGTCTCTATAAAGACTCTTGCAGGCTGCTTTTGTGAGGGGGTTGGCTTTTACTGCGCTTGGGCGAAGCTGTGTTTTGAAAAGCTTCCAATTATACCGTGGAGGAAGTAGCCCCACGCTTGTCACTGCGTGTACTGCGCTGCCCCCAAGGAGGCTGGCCTTGCTTGGGGCGGCCCGGCGCAGCGGCCGTTGGCCCCACGCTAGCCGCTGCGTATACGGCGCCGCCCTCGACAAGGCCGGCCTTGTTGACTTATTGGCCGGCCAGCGCACTCGCATACAGGCAAATGGCGGCAGCGGCGGCCACGTTGAGCGACTCCTCGCCGCCAGGCTGGTCAATGCGCACCTTCAGGCTGGCCCTGTCCATCAACTCGTCACTGACGCCCTGCCCTTCATGGCCCATGGCCCAGGCGCAGGGCATGGGCAGTGCCTGCTGATGCAGAAAACCGCCATGGTGAGAGCTCGTGACCACGATGGGAATCGTCAGCGCCGCCAGCGCCGCCGGCTCCACGCCTTCCACCAACTGCAAGGAAAAATGGGCGCCCATGCCCGCGCGCAGCACTTTGGGCGACCAGAGCGCGGCCGTGCCTTTGAGGGCAATGATCTGCCGAAAACCAAACGCGGCCGCACTGCGCATGATGGAGCCGACATTGCCGGCGTCCTGCACGCGGTCCAGAATGACCGAGGCAGCGCCCGGCAACCATTCAGGCATCGCAGGCAAATCGAGGACAAATCCCATGCGGGCCGGGGATTCCAGGCCGCTGATTTCAGGCAGTAGTGCATCTGAAATAACTATGTTTTTAATAGCTACTTGCGCCCATTCAGCAGGGGCTAAAGGCCAAAATGATGCTGAAAATACCGCAATAGAGGGCCTCAATCCGCGTGCCAGCGCGGCACGGCACAAGTGGTCTCCTTCCAGCCATACCCGCTGCTGTTTTCGGTAGGCCGTACTGTCTTGGGAAAGCTTGCGCAACTCCTTGATCAGCGGGTTGTCGCGCGAGGTGATCTGGGTCACCGGGACAGAAAAACCGCCGCTCATCGCAGCACCTCGGCCACAGGCGCAAACGACCTTCGGTGCTGCGGGCAGGCGCCATGCTCGCGCAGCGCAGCCAGATGCTTGACCGTGCCGTAGCCCTTGTGGCCGGCAAAGCCATACTGCGGATATTCAAGGTGGAACTCGGCACACCAGCGGTCCCGGTACACCTTGGCCAAAATGGAGGCGGCGGAAATACAGGGCACCAACGCATCGCCCTTGACGATGGCTTCAGCCAGTACGCTCAGCGTTGGCAGGCGGTTGCCATCCACCAGCACTTTGTTGGGCTTGAGCCGCAAGCCTTCGACGGCCCGCTTCATGGCGAGCATGGTGGCCTGCAAAATGTTCAAGGTGTCAATTTCTTCAACGCTGGCCTGGCCAATCGAGCAGCACAGCGCCTTGGCGCGGATTTCGTCGTAGAGCTTTTCGCGTCGCAAGGCCGTCAGTTTTTTGGAATCGGCCAGCCCTAGTATCGGGTGGAGGTCGTCCAGGATCACCGCGGCGGCCACCACGGGCCCGGCCAGCGGCCCGCGCCCCGCCTCGTCCACGCCCGCGATCAGTCCCGGCACATACCAGGAAAGCGGTGTTTGCGTTTGCTCAGGCTTCAAGTATTTTCTGGATTGCATTGCTGGCTAATTGTGAAGTGTCGCGCTGCAGTTCGGCATGCAGCGTTGTGAATCGCTGTTCAAGCGTTGCAATTTTTTCGGGCGCCGCGTATTTTGCGTCCACCCACTGCAGCAACGCAGCGGCCAGCGCCTCGGGCGTGGCTGCATCCTGCAGCAATTCGGGTACGACAAAATCGCGGCAAAGAATATTGGGCAGGCCAACCCAGGGCTGCAGTTTTTTGCGCCGCATGATCTGCCACGACAACCAGTTCATGTTGTAGGCAATCACCATGGGCCGCTTGAACAAGGCCGCCTCCAGCGTGGCGGTGCCGCTGGCAATCAGCGTGACATCGCAGGCCGCCAGCGCTGCATGCGACTGACCTGCCAGTATTTGCAGGTCGGCCCGCACACCGGCCTCATCGGCCAGCCGTTCAATCTGGTGTTGAAGCCGGGGAATCGCCGGAACGATGAATTTAATAGCCGGCTGTGCCCGCTTGACAAGCGCTGCGGCCCTAAAAAACCGATTTGCGAGGTATTTAATTTCCGACTCGCGGCTGCCCGGCAAAATGGCGATGACCGTGTCGTCGTCCTGCAGCCCCAGCGTGCGCCTGGCGGCCGGCCGGTCAGGGTGCATGGGGATCACGTTGGCGAGCGGGTGCCCTACATAGGTGGCGTCAATCCCGTGGGCAGCCAGCAAGGCCGGCTCGAACGGAAAAATGCACAGCACATGGTCCACGCTGCGCCTGATTTTCTCGACGCGCTCGGCGCGCCAGGCCCAGACGGCCGGGCTGACAAAATGGACGGTCTTGATGCCCTGGCTTTTCAGAGCGGCCTCAAGGTCCAGGTTGAAATCGGGGGCGTCCACGCCAATGAAGACGTCGGGGCGCGGGTCTTTCCCCCCCAGCAGTCGCTGCTTCAGTTGCGCCCGGATACCGACGATTTCACGGTAGTGGCGCAGCACCTCGACATAGCCGCGCACCGCCAGCTTGTCGCTGGGCCACCAGGCCTGAAAACCCCGGCGCGCCATCTGCGGCCCGCCTATGCCGCTGCAGCTCATGGCAGGCCAGCGCGCCTTCAGCCCATCGAGCAGCAAGCCCGCCAGCAAATCACCCGACGTTTCACCCGCCACCATGGCCACATGGGGCGCGGACGGGGTGGATGCAGGCCCACCGGCCTCGCTCCGGGTGGGCAGAGGGGGCGGCGCAATCGACATCGGCGCCTAGCGGACGATACCGCGCTGCGGAGCGGTTTTCTGTAAAAAGGAAAGCATCATCTGCACGTCCGGCAACGATTCCGGGTACTTTTCAGTCAACTCGGCAATGCGCACCTGCGCCTGCACCAGCGTCAGGTCGTCGCGGTACAGCGCCTTGTGCATGGCCTTGATGGCAGAAATTCGCTCCGGGGAAAACCCCCGGCGCCGCAGTCCTTCAAAATTCATCGAGCGCGCCTGGGCCGGCTGGCCTTGCGACATCACGAACGGCGGCAAGTCCGCCAGCAGCAGCGAACACATGGCGGTCATGCTGTGCGCCCCCAGGCGGACAAACTGATGCACCACCGTAAAGCCGCCCAGAATGACCCAGTCATCGACCGTCACATGGCCGGCCAACTGGGAATTGTTGGCAAAAATGGTGTGATTGCCCACCACGCAGTCGTGCGCCAGGTGGACGTAGGCCATGATCCAGTTGTCATTGCCCACGCGCGTCACACCGCTGTCGCCTGGCGAGCCGATGTTGAAGGTGCAAAACTCGCGAAC
>JAUSDK010000034.1 GCA_030650875.1 Polaromonas sp.
TGGTGATGGTGAACCTGCCCACCGCCGGTGTCGACTACCATGTGCCGTTTGGCGGCAGCAAGGGATCGAGCTACGGCTCGCGGGAGCAGGGGCGCTATGCGCAGGAGTTCTTCACCACGGTGAAAACGGCCTATATCGGCAGCTGAACTATTACCTAGGAAACGACCATGTTGATGCAATCCGCCCAATCTAACGGGCCCTGTCATATCGTAATCACCGGCGGCGCCGGGTTTTTGGGCGTGCGCCTTGCGCGCACCCTGCTGGCGCAGGGTCAGCTGTCGCTCGCTGGTGCCGCGCCCGTCACCATCGGCCGCATTACCCTGGTGGACCGCGCTGCGCCGCCAGACGATTTGACGGCCGATCCACGCGTTGCCGTGCTGACCGGTGACCTGAATGCACTTCTTGAGAAAAAAGATGCTGCAGTTCCCGTCATTGCTGGGGATACTGCTATCGTTTTTCATCTGGCGGCCGCTGTTAGCGGCGAATGCGAAGCCGATTTCGATCTCGGCATGCGCAGCAATTTTGCCGCCACGCTGGCCCTGCTGGAAGCCTGCCGCGCCCTGAAGACCAAGCCGGTCGTGGTGTTCGCCAGTTCGCTCGCCGTGTTTGGTGACGCGCCCGGCCAGCCGCTGCCGCCCGCCATCGAAGACAACACCCTGCCGACGCCGCAGAGCAGCTACGGCATCCAGAAATTCATAGGTGAGCAATTGGTGGCAGACTACACGCGCAAAGGCTTCATCCAGGGCCGCAATGTGCGTTTGATGACGGTCAGCGTGCGGCCGGGCACGCCCAACGGCGCCGCATCGAGTTTCTTGAGCGGCATGATTCGGGAGCCGCTGGCGGGCGTCAAGGCGGTATGTCCGGTGGCGCCGGATACGCCTGTGGCGCTGTCTTCACCCGCGCGCACCGTGCAAGGCCTGATGTGCGCGGCTGAGGCGAGCGACCAGGCCTGGGGTCCGCGCACGGGCCTGAACCTGCCCGCACTGACCACCACCCCAGGCGAGATGGCTGCAGCGCTGGAGCGTGTGGCTGGCACAGCGGCCACCGCGCTGATCGACTGGACGCCCGACCCGGCCATTCGCGGCATCGTGAAGACCTGGCCAGCCCGGATCCATGCAGTGAGGGCGTGCGGCTTGGGCTTGTTGCCGGAGGAAAGTTTTGATGACATTGTTCAGGAGTACATCAGGGAAAATCCTTATGCTGTGAAGCTGTCAATCCGATAACAATAAGAAGTTGTATGACAAATTTAACGCGGTTTGACGAACTAAGTTTTCGCCGGACCGAAATTTTTTCAAACCGAGGAGACATTAAATGAAATTGAGCAAACTGGTTATTGGCCTGTCCTTGGCCGTGGGTTTTATGGCCACTGTGGCGGCCCAGACCACCATGCGGATCAACATTTCCATCGCGCAGAATTCGCACCAGGGCGTTGGCATTGATACCTTCGCCAAGGAGGTGGAGAAGGGCACGGCGGGCCGTTACAAGATCCAGACTTTTTACAGCGCCTCATTGGGCAGCGAGCGCGAATCGATCGAGGCGGTGCAACTCGGCACCCAGGAGCTGACTTTCTCGTCGACCGGCCCGGTGCCCAACTTTGTGCCGGAAGCCAAGATTCTGGATATTCCGTTTTTGTTTCGCGACAAGGCGCATGCCCGTGCCGTACTCGACGGCCCGATCGGCCAGGAGATGCTGGCCAAGTTCGAGCCCAAGGGCTTCAAGGCCTTGGCTTGGGGCGAGAACGGCATGCGCAACATGACCAACAACAAGCGCGCCATCAACGCGCCGGATGACCTCAAGGGTCTGAAGATTCGTACCATGGAAAACCCGGTGCACGTAGCTGCCTACAAGGGCCTGGGCATTGTGACCACACCGATGGCGATGCAAGAGGTGTTCACCGCGCTGCAGCAAGGCACGGTCGACGGCCAGGAAAATCCCTTGTCCGTGATCATGGCGGCCAAATTGGACCAGGTGCAAAAGCACGTGTCACTGACCGGCCACGTCTATTCGCCTGCCATCTTCCTGATGAACAAGGCCGCGTTCGACAAGCTCAGCCCGGCTGACCAGAAGGTGTTTCTGGAAGCCGCCAAGGTAGCCGTCAAGGCCAACCGGGCTCGGGTTGACGCCGACGATGCCATGGGCGTGACTTACCTGCGTGGCAAGGGCATGAATGTGGTCGAGACCCTGGACAAAACCAAGTTCGTGTCTGCACTCGCCCCGGTGTACGCTGATTTTGAAAAGCAGTTCGGCAAAGCCAACATGGACAAGATCCGCAACTACAAGTAAGTGCTGCTGGTTTTCCAGTTGCCAACACCCGAAGCGCGCAAGCTTTCGGGTGTTTTTTTTACAACTTTCAATTTCAGGCTGTTAATGCAATGAAAGAAAATTTTCTCCGCTTGGAGCGCTGGACCAGCGGCTTCTCGTTGTACGCCGCCTGTGCCATGCTGCTGCTAGCGGCCGCTCTGGGCATGTTCCAGATCATCACCCGCTTTGTGCTGGAACTGCCCGCTGAATGGACCGAAGTGCTGATTCGTTTCAGCCTGATCTGGATGGTTTTTCTGGGCATTCCGACGGCGTTTCGCCAGGGTGCCATGGTGAGCGTGGATGTGCTTTACCGCTGGAGTCCGCCCCGCCTGCGCCGTTTGCTCGACTGGGTCGTGTGTCTTGCCGCCATCGGGCTGATCGCCATCATCATCTGGTGGGGCTGGGACTATGCCGTCCGTGGCAGGGTGCAAACCATGAGCGGACTGGAATCGGTGTCGATGTTCTGGGCCTACCTCGCCATGCCCGTGGGCGGCCTGTTCAGCCTGGTGGGCATCATCGCTAATTTGCTGGATACCCAGCGTCTTGAATTGGAGACTGCAGTATGACCGCCGTCATGTTAAGCACGATGGTGCTGTGTTTTGCCCTCACGGTTTCCGTGGCGGTGTCCATCGGACTGGCGTCCATCTTTGGCATTTATATTGCCGATGCGAACATGCTGATCTCCGTCAAGGAGATGTTCAACGCGATCAACAAATTTCCGTTGGCCGCCATCCCGTTTTTTATCCTGGCCGGCAATATCATGGAATCCGGTGGCATTTCGCGCCGGCTGGTGGAGTTTGCCAAGAGCCTGGTGGGCGGCGTGCAGGGCGGCCTGCCGATGACCTGTGTGCTGACCTGCATGATTTTTGCGTCTGTTTCGGGTTCCTCGGTGGCCACCACGTTCGCCATTGGAACCATCCTGATTCCAGCGCTCGTCAAACATGGTTACCCGACCACCTGGGCCGCGTCACTGCAGGCCACCAGCGCCGAGCTCGGCGTCATCATCCCGCCGTCCATCCCGATGATTCTGTATGCCGTCAGCGCTGAAGTTTCCATTGGCGAAATGTTCATTGCCGGCTTCGGGCCGGGCCTTCTCATCAGTGGCGCGCTGATGCTGTTTGTCTGGGTCTACTGCAAGTTCAAGGGCTGGGGCAAGAACGACGGCGACGATCGCCTGTCGGTCGGCAAGGCCACCTTGCGGGCCGGTTGGGCCCTGCTGATGCCAGTCATTATTCTGGGCGGCATTTACGGCGGTATTTTCACCCCGACCGAGGCCTCGGCGGTGGCGGTGTTCTACGCCCTGGTAGTCGGTGTGCTGGTCTACCGTGAGATCAAGTTGCCTGACCTCTTCCTCATCCTGCGCAAGTCGGTGCTGTCGTCGGCGGTGATCATGTTCATCATTGCCAACGCCGGGTTGTTTGCGTTCCTGATCACGCGTGCTGGCGTGCCAGAGGCGATTGGCATCTGGCTGCAGGATGTGCTGAAGTCCCCAGCTTACTTTCTGCTCGGCGTTAACGCCGCGCTGTTTATCATTGGCATGTTCATCGAGACCGGTGCCGCCATCATTGTGCTGGCCCCGATCCTGGCACCGGTGGCCATGCACTTTGGCATCGACCCGATCCATTTTGGCCTGGTCATGGTGGTGAACCTGGCCTTGGGGATGATCACACCGCCGTTCGGGGTCAACCTGTTTGCGGCTTGCACGGTGGCGCGCATCTCACTCGACCGCATGATCAAGGACCTGATCCCCTTCGTGCTGGTGATCGTGGCCTGCCTGATGGTCATCTCCTATGTGCCGTGGATCTCACTGGGGCTGCGCGATCTGGTTTACGCCAAGTAGCAGAAAATAGGCCATCACCTTCCAGTCCTTGCATGACAATTCAGTTCAAGTCGATCACACCCGGCGCCTGCCTCTCAGATCAAGTAGCAGATCTGCTCACCGCCGAGATCCGGGCGGGCCGGCTGGCTCAGGGGGACAAGCTGCCGACCGAAGCGGTACTGGTGGAACAGTTCTCGGTGAGCCGCACGGTGGTCAGGGAAGCCGTCTCGCGGCTCAAGTCGCTGGGGCTGGTCGATTCAAGACAAGGCAGTGGTGTGTATGTCAAGGAAGTCGGCTTTTCGCCGCTCAACTTTGATGCCAGGTCAGCCTTGTCCAAGCAGGCGGTGATCCAGATGGTGGAGGTGCGTCGCGCGCTGGAGGCGGAGGTGGCTGGGCTGGCCGCGCAGCGGCGAACCCAGACCGATATCAAACGCATCCGCAGATCCATTACCTTGCTGGGCAAGGGGGTCCAGGCCGGTGGTGATGGCGTGGATGAAGACGTTCAGTACCACCGCGCCATTGCGGAGGCCGCGCGCAACCCCTTTCTGATTGGTACGCTGGAATATCTGGGTCAGTTCCTGCGGGGCGCGACCCGTGTTACGCGCGCCAATGAAGCGCGTCGGGCAGACTTTGCCCGGCAGGTGTGCGACGAGCACGACATGATTTTTCGTGCCATTGAAGCAGGCGACGCCGCCGCGGCAAGGATTGCGGCCACGGGGCACATGAACAACGCCATCTTGCGCATCGAGCAGGCTGACCCGGCTTTCTGGCAACAGGCGGGTGTGAAGTTGGCGCGCCCCTTGGTGTCAGGCCTGACGCTGAAAAGCTGAGGTCTTTGCAGGCGTAATGCATAGTCTTGAGAGTGGCTTTTGGTAAGCCCGATGCCTTCTAAATTTGTATGATGACCATATAAAATATGCTTACATATTATTTCTACTTGACTCAATACCAACCAGACGGAGCGAACGAATGACATCTAACGTAGGGGTGATCGGCCTGGGGGCCATGGGTAAGGGCATGGCGGGTTCGCTGCGCCGCGCTGGCTGTCAGGTGCATGTATTTGACGTTCGCACCGAGGTCGCCCAGGCCTTTGCCGCAGAGGGTGGCGTCGCCTGCGCATCGCCCGCCGAACTTGCTGCGCACTGCGATGTGATTGTGTCGGTGGTCGTCAATGCCGCGCAAACCGAGAGTGTGCTGTTTGGCGAGGGTGGCTGTGCCGCCGCCATGAAGCCAGGCAGTGCCTTCGTGATGTGCTCTACCGTGGACCCGAGCTGGTCAATGTCGGTGGAGGCGCGGCTGGCCGCGCTGGGCATCTTCTACATCGACGCCCCCATTTCGGGCGGTGCTGCCAAGGCCAGCAGTGGCGAAATGACCATGATGACGTCCGGCCGGCCCGAAGCCTACGCGGTGGTCGGGTCGCTGCTCGATGCGATGGCGGCCAAGGTTTACCGGCTGGGCGACCAGGCGGGCGCAGGCAGCAAGGTCAAAATCATCAACCAGTTGCTGGCCGGCGTGCATATCGCCGCGGCCGCCGAGGCGATGGCGCTGGGTCTGCGCGAAGGCGTGGACCCGGCGGCCTTGTATGAGGTCATCACCCATAGCGCGGGCAACAGCTGGATGTTCGAGAACCGCATGGCCCACGTGCTGGCGGCCGACTACACGCCGCTGTCGGCCGTGGACATTTTTGTGAAGGACCTGGGGCTGGTGCTGGACATGGCCCGCGCCAGCAAGTTTCCGCTGCCGCTGTCCAGCACCGCGCACCAGATGTTCATGCAGGCGTCCACCGCAGGCTTTGCCCGCGAGGACGACAGCGCGGTCATCAAGATATTTCCCGGCATTGAGTTGCCCAAGAAGCCATGAAAAAAATAGTTCTAGGCTGCATTGCCGATGACTTCACCGGCGCGACGGATCTGGCCAACAACCTGGTGCGCGCCGGCATGCGCGTGGTGCAGGCGATGGGTGTGCCGGAGCAGCCCTTGGACACCGATGCCGATGCCGTGGTGGTAGCGCTGAAGTCGCGCACCTTGCCCGTGGATGACGCCATTGCCCAGTCGCTGGACGCGCTGCGCTGGCTGCAGGCGCAGGGCGCGCAGCAAATCTATTTCAAGTATTGCTCCACCTTTGACAGCACGGCGCAAGGCAATATCGGCCCGGTTGCCGAGGCGCTGATGGAGGCGCTGGCGGCTGACTTCACCATCGCCACGCCCGCTTTTCCCGACAACCAGCGCACGGTCTTCAAGGGTCATCTGTTCGTGGGCGACGTATTGCTCAATGAAAGCGGCATGCAGAACCACCCGCTCACGCCCATGATGGACGCCAATCTGGTGCGCGTGCTGCAGGCGCAATGCCGCCGCAAGGTGGGGCTGATTGACTATAAAGTGGTGGCGCAGGGCGAGGCTGCGATTCGCGCGCGCATCGACGAGCTGCGTGCCCAGGGCGTCGGCCTGGCCATCGTCGACGCTGTCTCCAACGACGACTTGCTGCGGCTGGGCCCGGCGCTCAAGGGCATGCCGCTGGTGACGGCCGGCTCGGGTGTTGCGATTGGCCTGCCCGCCAATTTCGGGATTGCACCGTCCAGTACGGCCAGCGCATTGCCCCCGGCCGCCGGTTTGCAGGCCGTGATATCGGGCAGTTGCTCGCTGGCAACCAACCGACAGGTCGCGGCCTTCGTCCAGGCGGGGCGTCCGGCACTGGGCATCGATGCCTTGCAGATCGCCGCCGGGGTGGATGTGGCGCAGCAGGCGCTGGCCTGGGCTGGGCCCCTGCTGAGTCAGGGGCCGGTGCTGATTTACTCGACAGCCGATCCCGCTGCCATCAAGTCGGTGCAGGGTCAGCTTGGCGTGGAAGAGGCCGGCGCCCTGGTGGAGCGCACCCTGGCCGCCATCGCACGCGGCCTGGTGGCGCTGGGCGTGCGCCAGCTGGTGGTGGCCGGCGGTGAAACCTCGGGCGCCTGCGTGCAGGCCCTGGGCATCACGCAAATGAAGATCGGCCCGCAAATCGACCCGGGCGTGCCCTGGTGCCATGCGCAAACCGATGCTGCGCCGGGCGGCGGTCTGCACCTGACGCTGAAGTCCGGCAATTTTGGCGCCGACGATTTCTTCGGCAAAGCTTTTGCGATGCTCACATGACCGAGACACAAGCGCGCGAAGAAATCTGCCGTGTCGGCCGCAGCCTGTTCGAGCGCGGTTACGTGCACGCCACGGCCGGCAATATCAGCGTACGGCTCGACGCATCGCAAGGCGGCGGCTTCCTGATCACGCCCACCGATGCCTGCCTGGGCTTTCTCGATCCGGCCCGGCTAGCCCGGCTCGATGATCAGGCCCGGCAAGTCAGCGGTGATCGTGCCAGCAAAACCATCGCGCTTCACGCCCATATCTACAGCGCTGCCAGCCAGTTTGATCAAAAAACCTGCTGCGTGATCCACACCCACAGCACGCACTGCGTGGCGCTGACGCTGCGGCCTGGCAGCGAGGAACTGCTGACCGCCGTGACGCCCTACTTTGTGATGAAGGTCGGCCATGTACCGGTGATCGCCTACCACCGCCCCGGCGCGCCCGAGGCGGCGCAACTGGTGGCGCAGGCTATTTCGCTCTATGGCGAAGCCGGCACGCCGATCCGCGCCGTCATGCTGGCGCGGCTGGGGCCCAATGTCTGGCACGACTCGCCTGCTGCCGCCATGGCCACGCTCGAAGAGCTTGAAGAAACCGCCCGGCTGGTGAGCCTCAGTCCCTCTGTGCCTGAGCCGCTGACCGAAATCCAAATCCAAGAACTGCGCCAAACCTTTGGCGCCCGCTGGTGAACCCTATGCCTCAATTTGCTGCCAATTTGTCCATGCTCTACCCCGAGCTTGATTTTCTTGATCGTTTTGAAGCTGCCGCAAAAGACGGCTTCAAGGCGGTCGAATATCTGTTTCCCTATGCTTTTGAACCTCGCGAAATTGCCGCCCGCCTCAAGGCGAATGGCCTGCAGCAAGTGCTGTTCAATGCGCCGCCCGGCGACTGGGACGGTGGCGAGCGCGGCCTGGCCTGCCTGCCCGGGCGCGAAGCGGAGTTTCGTGCCGGTATTGGAAAAGCGCTCGATTACGCCGCTGCACTGAACTGTCCGCGCATTCATGTCATGGCCGGACTGCTGCCCTTGGGCACGGAGCGCGAGGCGCTCTATCCCACCTACATCAACCAGCTGCGCTGGGCCGCTCAGGAAGCCGCCAGGCAGGGTGTTGATGTGTTGATTGAACCGATCAACACGCGCGACATCCCGCGTTTCTTCTTGAACCGCCAGGACCATGCGCATGAGGTCGTCAAAGACGTGGGTGCCTCCAACCTCAAGGTGCAGATGGACCTGTACCACTGCCAGATTGTTGAAGGCGACCTGGCGATGAAACTGCGCCACTACCTGCCTACTGGCAATGTCGGCCATATCCAGATTGCGGGCGTACCCGAACGGCACGAACCCGATCTGGGCGAACTGAACTACCCTTATCTGTTTGATGTACTTGACGAGTTGGGCTACGAGGGGTGGGTGGGTTGTGAGTACCGGCCCCGAGCCGGGATGCAGCCTGGCGGCACGTCAGCCGGCTTGGGCTGGCTCAAGCCCTATCTGTGACCCGTGTATTTTTTAGAAGATATTGCTAATGAAAAATTCTGAATTTAGCCAAAAGATAGGCTTTATTGGCTTGGGCATGATGGGGCGGGGCATGGCAAAGCATGTGCTGGACAAGGGCCACCCGGTCGCATTGATGCTGCGTTCAGAGGAAAACGAGATGCACTGCGCCGATCTGCTGGCGCGGGGTGCACAGAGCCTGAAGACCGCAGCCGAAGTAGCGGCCGCGGCCGATGTCATCATCATCTGCGTCACTGGCTCGCCGCAAGTCGAGGAAGTCGTGTTTGCCGACAACGGTATCCTCCACGGGCTGAAGCCCGGTTGCGTGGTCGTGGACTGCTCTACTTCCTTGCCCGACTCCACACTGCGTGTGGCCGAAGCCATTGCAGCAAAGAACGGCAGCTTCCTCGATGCCGCCATGACCGGCACGCCCAAAGATGCTGACGAAGGAACCATCAACCTGCTGGTGGGCGGCGACAAGGCAGTGCTTGAGAGCGTTCGTCCTGTTTTTGACTTGTTTGCGAAGAACATCTACTACTGCGGCGCGGTCAGCGCCGGGCACACCACCAAGCTGCTGCACCAGTTCGTCGTGCTGGGCAACGCCGCCATTCTGGCCGAAGCTTTTTCGTGTGCCAGCAAGACTGGCGTGAACCTTGAGGTGTTGTGCGACGTGATCGCCTCCGGTGGGGCGAACAGCACCGCGTTCCAGCGGTTGCGCCCTTATGTGATCGAGGGCAACGATCAGCTGTTTCGTTTTTCGCTGGCCAACGCGCACAAGGACATGCACTACTACGCCCGGATGGCCGGAGAAGCCAAGGCCGTGTCTTTCATCGGCGATGCCGTGCACAACGCTTACACCGTAGCGGGCAATCTGGGGTTGAAAACGCAGTTCGTGCCTCATCTGCTGCGCAGCTTCAATATGCTTAATGGCGCCAAAGAAGCATAGGTTTGTTCAGTGGCCCCATTTTTTGCGACAGTGTCCTGCTGGAGTGACGGCCCGTCTGAAATTTCTGCGCCCGGGATTGCTTCAACAGGATGGCAGCGTCACAGCCACAGGCCATCGCGCGGCATCTGGATGGTGGTGGCCGGGTCGTCCGTGGCGATGAACGAGCCGATCACGAGGCTCAGCAGCGCAATGAAGATGCTGGAAAAAAATGCCGTCCAGAAGCTGGACACCTTGAAGCCCTTGACCAGCCAGGCCACCAGCAAAATCATCAGCGCATTGATCACCAGCAAAAACAAACCGAAGGTCAGCAGCGTCAGCGGCAAGGTGAGCACGATCAGCAGCGGCTTGATGATGGCGTTGGCAAAGCCGAGCAGCAGCGCGGAGATGATCAGCGACGAGGTGTTGTCGAACTTCAGGCCGGCAAAGATATGGCTGGCGACCCAGAGCGACAGCGCAGTGATGGCCCAGTGAAGAAGAAAGGGCGTCAGGTTTTCCAGCATGTCAGGGGGTGTTGCTCCGTGGCGTTGATTGCAAATAAGGCGGTGGGGCGGCAGGCGCTCTTCGCGCCCGGCCAAACCCATCACATGCCGCTGTAGTTGGGTCCGCCGCCGCCTTCAGGCGTGACCCAGACGATGTTTTGCGTCGGGTCCTTGATGTCGCAGGTCTTGCAGTGCACGCAGTTCTGCGCGTTGATCTGCAGCCGGTCGGTGTTGTCGGCATTTTTCACATACTCATACACACCGGCCGGGCAGTAGCGGCTTTCGGGCCCCGCATAGGTGGCCAGGTTGATGCTGACCGGTACGCCCGCGTCTTTCAGGGTCAGGTGCGCCGGCTGGTGCTCTTCGTGGTTGGTGTTGCTGATGAAGACCGAGGTCAGGCGGTCAAAGGTGATCTTGTTGTCGGGCTTGGGGTACACGATGGGCTGGCACTCTGCCGCAGGCTTGAGCATCGCGTGGTCGGGCGTGCGCCTGTGAATCGTCCATGGCGGGCTCTTGATGCCGATGCGCGGCAGCAGCCAGTGCTCGATGCCGGTCATGAGCGAGCCCACATACAGGCCTTTCTTGAACCAGGCCTTGAAGTTGCGCGACTGGTCCAGCTCGGCGGCCAGCCAGCTGGCGGCGTAGGCCTCGGGGTAGGCGCTCAGTTCATCGTGCTGGCGCCCGGCCGTCACGGCGGCGTAGGCGGCGTCGGCGGCCAGCATGCCGGTCTTGATGGCAGCGTGGCTGCCCTTGATGCGGGCTGCGTTCAGGTAGCCGGCTTCGCAGCCAATCAGCGCGCCGCCCGGGAACACGGTTTTGGGCAGGCTTAAAGCGCCGCCCGCCGTGAGTGCCCGCGCGCCGTAGCTGATGCGCTTGCCGCCTTCCAGGTAGGCCTTGATGCTGGGGTGCGTTTTCCAGCGCTGCATTTCCTCAAACGGGCTGAGATAGGGGTTGCTGTAGTCCAGCCCGGTGACAAAGCCGAGCGTGACCTGGTTGCCCTCCAGGTGGTACAGGAAGCCGCCGCCATAGGTCTGGCTGTCCATGGGCCAGCCGGCGGTGTGCACCACCAGGCCCGGCTTGTGCTTGCTGGGGTCGATTTCCCAGAGTTCCTTGATGCCCAGCGCATAAGCCTGCGGGTCACGGCCCTCGTCGAGCTTGAAGCGGCTGATCAGCTGGCGGCCCAGGTGGCCGCGCGCGCCTTCGGCAAACACGGTGTACTTGCCGTGCAGTTCCATGCCCAGCTGGAAATTGCCGGTCGGCTCGCCGTCCTTGCCGACACCCAGGTTGCCGGTGGCCACGCCTTTGACCGAGCCGTCTTCGTTGTAAAGAACTTCAGCCGCTGCAAAGCCGGGGAATATTTCGACGCCCAGGGCTTCAGCCTGCTGGGCCAGCCAGCGGGTGACGTTGCCCAGGCTGATGACGTAATTGCCTTCGTTGTGAAAGCAGTCAGGCACCAGAAACCCTGGTGTTTTGATGGCGCCTGTTTCGCTCAGGAACAGCACTTCGTCGGACGTGACCGGCTGCGTCAAGGGGGCGCCCAGGGCTTTCCAGTCGGGAATCAGTTCGGTCAGGGCCTTGGGGTCCATCACCGCGCCCGACAAAATATGCGCGCCGGGCTCTGAGCCTTTTTCAAGCACCACCACCGACAGCTCGGTGCCTTTTTCGCTAGCGAGCTGCTTCAGGCGAATTGCGGTGGACAGGCCGCCGGGGCCGCCTCCGATCACGACCACGTCGTATTCCATGGCTTCACGGGGGCCAAACTGGGCCAGAATTTCTTGGTTGTTCATTCGGGGGCTCGCTGATAATGGATTTCAGGACTGTCAGGGCAATGCGCTGTCTCGCTCTTGATTTTAGGGTGTGAATGCGGGGCGCTAACGGTCGTTCGTTTTTAATCAAATGGAGGCTTGATGCGTCGTCAGCATGAATTTTTCAGGGGCTGCCGAAGGGGCTCGTTTTTTTAGCCATGAATCAGGTCAACCGATGAAAATTGAACTTCCCGAAAAGAAAAAACTGGTGTTTGAAATGCGCATCCCGATCCGCTGGGGCGACATGGATGCCATGGGCCACCTGAACAATGGCTCGTATTTTCGCTACCTCGAAATCATTCGCATCGACTGGATGTCCTCGATTGGCTGCAAGCCCGACCCGCTCGGCGAAGGCCCGGTCATCGTCAATGCCTTTTGCAATTTTTACAAGCAGCTTGAATACCCGGGCGATGTGCTGGTCAAGATGTACGTCAGCGACCCCGGCCGCACCACCTTTGAAAGCTGGGCCACCATGGCGCGCGCCGATGTGCCGGAGGTGATTTGCGCCGAGGGCGGCGCCACCACGATCTGGGTCGACTTTCCGGCGCAAAAGGCCAAAACGCTGCCCGACTGGGTGCGCCAAGTCGTCAGTTGAGTGCATGATGGGCGAACTCGGAGGTTTTCAACATGCCCATCACGGAAGTCACGCCCGCTGAGCTGCGTCTCACCATCGACCCCGCTGCGCTGGGGTTTTCCGACACGTCAGAGTTGCTGGCGCAAACGCTGCCCTGGATCGGCCAGCAGCGGGCCCAGACTGCGGCCCGTTTCGGGCTGGAGATGGGCCAGCGTGACTACAACCTGTTTGTGCTGGGCGAAGTGGGCAGCGGGCGCTCCACGCTGCTGCGCGACCTGGCCCAGACGCTCGCGGCCAGCCGGCCTGTGCCGCCGGACTGGTGCTACGTTCACAACTTCGACACGCCGGAGCGGCCGCTGATCCTGCGCCTGCCGGCCGGCCAGGGCCGCGTGCTGCGCCAGCGCATGACGCAGCTGACCAAAACACTGCAGGCGGAAATTCCCAAACTGCTGACGGGTCAGGATTTCAGGACCGAAAGCGAGCGCCTTGAAAAGGCCTACAAGGCCGAGGAAGCGCCGGCTTATGCCGAGCTTGATGCCTTTGCGGAGGCGCGCAGCTTTTCGCTGTTTCGCGAAGAGGGGCATCTGGTCTTTACCCTGCGGGACGCCAAAGGCAAGGCCCTGACCGAGAACGAGGCGCTGGCCTTGCCCAAGGAGCGGCGCACCCAGATTGACCAGGCCGAGCAGGCGCTTCGCGCCGAGATTGCCCGGTTTCTGGACAAGACGCGCGCGCTGGAGCGCGTCATGAACGAGGGGCTGGCGGCCTTGCGCCGCCAAGTGGTCAAGCCCCTGGTGACGCATGCGCTGCAAAAAATCCGCGAAGAACTGAAACAACAAGCTGGGGATTCGGCCCGGCTGGGTTGCTACCTGGACGAGGTGCTGCACGATGTGCTGGAAAACGTCGAGCTGTTCCAGGTGGGCGACACCGAGGAAGACCTGCGGCTTGAAGCGCTGGATTCGGTGCTCTCGCGCTACCGCATCAACCTGGTGGTGGACAACCATGGCCTGAGCGGTGCGCCCGTGCTGGTGGAAGACAACCCGCTGTTTCGCACCCTGTTTGGCAGCATCGAGCACCAGTCCGACGAGGACGTGCTGGTGACGGATTTTTCATACATCCGCGCGGGCAGCTTGCTCCAGGCGAACGGCGGGTTCTTGCTGCTGCATCTGCGCGACCTGCTGGCCGATGAACTGGTCTGGGAAAAGCTGCGCCGCTTTTTGCGCAGCGGCCGCCTTCAGATTGAGGAGCCGGGCACGATGTTTTCGCCGATTGCCGCCGTGTCCCTGACGCCGGAGGCGGTGGATGTCGACGTCAAGATCATCCTGATTGCATCCGTAGAGGAGTATTACGCGGTGCAGGAAGGCGACCCTGAGTTTTCGCGCCGGTTTCGCTGCAAAGTGGACTTTGCCGAGAGTTTTTCAGCCACCGGCGAGACCTGGCGCGCGTCGGCCCTTTTTGTGGCGCACACCTGCCGCAAGATGGGGTTTCCCCATTTTTCAGCCGCCGCCGTGGCCTGCCTGCTGGAAGACTCGCACCGCGAAGTCGATGACCAGGCGCGCCAGAGCGCGATCTTTGCGCACACCGAGGCGCTGGTGATGGAAAGCGCTTCGGCGTGCCGCGCCCGGGGCGGCGCGCGGGTGGAATTGCAGGACGTTGAGGCGGCCCTGCGGGCCCGCAAATACCGGCACGACTACCCCGAGCAGCGCGAGCAGGAAACCATCGCCGACGGCGAGCGGCTGCTGGTGTTGTCGGGCGACAAGGTCGGGCAACTCAATGGCCTGACGGTGATTGACCTGGGCGACTACCGCTTCGGTTTTCCGGTCGGCGTCACGGCCCGCACCTATGCCGGCGATGAAGGCTTGCTCAATGTGGAGCGCGAGGTCAAGCTGTCAGGACCCATCCACGACAAGGGCGTTTTGATTTTGCACAGTTACCTGTCGGCGCTGTTTGCCCATATTGCGCCGCTGGCGCTCCATGCGGCGGTCGTTTTTGAACAGGAATACCACGGCGTCGAAGGCGATTCGGCATCTTGCGCCGAGCTGTACGCGCTGCTGTCGTCGCTGTCCGGCATGGCGCTCAGGCAGGGCATTGCCGTGACGGGTGCCGTCAACCAGCATGGCGACATGATGCCGGTCGGCGCCATCAACGAAAAAATCGAGGGCTATTTCCGGAGCTGCGAGATCGTCGGGCTGGACGGCCACCAGGGCGTGCTGATTCCCCACCGCAACCGCCGCCATTTGATGCTGGACCGCAAGGTGGTGCAGGCCGTGACCGAGGGGCGTTTTCATGTCTACACCGCAGAGCACGCGGGCGAGGGCCTGGAACTGCTGACCGGCCGGCCTTTTGGCGAATTGGACGCGGCAGGGGCTTACCCGCCCGGCAGCCTGCTGGGGCAGGCGCAGAAAACCCTGCAGGACTACCGGCGCGCCTGCCAGCAGTCGGGCCCGCACAAGGCCGGGCGCCTCAACAAATAGGGCGGCTTATTTCTGCTTGGGGACGCGGCCCATCAGGTAGAACTCGGGGTTGGGCTGCATGCCGCTGAAGCTGGCCATGCGGTTGGACAGGCCGAAAAATGCCGTGATGGCCGCAATGTCCCAGGCGTCTTCGTCGTTAAAGCCGTGCGCGTACAGCGCTTCAAAGTCAGCGTCTTCCAGCGCGTCGGACTGCAGGCAGACCTTCATCGCAAAGTCGAGCATGGCGCGCTGGCGCGGGCTGATGTCGGCCTTGCGGTAGTTCACCGCGACCTGGTCGGCCACCTGCGGTTTTTTTTCATAAATGCGCAAAATCGCGCCGTGGGCGACCACGCAGTACAGGCAGTGGTTGGCCGCGCTGGTGGTGGTGACGATCATCTCGCGTTCGCCTTTGGAGAGGCCAGACTCTTCCCGGAGCATCAGGGCGTCGTGATAGGCAAAAAACGCGCGCCATTCGGCCGGGCGTCTGGCCAGCGCCAGAAACACGTTGGGCACAAAGCCGGCTTTTTCCTGCACCTCCAGCACCTTGGCCTTGATGTCATCGGGCAGGTCGAGCAGCGCGGGGGCGGGGTAGCGTGTGTTCATGGCGTGTCTCATTTTTTGGGGGGAACGGTGGGTGCCTGGCCATGATACGGCGAGCGCCGGGCAAGGACCGCTGAGATCAACGCGGAAGGTTTTGCCCCGGCACGGCCGCACCCGCTATGCTGGCGGTTTTATTCAGGAGCGCACACCCATGGATTCCCAATTCGACAAAGGGCTGGCCACCCGCAAGCAGGTGATGGGCGAAGAATTTGTCGCCACGGCCCTGGCCAGCATCACCGATTTCACCCGTCCGATTCAGGAGCACATCACGGCAAAAGCCTGGGGCGATGTGTGGCAGCGGCCTGGCCTGGACCTCAAGACCCGCAGCCTGATCACCGTGGCCATGCTGACGGCCTTGGGCAAGCAGCATGAACTCAAGGGTCATTTGCGCGGTGCGCTCAACAACGGCGCGACCCCGGCCGAGTTGCAGGAAGTGTTGCTGCATGCAGCCGTTTACTGCGGCGTGCCAGCTGCGGTGGATGCGTTCCGGACGGCGGCCGAGGTCGTCGATGGACCGAAGAAGGCCTGACAGCACACAAGCCTTGTCGTTGATGAATTAGGTCTTTAGTCCAACGACAGAGGGCTTTATTTGCAATGAAATTGACAGCATCAGGCGGCCATCAATTTTTGGACCAGATCGGCTGTGGTGGATGCCTGGTACTTGCGCATGAGGCGCGCACGGTAAATTTCCACGGTTCGGTGGCTGATGACCAGGGCACGGCCAATTTCCTTGGAGGTCATGCCCTTCATCAGGTGGGCGGCCACCTCACGCTCGCGCGCGGTGAGTTCCGCCGTCACCGGGCGGCGCGCGCTCAGGTCTTCAAACGCCCAGATACCCGCCTCATGCGGGGCGCTGCGGTTCAGTGCGCGCCCCGTGACATGGCACCAGAAGGTCTCGTCCTTGTTGTGCCCACCCACGCGCTTCATGATGCGGTCGTCCGAATACATGCCGGTGGCATTCAGTATGGGCAGCATGCGGGCGCCGATGCGCTCGTACTCGTCCGCGCTGGGGTAGAGAATCAAAAATGATTGTCCTGTGAGCTGCTCTGGCGTCGCGCCAAACATTTCGCACAGGTGCTGGTTGCAGTCCAGAATGGAGCGGTTGCGGGACAACACCAGTCCCACTGGTGCCAGATCGAAGGCGAGTTGGTAATCCACAGGCATGGGGCTAACCTTTACGAAAAACTACGTATGCAAATAGGTAGTATGGTAGTGGTTTACCTGGTTGTTGAAAAACTCAAGGAGATTTTTTTGAATAAACTTTTTCCCTCTGCTGCAGAGGCTCTGAAGGGCGTCGTCAAGGACGGCCAGTTGCTGGCCGTCGGCGGCTTCGGTCTGTGCGGTATTCCGGAGGCGCTGATCGACGCCTTGCGCGAATCCGGCGTGAAGGACCTGACGGTTATTTCCAACAACGCAGGGGTCGACGGATTCGGCCTTGGCAGGCTGCTGGAGACACGCCAGATCAAGAAAATGATCTCATCCTACGTGGGTGAAAACAAGGAGTTCGAGCGCCAGTACCTGGCGGGCGAGCTGGAGCTTGAATTTACGCCCCAGGGTACGCTGGCTGAAAAGCTGCGCGCGGGCGGCGCCGGCATTCCGGCCTTTTTCACCAAGACCGGTGTGGGCACCCTGGTGGCTGAAGGCAAGGAATTGCGCGAGTTTGACGGCGAGATGTACGTCATGGAGCGGGCACTGGTGCCCCAGGTGTCGCTGGTCAAGGCCTTCCGGGCCGACAAGTCCGGCAATCTGCAGTTTCGCCTGACGGCGCGCAACTTCAACCCGGCCGCTGCCATGGCGGGCAAGGTGTGCATCGTCGAGGTGGAAGAGGTGGTGGAAACCGGCGCCATGGAGCCCGATTCGGTTCACCTCCCCGGTATCTATGTGCACCGCATCGTGCACAACCCGAATCCCGAAAAGCGGATCGAAAAAAGAACCATCACTGAAAAAGCAGGAGCCTGAACCATGCCGTGGACCCAAGACCAAATGGCGGCACGCGCCGCCCAAGAACTCGAAGACGGCTTCTACGTCAACCTCGGCATTGGCATTCCCACCCTGGTGGCCAACTTTGTACCTGACGACAAGGAAGTCTGGCTGCAGTCGGAAAACGGCATGCTCGGCATTGGGCCGTTCCCGACCGACGACGCAGTGGATGCCGACCTGATCAACGCGGGCAAGCAAACGGTCACCACCATCAAGGGTTCGTCCATTTTTGGCAGCCATGAAAGCTTTGCCATGATTCGCGGGGGCAAGATCAACCTGTCCATTCTGGGGGCGATGCAGGTCAGCGAGCAGGGCGACCTGGCCAACTGGATGATTCCGGGCAAGATGGTCAAGGGCATGGGCGGCGCGATGGACCTGGTGGCCGGCGTGAAGCGCGTCATCGTCCTGATGGAGCATGTCGCCAAAAAGAAAGACGGCACCGAGGACATGAAGATATTGCCGCAATGCACCCTGCCGCTCACAGGCGTGGGCGTGGTGGACCGCATCATCACCGACCTGGCCGTGATGGACGTCACCCCTGCCGGCCTGAAGGTGATCGAGCTGGCGCCGGGCGTGTCGATGGAGGCCTTGCAGGCCAAGACCGGCGTGCAGCTGATCTGATAGTGGCCTGATGTTCCAGGTGCGGGGCGGGCCGGTCAGGCCCGTCCGGAAATCAAAATAATGTGGCCTGCCGCAGGTCTTACCCGGACAGGCTGCGGCGGCAAAGAACCGCTTTAAATCCACGCAGGGTGCATGCTAGACTGAAGTAACAATGTCTTACTTCATCCGTTCTTCAATGGTATTGATCCCGAAAGATGGCATGCAACCGGCATGATGACCCTTTCAGCGCTGGCACTGTGGGCCGGTTGCATGGGCGCCGCTTGGGGTGCGGCTGCTGCCCCTCAGCCCGAGCGCGTGACGTTGCAACTCAAGTGGCTGCACCAGTTCCAGTTTGCAGGCTACTACGCCGCCCAGGCCAAAGGTTCTTACCGGGACGAAGGCCTGGAGGTCACCGCATCGGTCTGGATGAACTCAAAGCGCTGCGAGCTGGTGACGATCTTGTTCACAGTGCCCAGCAGGCTGATGCTCACCGGCCGCGTTTTGGCCACCCCTGCCTCGGCGGTGCGCACGGTGATCAGCGGCACGACAACTTCCTGCGGCATCGCGCTGCCATGCACAAACCGGGCGCCGCCGGCAAAGTGAAAGCGGCTCGCGCCCTTGGGCACCCAGAAGTCCATGCTGCCTTCAGGCGTAGTGCCTGCCGTCGTCGCGGTGTTGCCCGACCAGGCTTTCGGACTGGTGCCCAGGTTGCGCCCGATCAGGTAGCGTTTTTTGGCCTTCACGGTGCCTGCCGGCTTTTCGTCCAGGCTGGACTTGTCGGCCCCGTCCAGCGCAGACTCCTGGTACATGAAGCCATGGTCGGCCGTGACCAGCACCGTCGAGCCATTGAGCGAGTTGACAATGAACACGCCCAGCATGGCGCCGAGCCTCGCTTTGAAGCCGTTTTTGCTGTTCGTCAGCTGTACCAGTTCATGGGCCACTTCCAGGCGCAAGGCATCCGAGATCACCACGAACACCCGCTTAACCCCGCCCTGGTAGAGCGGCAGCACTTCGCGCTCGAAAAATGCCTGCTGCGACGTGACCTCTGGGACTGTCCATGTCTTGAGCTGACCATCGGAGCCCTCCACCACCTTGGCCCAGGCGGTGGCCAGGTGCGGGATAAACCAGCCGGAATAAAGTTGCTCAATGGTTTCGCGCAGCCCGTGCAGCACGGCCCAGCCGGTGGGCTCCACCGCATCGGCGGCGGTATGAAGCCGCCGGTACAGCTGGTCAAAGCTAAACAACTCATCGCGGTAACTGGCAAATGCTGCAGCTGCGTCGGCAAAGCTGAAACCGGCCGCATGGCGGGCCTTGGCATTTGACTACTTCAAGGCCAATTCGCCGCGCGTGAGTGCCTCCATCAAGCCGGGAGAGCGCGACTTTCATGGTCACCTGGTGGAGCTGCAAAACACCGGGGTGCCGCAAACGCTGACGCTGGCGAGCTTCATCGCCCTGTGTTCGGCCGCGCTGGCCAAGCCGGTGCAGTCGCAGCTGGCGATCATGGGCGACATGAGCCTGGGCGGCACCATCGTGCCGGTGCGCAACCTGGCCGAAAGCATGCAGGTGGCTTTTGACGCGGGCGCTAAACGCATCTTGCTGCCCATGTCCAGCGTGATCGACCTGCCGTCCGTGCCGGGCGAGTTGTTTGCCAAGTTTCAGACCAGCTTTTACTCGGATCCAGTGGATGCGGTGTTCAAGGCGCTTGGGGTGGAGTGAGCGCGCGGGTATGCGCGGCATGAGACGCAAGGGGATTGGTTGTTCAGGGCCTATGAC
>JAUSDK010000050.1 GCA_030650875.1 Polaromonas sp.
CGCACCACCACGAGCGAGAGCATCAAGAACGGCCAGGAAGACAACCAGCTGGCGTTTTATGCCGCCCAGATGATCGACGACACGCTTGCGGCGGCTTACGACAACCTCGGCGAAAAAGATCCCACCAAAACTTACGAGAAGCCCGACATCGTCGGCCAGCGCGACGAACACATCGACAGCAAACTGACCGACATGGCTCGTATCGAACGCGGTGCCAAACTGCCGGCGCTGGGCGAAGGCAAGGCCTGTGATTACTGCGCTGCCCGAGGACTCTGCCGCAAGGATTTCTGGTCATGAACGCAGCCTACGAATGCAACGGTGAGCCGATTTCCGCCGATGCGTTCTACGCCATCGCCTGCGACCCGCGGCGCAGCGTGGCGGTGGAAGCCTGCGCCGGCGCGGGAAAAACCTGGATGCTGGTATCGCGCATCGTGCGGGCCTTGCTCGACGGTGCCACGGCCGCACCGGGGCAGCAGGTGTTGCCGCACGAGATCCTGGCGATCACCTTCACCAAAAAAGCCGCCGGCGAAATGCGCGAGCGGCTGGACGACTGGCTCAAGGCCTTTGCCCACGCCGACGACGCCACCTTGCAGCGCGAACTGGAAATACGCGGCGTCCGGGTCGATTTCTCAAGCCAAAAAGGCCTGCAGTCTGCGCAGGCCGTGCGCGAGCAGCTATCAAATTTATACCGCTCCATTCTGGCCAGCGGCCGCTCGGTGCAGATCCGCACCTTCCACAGCTGGTTTGCGGCCCTGCTGCGCAGCGCGCCGGTGGCGGTGCTGCAGCGCCTGGAACTGCCGGTGAACTACGAGCTGCTGGAAGACGACGCGCCGGCGCGCGCGCTGGTGTGGCGACGGTTTTATGCGGCGGTTTCGGCTGATGCCGCGCTCAAGGCCGACTTTGAGGCGGTGGTGTTGGCCTATGGGCGTTTCCAGGCCGACAAGGCCTTGCAGGCCGCACTCGACAAGCGCACCGAGTTCACGCTGGCGGACGAAAAAGGCGTGATCGATACCTCGGTGCAAGCCTTCGGCGTGCAGTTCACCGAATTTGGCGGCCTGGACGAACCGGAAGAGCTGCTCAGCACCAACCGCTTTCACCGGCAAACCCTCAGTGACGCCGCCGTGGCGCTGGGCCGCGCGAGCGCACCGACTTTTTCGGCCAAGGGGGTGGAGCTGGAGCGCGCGCTGACGGCCGGCGACTTGCCGGCGGCCATTGCGGCCCTGCTGACCGACAAGGGCACGCCGCGCAAGTTCGGCGAAAAAATCATCGGTATCGAACAGGTGCGCATGGCCCAGGACCTGGCGTTGCGCGTGGTGGCGGCCCGCCAGCAGCACGACGCCTGGCTGTACCAGCAGCGCATGGCGCGCCTGACGCGTGTGCTGATTGCCCAGTTCACCGCCCTGAAGCGCGACCGCGGCTGGGTCGACATGAATGACGTCGAACGCGCCGCGCTGCTGATGCTGGCCGACCCGGTGCTGTCGGGCTGGGTGCAGGAGCGGCTGGACGCGCGCATCCGGCATCTGATGATCGACGAGTTCCAGGACACCAACCCGCTGCAGTGGCAGGCGCTGTACGCCTGGCTCATCGGCTACTCGGGGGCTGGCTCGGCGCCCAGCGTGTTCCTGGTGGGCGACCCCAAACAAAGCATTTACCGCTTCCGCCGTGCCGAGCCGCAGGTGTTTCG
>JAUSDK010000054.1 GCA_030650875.1 Polaromonas sp.
AGCAGGTTCACCGCCAGGGCCAGACCGGAGAACAGCCCGAACAGCATGTAGTAAACGGCCATGAAAGCCACGATCACGAGGAAGCCCCAGGCCACGCTGTGAAAGCCCTTGGCGATGTTTTCTGCGCCCAGGCTGGGGCCAATGGTGCGTTCTTCAATGATTTCCATGGGTGCCGCCAGCGATCCGGCGCGCAGCAGCAGCGCCAGGTCGTTGGCTTCCGTCACGCTCATGGAGCCGGAAATCTGGAAACGGTTGCCCAACTCGCTCTGAATGACCGGCGCCGTCAACACCTCGCCTTTGCCTTTTTCAAACAGGACGATGGCCATGCGTTTCTTGACGTTCTCGCGGCTCACATCGCGCATGATGCGCCCGCCTTTGGCATCGACCGTCAAGTCCACTTTGGGCTGCTGGCTCTGCGAGTCAAAGCCCGGCTGGGCGTCGGTCAGGCTTTCGCCGGTCAGGATGACCTGTTTTTTGACAATCACCGGCCGGCCGTCACGCTCCAGGAAACGCTCGGAGCCGAAAGGCACGGCACCGGCGCCGCTCTCGGCCGCGCGGCCTTCGGCGCTTTCATCGACCAGGCGCATCTCCAGCGTGGCGGTGCGCCCCAGGATATCCTTGGCCTTGGCCGTGTCCTGCACACCGGGCAGTTGCACCACGATGCGGTCCAGGCCTTGCTGCTGAATCACCGGCTCGGCCACCCCCAGCTCGTTGATCCGGTTGTGCAGCGTGACCATGTTCTGCTTGAGCGCCTGCTCCTGCACCAGGCGTGCGGCCTCCGGCTTGATGCCGGCGGTGAGCCGGTACTCTGCGCCGTCGGGCGCATCCACCGACTGCAAGTCGGGGAACTGGTCCTGGAAAACCTTTTTGGCGGCGTCCAGCGATGCACTGTCACGGAATTTGATGTCGATGGCCTGGCCATTGCGGCTGATGCCGCTGTGGCGGACATTCTTCTCGCGCAGCGCCAGGCGGATGTCGCCGGTCAGCGATTCCGCTTTTTTCGTCAGCGCCGCCCGCATGTCCACCTGCAGCATGAAATGCACCCCCCCGCGCAAATCCAGGCCCAGGTACATGGGCCGGGCGTTCAGCGCGGTCAGCCACGCGGGTGAACGCGACAGCAAATTGAGCGCGACGATGTATGAGGGCGCGGACGGGTCGGGCAGCAGCGCTTTTTCAATCGCATCCTTGGCTTTGAGCTGGGTGTCCGTGTCCCCAAACCGCGCTTTCACCGACGTGCCGTCCAAGCTGACGGCCTCTGCGGCGATATTGGCGTTCTTGAGTGCCTGCTCAACCCGCGCAACAGTCGTGCCGTCAATTTTGGCGCTGGCTTTGGCGCTGGAGACCTGCACCGCCGGCGCCTCCCCAAAAAAGTTGGGCAGCGTGTACAGCGCGGCAATCAATAGCGCGACGACGATGACCGCGTACTTCCAGACCGGATAACGATTCATGAGCGTGCTGTTCCTGAAAAACTGAGGGGCTGGACGAGCCGGCGCTTGCCGACCGGCAAGGAAAGCGGTTTACTTGATGCTGCCCTTCGGCAGCACCTGAACAACGGCGCTGCGCTGCAGTTGGACTTCAACACCGGTTGCCAGCTCCAGGCTCAGATAAGCCTCGCCCATCTTGGTGACTTTGCCAAGCAGGCCGCCGACCGTGACGACTTCGTCGCCTTTGGCCAGCGCGTCGATCATGGCGCGGTGTTCCTTCTGCTTCTTCATCTGCGGACGGATCATCACGAAATACAGGACCACGAACATCAGCACCAGCGGCAGCATTCCGGTGATGGAAGACATCCAGTCACCAGATGCGGCGGCAGCGGGAGCGGTTTGGGCAAAAGCAGAAGAAATGAACACGGCTAACTCCACAACAATTTAAAGAGACACTAACAGGCGCCCGGCCGGCATAGCCAGAGCAAAGATCCCGTCATTGTATGCGGCTGTAAAGCAGCACACAGTTGTCATTGCGGCGCACACGGCTTTTTTCAGGGCCAGGCGACCCAAGCACCCGGGGGCGCGGGCACAAGGCCCGGGCGTACCGCTATCAGGCCGCCTGCCGCCCTGGCGAGGCCGCTGGCTGGCGGAAGGACTGCATCAGCGCAGCCCACTGCGGGCGGGCGCTGCCCAGATGGCGCGCCTTGACATGGCCGTAGCCCTTGATCAACTCGGGAATCCGGGCAATTTCCAGCGCCGTGGCGTGGTTGTCGGCGTTCAAGCCAGCCAGTACTTCGTCCAGGCTGGCCTTGTACTCGTCAATCAATGCGCGCTCCATCCGGCGCTCTTCGGTGCGCCCGAACAGGTCGAGCGGCGTGCCGCGCAAGCCCTTGAGCCGGGCCAGAAGCCTGAAGCCGGTGAGCATCCAGGGGCCGAAGGGCTGCTTTTGCAGCTCGCCCTTGTCGTTTTTCCTGGCGATCAGCGGTGGCGCCAGGTGGTAGTTCAGCGTGAAGTCGCCTTCAAACATGGCGTTGACCTTGTTCAGGAAACCGGTGTCGGTGTGCAGCCGCGCCACTTCGTACTCGTCCTTGTAGGCCATGAGCTTGAACAAGTAACGGGCGACGGCCTCGGTCAGCGTGGTTTTGCCCAGCGGCGCTTCCGTGATGCGCACTTTCTCCACAAAGGACTGATAGGTCTGGGCGTAAGCCGCGTTCTGGTAAGCCGTCAGGAAAGTCACCCGCTTGGCCAGCATCTCGGCCAGCGAGGGCTTCCTGACGAATTCGATCACCTGCGCAGCCTTGAACAAGACCACCACCTGCGCCAGGTCATGCGCGCAGCGCCGGCCCCATTCAAACGCCGCCTTGTTGTTGTCCACCTGCACGTTGTTGAGCTCAATGGCGCGCATCAGCGCCGCATGGGTCAGCGGCACCCGGCCTTTTTGCCAGGCAAAGCCCAGCATCAGCGGGTTGGTGTAGATCGAGTCGCCAATCATCTGCACCGCCACCTGTTCGGCATCAAAACTGGCCATCAATTCCGCGCCCACGGCAGACCGCACGGCGCTTTCGCAGTTGCCGCCCGGAAACTGCCAGCCCGGATTGGTCACGAACGCCGCCGTCGGCGTGCCATGTGAATTCATCGCGACAAAGGTGCGGCCCGGCTGCATGGTGGCCAGCGTGTAGGGGCTGGCGGTCACGATCGGGTCGCAGCCGATGATGAGGTCGGCTTTGGCCGTGTCGACCTTGGTGGTAAAAATGGCCTCGGGCCGGTTGGCGATCTGGATGTGGCTCCAGGTGGCGCCGCCTTTTTGCGCCAGCCCGCCCGCGTCCTGCGTGACCACGCCCTTGCCTTCGAGGTGCGCCGCCATGCCCAGCAACTGGCCAATGGTGATGACGCCGGTGCCGCCCACGCCGCCGACCACGATGCCCCAGGCATTTTCGGCCACGGGCAGCACGGGTTCGGGAATTGGCGGCAGGCTGGCCAGGTCGCCTTTTTTCTCTTTCTTCGGCTTTTTGAGTTGCCCGCCTTCCACCGTCACAAAGCTTGGGCAAAAGCCCTTGACGCAGGAGTAATCCTTGTTGCAGGTGTTCTGGTTGATGCGGCGCTTGCGGCCGAATTCGGTTTCCAGCGGCTCGACCGACAGGCAGTTGGACTGCACCGAGCAGTCGCCGCAGCCTTCGCACACCAGCTCGTTGATGACCACGCGCTTGGCCGGATCGACCAGCGTGCCGCGCTTGCGGCGGCGGCGCTTTTCAGTGGCGCAGGTCTGGTCGTAAATGATGGCGGTGCAGCCCTTGATCTCGCGGAATTCGCGCTGGAGCTTGTCCAGCTCGTCGCGGTGGTGCACGGTCACGCCGGCCAGCAGTTTGGCGCCGTCGTATTTCTCGGGCTCGTCGGTCACGATGACGAGCTTGCTCACGCCTTCAGCGTCCAGGCTCTGCATGATCTGCAGCACCGAATGACCTTCGGGCCGCTCGCCGACCTGCTGACCGCCGGTCATGGCCACCGCGTCGTTGTAGAGAATCTTGTAGGTGATGTTGACGCCGCTGGCAATGCTCTGGCGAATCGCCAGCAAGCCGCTGTGAAAGTAGGTGCCGTCGCCCAGGTTGGCAAAGATATGCGCGTCGGTGGTGAACGGGGCCTGGCCGACCCAGCTCACGCCCTCGCCGCCCATTTGCGTGAAGGTGGAGGTGCTGCGGTCCATCCACACCGTCATGTAGTGGCAGCCAATGCCAGCCACGGCGCGCGAGCCTTCGGGCACGCGGGTGCTGGTGTTGTGCGGGCAGCCGCTGCAAAACCACGGTGCGCGTTCACCGGTCTCCAGCTTGGTTTCAACCAGCGCGCGTTCCCGCGCTGCAATCACGGCCAGCCGGCCCTCCATGCGCGCAATGATGTCAGCAGGAACGCCCAGCTTGGTCAGGCGCTTGGCAATGGCCTTGGCGATGAGGGCCGGCGTCAGGTCGGCCTTGGCGCGCAGCAGCCAGTGGTCGCTCGGGTTGGAGCGGCCCCATTCGCCGCCCGACTGGTCGCCCTCGGGCTCGTCGAACTTGCCCAGCACATTGGGCCGCACGTCGGCGCGCCAGTTGTAGAGTTCTTCCTTGATCTGGTATTCGATGACCTGGCGCTTTTCCTCGACCACCAGGATTTCCTGCAGGCCCATGGCAAAGTCGCGCGTGGTGCTGGCTTCGAGCGGCCACACCACGTTGACCTTGTGCAGCCGTATGCCGAGCTGGTGGCAGGTGTCTTCATCCAGGCCCAGATCCATCAGGGCTTGCCGCGTGTCATTGAAAGCCTTGCCGCTGGCGATGAGGCCAAAGCGGTCGTTCGGCCCCGCAATCACGTTGTAGTTGAGCTTGTTGGCGCGGATGTAGGCGAGCGCGGCATACCACTTGTAGTCCATCAACCGCGCTTCCTGCTCCAGCGGCGCGTCGGGCCAGCGAATGTGCAGGCCGCCAGCCGGCATCTGGAAGTCTTCGGGCAGGATGATCTTCACCCGGTCCGGCTCGACCGACACCGAGCTCGACGACTCGACCACTTCCTGGATCGTCTTCATGCCCGACCAGACACCCGAAAAGCGGCTCATGGCAAAGGCATGCAGGCCCATGTCCAGGATTTCCTGCACGCTGGACGGAAAAAACACCGGCAGGCCGCAGGCCTTGAAGATGTGGTCGCTCTGGTGCGGCGCGGTGGAGCTTTTGGAGACATGGTCGTCGCCGGCGATGGCGATCACGCCACCATGCTTGGCAGTGCCCGCCATGTTGGCATGCTTGAACACGTCCGAGCAGCGGTCCACGCCCGGGCCCTTGCCGTACCACATGCCGAACACGCCGTCGAACTTCTTGCTCTGCGGGTACAAGTCGAGCTGCTGCGTGCCCCAGACAGCGGTCGCGCCCAGTTCTTCGTTGACGCCGGGCTGGAACACGATATTCTGCGCCGCCAGGTGCTTTTTGGCCGCCCACAGCGCCTGGTCATAGCCGCCCAGCGGCGAGCCGCGGTAGCCGCTGATGAAACCGGCCGTATTCAGGCCCATCGCAGCGTCGCGCGTGCGCTGCAGCATGGGCAGGCGAACCAGCGCCTGCACGCCGCTCATGAAGGCCCGGCCGTGACCCAGGGAATATTTATCGTCCAGCGTGACGGTTTCCAGCGCTTTGCGGATGTGTTCGGGCAAGGGGGCGTTCATTTTTTTGTCTCCGGAAATAAAAGTCGTTCCGCCTTGTGGGCAGGGCTCAGGCAAGGCTGCGGCCAGGTACGGCCACGCCTCTTGCTGAAGGCAAAGTGTAGGCCGGACGGCCCGATATGTCTTTGCGTTCTTTGCCCGATTTAAGCTATCCTGAGAAAGATTCTTGCTGGGAAACACGACAAAATGGAAACATTGGACAAATTTGACATCGCCATCCTGAATGAGCTGCAGGTTGACGCACGCCTGACCAACACCGAGCTGGCGTCGCGCGTCGGCCTGTCAGCCGCGCCCTGCTGGCGGCGCGTGCGGGCGCTGGAAGATGCCGGCTTCATCACCGGCTACCGTGCAGAGATCAACCGCGACAAGATTGGCCTGGGCGTGCTGGCCTTTGTGCGGCTGGATGCCGCCCGCAACTCCGGGGATGTACTCAAAACCCTGGAAGAAGCGATCCGCAAAATCCCCGAAGTGGTGAGCTGCCACTACATCAGCGGCACCGGCACCTTCGAGTTGCAGGTGGTCAGCCGCGACCTCAACACCTTTAGCCAGTTCGCGCGCGACGTGCTGATCAACCTGCCCAACGTCAAGGACCTGCACACCAGTTTTTCGCTGGGCGAGGTCAAGGCCAGCGGTGCGCTGCCGCTCGGGCATCTGACGCAGCCTGGCGCATGAGGTTCAAGCAGGGCTTGTGGGCTTGCCTCAGCGCGTTAGCCAGCCGTTGACTTCGTCAATGACTTCGGCTTTGGGCCCGCCCGAAAGCGCATGTAGCCGTACACGCGAAATCAGGTAAATAAGCCGCGCCTGCGCCAGGTCACGCTGGGCCGAAACTTTCTGCTGCTCCGCATTGAGCAGGTCAGGCAAGGTGCGGCTGCCCGCCTCGAAGGAACGGCGGTTCGAGATCACCACCTGCTCGGCCGAACGCACGGCCTGCTCCAGCGCCTTGACCCTCAAGACGCCCTCTGTCACCCCGCGGAACTCGCGGTGCAGCCGTACCCCGAGGTCGCGGCGCAGCGCTTCGAGCGCCTCTTCTGCGCGCAACTGGGCGGCCACAGCCTGCCGCACTGTGGAACTCACATACCCGCCTGAAAAGATCGGCACATTGAGCTGCACGCCAATCGACCGGTTGTTGTAGCGGTTCTTGACGGTGGTGACGGTATCGCTGTCGCTGCGTGACCACTGGACGATGGCGTCCAGCGTCGGGTAGTGGCCCGCCTGTGCCTTGTCCACATCCTGGCGCGCTACTTCCACCTGCGCGCGGAGCGACTGGACTTCCGGGCTGTGGGTTTCGGCACGTTCGGTCCAGTCTTCCACCCGATCGGGCGCAGGCTCAAGCAGCTGCATTCTGCGCGCGTCCAGCGGCGCCAGCCTGTCAACGGGGCGATTGATCAGGCTTTGAAGTTGTCTGTGGGTCAGGTCCAGGCTCTGGCGTGCCTCCAGTTCCTGCGCCACATTCAGGTCCAGCGCCCCACGTGCTTCATCGATATCGGTGCGCGTCCCGGCACCGCCGCGAAAGCGCTTTTCGGCGGCATCCAGCTGGGTGGTGTAAGCCGTCTTTTGAGCCAGGACCAAGGCGAGTTGCTCCTCCGCCAGCAGGGCCTCAAAGTAAGCGCCACTGACCCGAACTGCGACGTTTTGCAGCTCCCGCTCCAGGATGGCATTGGCATCGTCAACCTGCGCCTGCGCCTGCCGGTAGTCAGCCATCAGCAACTTGCGAAAGAGGGGCTGCCGCAAGGTCAAGGTCTCGCTACTGCTGGTATAGCGCTCGTCGGATGTGACAAGCCGCCCAAAGAAATCAGGTGAAGTCCTCTCCAGCGCGTTTCGGTAGCGCGAGGCACTGGCCGAGAGGTTGGGCAGCAACTGCGCGCGTGCCTGCGGCAGGCGCTCACGCCGAGCGTCCGTGGCTGCGCGCACCGACCGGATCGTCGCATCCTGCGCAAGAGCCGCCTGATAGGCCTGCGACAAGTCGAGCGGCCAGGCGGGGGCGCAGACAAGCGCCATCGCGCATGCGCCTGCCCTGGCCAGCGGCAACAAAGAAACCGTCGGGATGACGCTTTTTTCCACCATCTCACTCCTCCTTCATGGAGGCTGCAATGCGCTTGGTGAGCGGATGCAAAAGGTAGGTCAGCAGCGAGCGCTCGCCCGTTTTGAAAACCACCTCGACCGGCATGCCAGGCTGCATCGAATGCTTGCCGAGCTTTTTCAGCCCTTCGCGCGTCACGGCCACCCGCGCCAGGTAGTAGCTCGTGTTGTTCTGGGGGTCCGTCAATAAATCGCCAGACACCGACACCAGCTGGCCTGGCACCACCAGCTGGGGAGAATGGGCAAAAGACGAGAAACGCACATCGACGGGCATGCCCGCATGCAGGCGGTCGATCAGATGCGGCTGCACCCTTGTTTCCAGCATTAACGACTCATTCGCGGGAACCACATCCATCAGTTTCTGCCCCGGGCCGACCACTCCGCCAACGGTCTGAATGGCCAGCGCCACCACCTGGCCCGAAGCGGGCGAGCGGATCTCGGTGCGGCCCAGATCGTCCTGCAAGGCGCGAAACTTTTCGGCATCTCCCAGCACTTCGCGGCTCACCTCGGCCTGCTGCGTTTCCACTTCCTTGCGGTATTCCTGCTGCCGGGCGATGGCACGCTGGCGAAGTTCCGTGACGCTCCGCTGGGCCTTGACCGTATTGCCCAGAAGCTCAGCGATGGATGCGCTCGAGTCAGCCACCTGGCGCTCCAGCTCCAGCTGGCGATTGCGCGGGGCATACCGTCGAACTTGAGGAAAATGCCACTGGCCTGCGTGGTAGGCGTCAGGCTGGTAAACCCGGTCGGATTGGTATTGAAGAAGTCCAGATCCAGCACCTCCCCCTGCTGAATCGTATCGCCCGCCACACCATTTGCCGAATTCGACACGCTCACCCAGGTTGCAGCCTGGCTGAACAGTTCACCGTTGACAAAGTTGGTACCGAGATCTACCCCGACCGCCTGGAGGTTGTTAGCGCCTGTTCCGCCGCCCGGCTCACTGTAGCCCGTGAACTGAACGAAGAAATCACTGCTCAACTGGGCAACCGACACATCCGGCTGGGTTTGATCGATCGTGCTGGTCCCGGCGGTATAGCCCGTAAAGCCCAACGCGGCGCCCGTCGTCAAGGTGGTGTAGGTGTCGTTCACCTTGTCGAAGGTGAGCGTCCCCGTCGCCGCAGTGGTGGCGGGGGAAGCCGGATCTGGCTGATAGTTGAACTGGACATTGAAGACTGCAGTGTTGGCATCCTCCGAGAACCACGTGACGGTGGGGCTGGTGATGGCCGTGGCGCCAACCACGCCGCTGAGTGTGATGGCAGAGAAGTCGGAGTTCGACGAACTGAAGGTCAGCCGGGCATCCGCACCCATCGCGTAGTCAAAAATACCGGTTCCGCCGGGTGTCGGGTTGCTGGTATTGGCATAGACAAGATCGGTCTTCTTGAGAACCACGGGCGTGTCGTCGTCCACGTCGATGCCCAGCGTACCGTTGGCCGTGTCGCCGTCGCCGTCGGTCACCTGGTAGTTGATCGTGAACGCCTGGTTGTTCTCATCGAGCCCGACGGCATGCATGATGGGCGCGTTTTGCGTCACCACGTAGGCGCCCGTAGCGGTGTTTAGCGTCAGCGTGAGCACGGTCGTGCTGCCCTGCTTGACCAGCAAGCTGCTGCCCGAGGCTTCGTAGGTGAAGCCCGCGGGCGCGCCGCTGGTCAGATAGGCGATCGAGCCGGCGCCGTCGGCGCCGTAGCTGTGCGCCAGCGTGCCGCTGGTGTTTTCTGCGTCCACGTCGTCGCCCGTGCCGCCGGCATTGCCGCCGGTCAGCGCTTCGTCGTCCAGCTTGACGGCCAGGTTGGTGGATGCGGCAGGCCCGTCGTCCTCGAAGTTCAGGTTCTGCCCGATGTTGAGCGTGGCCTGGACGCTGTCGCCGTCCTTGTCGGTCTTGGTCGCCGTCAGCGTCACCAGGTTGTCGGCCGTCAGGCTCGTCGAATCATCGGGGTTGGTCGTATCCGAATGCACCACCGCCCGCTGCTGGTCGAGCGTGACGTCGCCATTGGCGGCCACGCTCACCGTGAACACCAGCAGGTTGGTCGTGGCCGTGCGGCCTTCAACCACGGCGCCGTTGAGCGACAGGTTCACCGCCTCGCCGGTGAAACCGAGGTCAGTTTGCGGCCACATCTCACCGCCAGCAATCCCTAAAACGGGGGGTGATACGGGCATCCGGGCGCTTTCTATCCTGAATTTTTCGGCCCGTTTTTTCTTCATCTCCCAGAGGAGAAATCATGTTTTCATGACTTCCCGGAGCGAAGAAAGAGGGCGAGAAACACACGGTGTGTTGCGACGTGAACTCTGAATGGATTCCGGAAGATTTGTAAAAAAGTCTGCCCTGCATGACAGGCGTCAGCCCGCGCGGGCATCCTTCATGTGCACCCATGCAGGGCACAAAAAAGAAAAGCCCGCTCTCCATAAGAGAGCGGGCAACTGGCCAAGCCAGAATCAGCTTGTTGTTATGGGCCTGAAAGCCATCGCTTAGCTGCCAATCCGGCCGCCGTCGTTCTTCGTGATCACGATGGTCGCCGAGCGCGGGCGCTTGCCGGCGCCGTAGCCGGCGCTGCTGGGCCACTGGCTGGTGTACTTGCCCGGGTCAAGAATGTCGGCCATCTTGGTGCCTTCGCCCGGATGCTGGATGTTGACAAACATCGCCTTGCCGTCGGGCGTTTCGCACAGGCCGGTGATCTCGCAATCCTTGGCGCCCACCAAAAAGCGTTTGAGCTTGTCGGCGCCCGGCGCCTTGCCCACATAGGTGTCGACATTGAGCGCGCTGCCGTCGGTCTTGGTGTAGCTCAGCGACTTCTTCGCACCATCACCCACAGTCCCTGGCAGCGCAGCCAGCATCATGCAGTTGGTCACGTCGGTATAGGCTCCGTCATCGGTCTGTATCCACATGATGCCGGTGGCCGGGCTGAACACCAGGCCGTCCGGGCTGGAAAAGTCCTGCTCGCCCGTCAGGCTGGACAGGTTGACAGTGCCCGGTGCGGCGCTCGACTCGGCGCCGAACACGTACACGTCCCAGCTGAAGGTGATGGCCGTGCTGCCCGCCGCATCTT
This sequence comes from Polaromonas sp., assembly GCA_030650875.1. Classification (GTDB taxonomy): domain Bacteria; phylum Pseudomonadota; class Gammaproteobacteria; order Burkholderiales; family Burkholderiaceae_C; genus Polaromonas. The sequence continues at coordinate 10,719 of JAUSDK010000054.1, forward strand.
CCTTGAGCCGCAGGATGTGCCCGTTCGGATTGCCGTTCTGCGCGCTGGCGCCGTTCTTGATGTCGGTGTAGACGCGCGGGTTGGCGCTGTCGGGCGGCATGACGGCCGAATTGATGGCGCGGTTGCTGTTGTTGGTCAGCGTGAAATAGATTTCGCCGTTGGCCACGTTGGTCGAGCACCACTCGGGGCGGTCCATCTTGGTGGCGCCCACGGCATCGGCGGCCAGGCGGGCATTGACCAGCACATCGGCCTGGTCGGCAAACTTGTAGCCGGCATAGGCGGCAATCAAGGGGTTGCTGATCGACAACTCGACCCAGTCGCCCTTGCCATCGCTGTTGAACTTCGCGGCGTAGAGCTTGCCGCTGTCCAGGTAGGTGTCGCCGGTAGTGATGCGGTCCACCGGGTTGGCATCGGCCGCAGTCCAGGCCTTGGCAGACACGAACTTGTAGATGTATTCGCCGCGCGAGTCGTCACCCATGTAGACGGCCAGCGGCTGGCCCGCGACGGGCTTGCCGAAGGCCGCGCTTTCATGGGCAAAGCGGCCGAGCGCGGTGCGCTTGCGGGCGGTCTTGGTCTTGTCGTAGGCATCCAGCTCGACGATGTAGCCGAAGGTGTTGAGCTCGTTGCGGTAGTCGTCGGTTGCGGCGCCCGGACCCTGGCTGATGTTCCAGCGCGCGTACTTGTCGTCGGCGCCGGCCGACTCCCAGCCGTGGCGGCTGGCGGCGGCGGCATTGCGGCCGTAGCGCTTGAGCGAGGCCACGCTCTTGTCGCCGCGGGTCGTGTCATCGATGGCGCTGCGGGTGAAATAGCCGGCCCAGTTTTCCTCGCCTGTCAGGAAGGTGCCCCAAGGGGTCTTGCCGGTGCCGCAGTTGTTCAGCGTGCCGCGGGCCTTGCTGCCATCCGTCGAATATTTCGTCACCATCAGCGCATTGCCGCGGGCCGGTCCGTTGATCTGGACATTGGTGCTGAGCGCGGTGAGGCGGAAGTTGAAGGCTGAACCGGGCACGGTGGCCCACTTGCCGCTGGTGTTTTTCACTTCGACGACCGAGATGCCGTGAATCGCGACTTCCTTGTCCACTTCGGCGGCCGGACGCGGCAGCGTGGAAACGCCGCCATTGGCGTGCAGGAAGAAGGAACTGAGCTTTTCGTCGGTGGTGGCTTCGTGGTTCATGGCCAGCAGACCACTCGCGATGGCGCTGGTGGACGGCTTGCCATCGGCGCCGAGGCCGAACCATTCCATGCCGTCATGGTGGTCACCGGCACGGTTTTCAAAGTCGGTGTCGGTGCCGTCGTTCTTGTAGGCCGGGGTGGCGGCGGTCAGCGGGTCGCCCAGCGCATACAGCACGCTGGCGGTGTAGCCCGCTGGCACCGTCACGGTGTCGGCCATGGTTTTGGCCACGGCGGCGAAGCTCAGGAGGGTTTCAACCGGCGCAACCGGATCTTTCGGCACGATGGCCGCCACAGAATCTCCACCGCCGCAGGCCGACACCGCCAGGCCGCCCAGCAGGGTGGTGCCCACGCTGCCCACGCTGCCGCGCAGCAGGCCGCGGCGGCTCAGGCGGGCCTGGAGCACGCTGTCAAAACTCGGGTTGGCCGATGTGTTGGAATTTTCGTCGTTGAAATCAATAGTTTGCGTCATCAGGGTGTCCTCAGGTTGATCAAGTGGCTCAGCCTGAGGAGATTAGGAGGGCACGATGACAATGTCGTGAAGAAACCATGACGATTGCGTGACACGGCGGCCAAGCCGCCGGCCGCGCAGGCCGCGCAGGCCGCGTGATTATTTGGGCCAAAGCACCCAGAGCCGCAGCGGCTGGTTGACCCGGGAAGCCAGCAGGCCGGCATCGATGCCGGTGCCGGCAAAATAATCGGCGCGCACCGCCCCGACGATGGCGCTGCCGGTGTCCTGCGCCAGCACCAGCTTTTGCAAATTGGCCGCGCCGCCGCGCGACGCCAGCCAGACCGGCGTGCCGTAGGGAATGCTGCCGGGATCGACCGCAATCGAGCGGCCCGGCGTCAGCGGCACGCCCTGCGCCCCCTTGGGGCCGAAAGCCGCATCGAACAGGCTCAGCGGCTGCTCCTGGAAAAAGGTGTAACGCGGGTTGCTCCAGAGCATTTGCTGCACGCGCTGCGGATTTTTCGAGGCCCAGGCCTTGGTCGACTCGACCCAGGGCGCGAGCATGCGGCCTTCGCCCTGGTCCACCAGCCACTGGGTGACACTGCGAAAAGGCTGTTCATTGGAGCCTGCATAAGCCACGCGGACGACGCGCTGGGAACCGTCGGGCTCGGTGATGTTGAGCCGGCCCGAGCCCTGGATGTGCAGCGACATCACCTCGACCGGGTTGTCCACCCAGGCAATTTCACGGCCTCTCAAGGCCGTACGCGCTTCAGGCAGGGTGTCGATTTCCTGGCGCGAAAACCACGGTTTGCGGTTACCCAGGCCAGCGGGCGGGCGGTACAGCGGCACCTCGTAGCCCGTGCCAGGCTGCCGGCTGGCCTTGAGCACGGGCTCGTAATAACTGGTGAGCAGGCCATCGGCCACGCCCTGGTGGCTCTCGACCCGGTAGGGCTGCAGGCGGTTCAGCATCCAGGCCCGCTGGTCTTCGCCCGACGCAATGCTCAGGCGCCGGACTTCTGCGCACAGGGGCGCAAACACCGGGCCGGGCCGCTCGCAACTCTTGATCCAGGCGTTCCAGGCCTCAAACAGGCTGTCCTCTTCAAAGCCCGGCAACTCAGCCCAGCGCACCGGCACCCAGCGGCTCTTGCCCTGCACCAGCGGTGCGGGCAGCGGGCCGGTATCGCCGGGGCGGGTGGCGATACCGGCCGGCACGGCAGCCGCGGTAGGCGGCAGCGACGATGCGGGCGGCAGCGGCGTGCTGGTGCACGAAGCAAGCAGCGCCGCCATGGCGATAATTGACCCCAGCCGCGTCGCGCCCCCGGCGCCGATTGACCGCCCTGAAACTGTAGTTGCAACCCAAGGAAATGCCATGTCCCTCCTCTTGCTCGAAGCCCTGGGGGCCTTGCTGTTGTTCGTGTTCATGGTGTGGTGGACGATGTTTTCCGGAAGAAAAAAAGGGGAGATGAAGAACGATTCGCCGCCCCCGACGCCAGGGACGGAAGAGGAAGCGGACAAAAAATAAGCGCTGCCGGCTACAAGTTGCGCAGCAGGTTGGCCAGTTCCACGGCTGACTTGACGTCCATTTTGTCAAAAACCCGGGCCCGGTGCACTTCCACCGTGCGAACGCTGATGTCGAGCTGGTCGGCCACCAGCTTGTTGGGCAGGCCGTCCACCACCAGCCGCATCACATCGAGTTCACGATCGGTCAGCCCCCCCAGCCGCGCCTGCAGACTGGTCGACTGGCTGAGCTGGGCCAGTGCGGCGGCAGAATGGCCAAGCGCCTGCTCGATGCGGTCGACCAGGGCATTGTCAGAAAATGGTTTTTCAAAGAAATCAAAGGCGCCGCGCTTGACGGTATCCACCGCCGTCGGCACGTCGGCATGGCCGGTCAAAAAAATCACGGGCAGCATGGGCAGCAGGCCATAGGCGATCAGCTTTTCAAACATGGCCAGGCCGCTCAGGGCCGCCATCCGCACGTCAAGCAGGACACAAGACGGCGTCTGGACCGAAAACGGCGGCGACACCTGGGCATCGAAGGCTTCGGCGCTGTCAAAGGTTTCGCTGGTCAGCCGGCGCGAACGCAGCAGCCAGGCCAGCGCATCACGCACGCTGCTGTCGTCATCCACGATGTACACCGTGGCATTTTTAATCGGTTCCATGGGAAGGCTCCTGAAGGTCGTCGGGCCGCGGCGCGACCGGCAAGGTAAAGGTGAAAATCGTACCGCGCGGCTGCACGGCTTCGTAGCCGAGGAAGCCGCCATGCTGCTCGATCACGGTGCGGCACAGGCTGAGCCCCAGGCCCATGCCCTCTGCCTTGGTCGTGAAAAAGGGGGTAAACAGCTGCCTGGCCACTTGCTCCGAGATACCCTCGCCGCAGTCGATCACCGCAAATTCGACCCATTGGCTGCGTGCATTGGACGCGGCAGGGCGAATCCGCAGGGTCAGCACTTTGGCACCCCGGCGCGGCGCCCGTTCGGCGCCTGGGGTTTCATCCGCGCCCTGCATGGCCTGCATACCGTTGCGAGACAGGTTGAGCAGCACTTGCTCCACCATGATGGTGTCGCACAGCACGGGCGCGCAGGCCGGGTCCACCTCGATCACCAGGCGCACCCCCAGCTTGCGGGCCTGCAGGCTCACCAGCGGCATGACCGCATCGAGCAGGACCCGCGGCGCCACCGTCTCGCGCACCTTGTCGCGTCGCCGCACAAAATCGTGCACGCTCTTGATGACCTTGCCGGCGCGCTCGGCCTGCTCTGCAATGCGGCGCATCGCCTGTTGCAGGTCTTCAGAAAGGTGCGGATCGGATGAGGTGGCCGCGCCACTGTCCAGCGCATCCTGCAGCAAATTGAGCGAGCCCGTGGCGTAGCTTGAAATGGCGGCCAGCGGCTGGTTCAGTTCGTGGCTGAGCAGCGATGCCATCTCGCCCACCATGGCCAGCCGCGCCGTAGCCTGTAAACGGTCCTGGCTGGCACGTGAGACTTCCTCAACCCGGCGCTGCTCGCTCACGTCCAGAATGGTGCTCATCCAGCCGGTGTGCTTGCCCACCGCGTTGATCAGTGGCGCCTCCATGATCAGCACCGGAAACCGGCTGCCATCTTGCCGCATGAACACCGATTCGTGGCCCTCGCGCGGCAGCGTGTTGCCTGCCAGCCGGACTTCCTGACGCTGCTGGTAGTCATCGGCCAGCTCGGGCGGCCAATACGGTGAGGGCATGCTCTGGTTGAGCAACTGCTGTGCGTCCAGGCCCAGCATGTTGCAAAAAGCCGGGTTGACGTACGTGATGCGGCCCTGCAAGTCGCGCGCACGCAGGCCGGTCAACAGCGAGTCCTCCATGGCTTTGCGAAAGGCCAGCGCCTCGCCCAGATCGTCTTCGACTTTCAGGCGCCGCCGCATGTCGCGGGCCAGCAAAAACAGCACGGCCAGCAAGGCCAGCGCCATGGCCGTGACCAGCGCCGTCAGCACATTGGGAAACAGCGCCGGGGTGCCCAGCCGGTTTTCAGCGCGCAGCACCAGCGTATTGCCCGGCAGATCCAGCAATTGCTGCGCCACATAGACCTGCCGGCCCCGCAGCGGCGCGCCATACAGCGCCAGCCGCGTGCCATCGGCCTCCGTGAACGACAGGCCGATGCCGCGGGCCACCTGCTTGCCCACCAGTTCGCCCAGGATGTCCTGCAGCGCATAGGTCACCACCGTGTAGCCGCTCAGGCGGCCCGCCGCCATGATCGGCAGGCACATATCCAGAACCTCCATGCCCATGCCGTCGAATTGCGGCATGAAGTAGCTCCGGGAATAAGCGGCCCCGCTCAGGCGGGCCGCCGTGGTGCAGGTCAGGCCCACATCGGCCTGCAGGCTGCTGCGTCCCAGCCGCTCAAACACCGCGCTGTGGTAAGGGGTTTCGACAAATCCCCGGGTCTCCATCGCCACGTCGCGCCATTCCAGCCGCAGGACCTCGCGGCGTTCGCGCAGCAGGCGGGCAGCCGACAGATGCCAGGACTCGGGCATGCGCTCGCTCGACTGCAGGGCCTGAAACGTCTGGATGTTGCGGGTCAGCCCCGAACGGATGTCGGTCACGGCTTCTGCTGCGGTGTGTTCCAGGCGGTCTTGCACCAGGCTCGCCTCATAGCGCCCGGCCAGCCAGACCAGCAGCCCCAGCAAGCCCACCAGCAGCGCCACCAGCAGCGCCCAGAGCGACCAGCGCCGGCTGGCCCCGCCAAGCACGCCTGCAAAATACAAGTTCATGCGTCCCGCCTCACAACACCCGGTGCGCCAATGCAGGAAGGCGCTGGCGCACCTCCTGCAGCAGGCCGCCCATCACGTCGCCCAGCACCAGGCCCTCGCCCTGAGGTTGCTGCGCCATGATCTGGCCCCACGGATCGACCAGCATGCTGCGGCCCCAGGTGCTTCGCCCGTTTTCATGCGTGCCGCCCTGCGCGGCCGCCACCACATAGGCCTGGTTTTCAATCGCCCGGGCACGCAGCAGCACCTCCCAGTGGGCCTGGCCGGTGGTGCAAGTGAAGGCACTGGGCACCAGCAGCACATCGGCGGCCAGCGCGCGGTACAGCTCGGGAAAGCGCAGGTCATAGCACACGCTCATGCCCACGGTATACACATGGCCGTCGCGGGAGGCCAGCGCAAAGCACACCGGCTGCGTGCCGGGCGTCAACACACGGGTTTCGTCGTAGTCTTCCTGGCCGTGTGCAAACCGGAACAGGTGGATCTTGTCGTAGCGCGCCACGCACTGGCCCGAAGGGGCATAAGCCAGCGAGCAGTTGCGGGCGCGGGCAGGGTCGCTGGTCGCCATCGGCAGCGTGCCGCCGACAATCCAGAGGCCCAGCTCGCGCGCCGACTGGCTCAGAAAATCCTGGATCAGCCCGCTGCCAGCGGTTTCCTGAAGGCCGAGTTTGTCGGTGTCCTTGCGGCCCATGACACAAAAGTACTCGGGCAGCACCGCCAGTTCGGCGCCTTGCGCAGCGGCCTGCGCCAGCCAGTGCCGGGCCGTGTCCAGGTTGCGCACAACGTCGGTGCCGGACACCATTTGAATGGCCGCTATTTTCATGTTCAGCGTGTCTCCACAGGGGCGCCGCTGGCCTGGGCCTTGCGGTCTATCTTGGTGATTCGGGGGTCCGCCCAGGTGCCGTCAATGTGGAACTCCTGGGTCGCCGCCTCGATCAGGGGCTTGCGAAAAAACATCTGCGCCAGAAAACTGCCCAGGCCCACCACCGGGTTGATCACCGTGGCGATCAGCGAGGCCGTCCCGGCGTCGATTTCAGGCACGACCACCACCTTGATGTCCTGCGTTTCGCGGGCAATGTCGGCGCTGCCTTCCATCAGTACGGCGGCATTCACGCCGCTCATCTGCAGGTTGTTGGTGCGCGCCAGCCCCTGCTGGATATTGACATCGCCGCGCACAAAGTCAAAGGCGAATCCTTCGGAAAACACGTCCCGGAAATCCAGCGTCAGGCGCCGGGGCAGGGACTGCAGGCTCAGCACGCCCAGCAGTTTGGCAATGCCCGGATCGGCCTTGAGGAACTGCCCTGACGCGACGTTCACGTTGAACTGCCCGCTCATGCTGGGATAGTCCAGGCTCAGGGGCGAGCCGTTCCAGGCCACCTGGCCCTCCAGCTTGCCCTTGCCGCGGCGTATCACATCGGCCATGCCAAAACGGGTCAGCAACTGGCCCGAATCGGCGATGTCCAGCCTGAAGTTCAGCAGGCTGCGGCGGCGCGCAGCGGGCGGCGCGCTGGCAGCCACCCAGTTGCCGGTCGCCGTCAGCACGGCTTCGGGCAGGATCACGTTGAACTTGTTCAGGCGCCACTCGCGAACCGGCTCACCGGCCGAGGCGCTGCGGTTGACTGCTTCAATCTCGACACGCCCCAGCTTCTTGCCGCGCAGCTCCATCTCCTCGACCACGATGTCCAGCGCCGGAATACTGGCGGGCTGCTCGTCCAGCAGGACCTCGACCTCGCGGGCCGTGCTCGCCGCCAGGTTCAGGCGCGCCAGCCGCGCGTGGACACGGCCAGGCCCCGCCACGCTGGGCTGGCGGTATTCGACGTAGCCATTGAGCTCGGACGCATTGATGTTGGCGCGCCAGTTCAGGCCTTCGCGCGAACCGCCCACCACCACATTGTTCAACTGGCGCCCCTGCACCAGCAACTCTTTGGCGCGTATCGCCATGGTCGTGGGCAGATAGCCCAGCGCTGCGGCGGCGCCAGCCGGTGCCGCCTGCGGTGCGCCGCCCGGCACCTCCCCCAGCAGGCGCGCCCAGGCATCCAGGTCCACCCGGGCCAGGTTGATGTTGGCCGCCACACCGGCGACGCCCGCCTCCGGCAACGGCACAGGTTCATCGGCCTCCAGCCCCACGCCGATACCGCCCCGGATGACGCGGGGCTCGGCGCCGCTCACGTCGCGCACATAGCGCACGGACGCCACGCGCCCGATGCTGAGCGACAACTGGTCCTGCAGCGCTTGCCCCGGTGCCATCGTGGCCGGCAGCAGCGCGCTCTCAAAACGGACCGGCAGCGCGGACTCGGCCGTTTTGCGCAGCGGCGCCGGAAAGTCCAGTGCCATGCCCTGCAGGCTGCTGGACACCATGACTTCGGCATGCCCACGCCGAAAACCCAGCGACGCCGCGTAGGCCGCGCTGCCGCTGGCGTTTTGCGCCATGCGCGCCACAAAGCCCATCTCCTGGGCCTGGCGCAAGCCTTCTGCCGACACCGTGCCCTGCGCGGTGAACGCCACCACGGGCTCGGGCGCCGGCGCACCCGGCAGCGCGCGGGCCAGCTCGCGCATGCCGCCGTCAAAACGCATGTCGCCCCCGAACAGCCGCGCCTGGGCGCCGGCCACCTGAAAACCCCGCTCCGTGATCGCCAGCACCCCTTTAAGCTGGGTCAGTTCGGGCGTGCCCGGCGCAAACTGCACGTTGTTGCCGGGCAGGGTGATTTGGCCCTCCACCCGGGACGTTTCAATTGCATGGATGGGCAGCGTCAGGCGATAGCGTTGCGCACTGTTGCCGCTGGCCATGGCCTTGGCCAGCACCTGGCCGGTCATGCCGCCCAGCGGCGAGGCATTGACAAACCCCAGCGCCTCGGAAAGCGGGCTCTTGATCTCCAGATTCACCTCCACCGTCGCGTCGTGCAGCAGGTCGGGAATGCGCGCGCTGCCCTTGACCAGCTGCACCCCCGGCAAGCCGGCGACTTTCCCGGTCACGCCGTTCACCTCCAGCGCGGCGCGGTTGAACACCAGCTCCCCGTTGAGGTCGGTCAGGGCCGGCCAAGGCGCGGCGCCCGCCGGCTGCAAGGTTGTGGGGACATAGGCCAGCTGCCCGTTGCGCACCCTGGCCGAGACCCGGAATTCCCCGTGGTCCGGGTTGGCAAAAGGCAGTTCCCGGACCGGCCCCAGTACCCGGAACTTGACGTCGCTGACCTGGCCCTGCAGCACGGCATCGCGCACATAATGGCGCGCCTTGTCGGGCAGCACCAGCGGCAGGTAGCGGTGCGCCTGGGCGCCATTGCCACGGCTCAGGCTGCCCTGCAGGTCCAGCACGCCCGGAAATCGGTGATCGGGCGACGCGGCGTCTGCCGGACTGCCAGGCGCTGCGTCCTCGGTATGCCAGCTGACCTGCGCCTGGCCCTGGGCATCGGCGTTGACAAACTGCAGGTTGCGCAGTTGCACCTCCATCTTGCGGCCCGACAATTTCCAGCGGGCCTGCGCCGACAACTGGTCCAGCGGAATCAACGCGTCCTCGAATACACCCGGCAGGTCCAGCGCCCCCTTGAGGATGTTCACGCTGGCCTGGCCGCCGCCCTCGGTCAGCTCAAAATCAACGGTCGCGCCACGCACGCCGGGCCGCCCGGGTGTTGCGTGCGGGGCCACCACAGGGTTGGGCAGCGCCGCCACGCGCAGGCCGGCCACACGGCCTTTGGCCGCATAGCTGGTGGGCGCATCCAGCGGGCCCTGCCAGCGCGCCTCCAGGGTCTCCACCAGGCCGCTGGGCGCAAATGTGGTGAGGAGTTCGTGCGCGCTGCGGCCCAGCGGCAGGCGGTGGGCGATCTGGTCCAGCACGGCCAGGTCGAGCTTGTCGGCACGCAGTTCGCTGTGCGGGGCCGCCTTGCCTTCAGCCCGGGTATGCGCCAGCGCGAGGTTGCCGCCCGGCCACTGCAGGCCGTCCCGGGTGCGAAATTGCAGGCGCTCGGTACTGAAGTCAAAGCCATTGGCGCGCCGCGCGCCGCCAATGCGGCCCGCCACCGACGCAAAGGCCAGCGGCTCCAGCTGGGCGCCCAGCCGGGCATCGACATCTTGCAGCGCCAGGTCGGCTGTGCCGCCCGTGAATTGCCCCTTGCTGACATCGGCCCAGGCCCGCAGCGCGCCGTTGCCGCGCATCAGCTCCACGCCCAAGGTGTCCACGCCGACATATTGCCGCACGCGCGACACGTCCACGCGGCCGGACTCGGCATACAGCTGGCCCGACCAGGCTTCAAAATTGCCCGCGTTGCCCGACAGCAGCGACTGCCTGAAGCTGCCCCGCAGGCTGAAACGCTCGCCCCATTCAGGGGGCGGCGTGACGTCCAGCCGCAGCAGGTGGCGGCGCCTGCCATTGCGCATCACCGCATCCACCTGGCCCAGGGCCAGCGGCGGCGCCTGCCGCAGCTCGTCGGTCCAGCGCACGGAGCCGCCGCGCAGCACGAACTCAGTCTGCGAGAAAAACCAGTCGGCCACCGCGCCATGACCGGCGTCCTGGCCCTTGGAGACATCGAGCCCGCCGACAAAGACCTTTCCGTCGGCAGTGCGCCGGATGTCCAGTTCGGGCCGGTCGATCAGCAGTTGCTCAAAGCCCAGCCCCCAGAGCGACGCCAGCGACAGCGCGCCCACCACGCGCGGCAGCCGCAGCGCTTCGCGCCCCTGCGCGTCCATCAGGCGCACGTCGTGCAGTTCAAACGACGGGATCATGCCGCGCGAATAGGCATTGATGCTGCCAATGCGAACCGGCACCCCCAGCGCCTTGGTGGCCTCTGTTTCGAGCCGCGGACGGAATTCGCCAATTCGCGGCACAATCCAGCCGTGCAGCAGCAACCCGCTCAGGCCAAAGAGCAGCCAGGCCGCCGCGACCAGCCACAGCAACCAGCGCATGCTCCGTGCGATCCAGCGCAGGCGGCGGGACGGCAAGGCAGGCGGGGTGAAAATTGTGGGCTCCATTGACTCGGGAATTATGACTGCCGCCCCACCTGTCCGCATGAGGTAGAACCATGAAGTTTGTGAAGTAGTGTGATGACCGCCCTGTCAACTGTTTGCCCGGACACCCCCGCCCTGCCCCAGGCGTCGGCCTACTCCCGTTTTGTGCAGCGCATTCGCCGCCGCTATGCCGACCAATTGCCCCTGCTGCCTGCGGGCGCGCCGCTGCGCCCCGGCATGCAGACCGCCCTCAATGCGCTGCTGGCCAGCGGGCTTGAAACCGGTGCGGCGCTGCGGCTGCTGCGCCAGCTGGTCATGGAGCGGCTGGTCACTCTCGACTGTGATGGTGAACAAGCCCCCACGCTCCCCGCTGCGTGTGGTTCGCTGCCCCCCGAGGGGGCTGGCCTTGCTTGGGCCGGCCCGGCGCTGGCGGCCGTCGCCCCCACGCTCCCCGAGGCGGCTGACCACGCCGCCGCGTCTGCGACCGGCGTTGCGCTGCAGGTCGTGACCCGGGCCATGACGGAACTGGCCGAACTGGCGCTGGATGTCGCCATGCAGCATTCCAGCGACCAGCTCGATGCGGCGCATGGCGCGCCGCAAGCCGAAGGCGGCGCCCGGGCCCAGATGTGGGTGGTCGGCATGGGCAAGCTGGGCGCGCGCGAGCTCAATGTGTCGAGCGACATTGACCTGATTTATGTCTATGACCAGGACGGCGAAACCGCAGGCCGCGAGGACGGCCGTGGCCAGATCTCCAACCACGAGTATTTTGCGCGCCAGGTCAGGGCGGTGTTCAGCCTGATTGGCGACGTCACCGAGCACGGCTTTGTATTTCGCGTCGACCTGGCCCTGCGGCCCAACGGCAACTCGGGCCCCGCCGCCATGTCGCTGAGCGCGCTGGAAGACTATTTCCAGGCCCAGGGGCGTGAATGGGAGCGCTTTGCCTGGCTTAAAAGCCGGGTGGTGTCGCCGCTGGCCAGCATCCGCAGCGGCTCGGCCCAGGCCTTGCGCGGCTCCGTGCTGCCCTTCGTCTTCAGGCGCTACCTGGACTACAGCGTGTTTGATGCGCTGCGCATCTTGCACCGGCAAATCCGCGAACACGCGGCCAAGCGCTGCGCCGGCCACCCCGAGCGCGCCAACGACGTCAAAATGTCACGCGGCGGCATCCGCGAGATTGAATTTACCGTGCAATTGCTGCAGGTGGTGCGCGGCGGGCAGTTCCCCGAACTGCGCACCCGCCCCACGGTGGACGCGCTGCAACGCGTGGCCCACGCCGGCCTGATGCCCCAGGACACCGCCGATGCGATGGCGCGCGCCTATGACTTCCTGCGCCGTGTGGAGCACCGCATCCAGTACCTGGACGACCAGCAGACCCACGTCTTGCCCACCCGCGACGACGACCTCGGCTGGATTGCCCAGACCATGGGTTACCGCAGCTGCGCCGAGTTCCTGTGCGAGCTCGACACCCACCGCGAACTGGTGGCGGGCGAGTTTGACCGGCTGCTGGGCGGCAAGCCCGACTGCAAGGGTTGCGGCAACGGCAATGGGAATGGCAACGGAAACGGCAATGGCAACGGGGTGGCGCCGCAGTTCGAAGAGTTGCTGGAGCAGTTGCCCGCGGCGTGGCCGGCGCAATTCAAGGCCCGGCTGGCGTTGTGGCGCCAGCACCCCCGCGTGCTGGCCCTGCGCGAAGACTCGCGCGCCCGCCTGGTGCGGCTGCTGCAGCGCACCGCCCAGTGGCTCAAAGAGGGCACGGTCACGGAAGAAGCCGCCCTGCGGCTGATCGACTGGATCGAGCCCCTGCTGCGGCGCGAAAGCTACCTGGCGCTGCTGCTGGAACGCCCGGCGGTGCACGAACGCCTGCTGCGCCTGCTGGGCGCGGCAAAATGGCCCGCGCGCTACCTGTTCCAGCACCCCGGCGTGATCGACGAGCTGGCCAGCGACGCGCTGATGCACGAGCGCTTTGACGCCGCCGCCTTCACACGGGACCTGCAGCAGCGGCTGGCGGCACTCAGGCGCACCGGCGAGGACGACGAGGAAACCTGCCTGAACCTGCTGCGCCGCGCCCACCACGCCGAAATTTTTCGCACGCTGGCCCGCGACGTGGAAGGCATGCTGACGGTCGAGCAGGTGTCCGACGATGTGAGCGCGCTGGCCGAGGCGGTACTCAGCATCACCGCCGACTGGTGCTGGCAGCGCCTGAAAAACAAGCACTGCGAAACGCCGCAGTTCGCCATCATTGCCTACGGCAAGCTGGGCGGCAAGGAACTGGGTTACGGCAGCGACCTGGACATCGTGTTTGTCTACGAGGACGAGGACGAGCGCGCGTCAGAGGTCTACGCCGGCTTTGTGCGCAAACTGATCAACTGGCTGACCGTCAAGACCGGCGAGGGCGACCTGTTTGAAATTGACACCGCCCTTCGCCCCAACGGCAACTCCGGCCTGCTGGTCACGAGCTTTGACGCCTACGCCCGCTACCAGCAGCAGCGCGGCAGCAACACCGCCTGGACCTGGGAGCACCAGGCCATGACCCGCGCGCGCTTCGTGCTGGGCAGCGCCTCGCTGCGCCAGCGCTTTGACGCGGTGCGCTGCAGCGTGATCACCGCGCCGCGCGACGTGCCGGCGCTGCGCAACGAAATCGTGGCGATGCGCGACAAGGTGCGCAAGGCCCATCCGGTCAAGGGCGACCAGTTCGATGTCAAGCACAGCACGGGCGGCATGGTCGACGCCGAATTTGCCGTGCAGTTCCTGGTGTTGTCCGAGGCGGCCCGGCACCCCGAACTGGCCGGCAACGTGGGCAACATTGCCCTGCTGCAGCGCGCAGAACTGGCCGGCCTGCTGCCCGCAGGCGTGGGCCAGCGCGCCGCCAGCGCCTACCGCACCTTGCGCCGCGTGCAGCACCAGGCCCGCCTGAACGAAGAGCCGACCCAGGTCAGCCCGCCCGCCCTTGCCGTCGAACGCGCGGCGATCCAGGCGCTGTGGGCCAGCACCTTCAGCGCGGTCGCCTGAGTTAAGCTGGGGCAGCCTGCCCCCGCGCGTGGCCCCTCTGCTTTCAGGCGGACCGGCAGTGCCTGCGGCTGCCGCAGGGCTGCCGTCCCGGTTTTTTATTCGTCGTGAGCAGCCCGCACCATGCAAAAACTCAAACTCAAGCCCGCCGTTGTCGTCAGCCTCGTGGCTGTGGCCATCGCCGGGGCCGCAGCGGCCTTCTTTTTCTTGTCGTCAAGCCCGACCGCGCCCAAAAGCCCCGTCGCGGCCGCGCCCAAGCCGGCACTGACCGTCAGCACGGCCGCGCCGCAGCGGGCGCGCCTGCCCATCACGCTGGCGGCCAACGGCAACATCGCCGCCTGGCAGGAGGCCCTCATCGGCTCCGAATCCAGCGGCCTGCGCCTGACCGAGGTGCGCGTCAATGTGGGCGACAGCGTCAAGGCCGGGCAGGTGCTGGCCACCTTTGCCGGCGACAGCGTGCAGGCCGACGTGGCGCAGGCGCGCGCCGGCCTGATGGAAGCGCGCGCCAACGCGCTGGATGCCGTGGCCAATGGCGACCGGGCGCGCACCCTGCAAAACACGGGCGCGCTCAGCACCCAGCAAATCAACCAGTACTTCACCGCTGAAAAAGCCGCCCAGGCCCGCGTCGAAGCCGCCCAGGCGGTGCTGGACGCACAGCAGTTGCGCGGCAAGCAAACCCAGGTGCTGGCGCCCGACAGCGGCGTGATCTCGGCACGCACCGCCACCGTGGGCGCCGTGGTGGGCGCCGGCACCGAACTGTTTCGCCTGATCCGCCAGGGCCGGCTGGAATGGCGCGCCGAAGTCACCTCGGCCGAACTGGACCGCATCCGTGCCGGCACGCTGGCCACGGTGCAGCCGCCCAGCGGCGGCGCGCTGCAGGGCCGGGTGCGCATGATTGCCCCCACCGTGGACCCGCAAACCCGCACGGCGCTGGTGTATGTGGAT
>JAUSDK010000058.1 GCA_030650875.1 Polaromonas sp.
GAAACACGCCGCCGTTGAGCAGCAGGGTGTCGGGCATGGCTTGGTCGTGCTGGCGCAGGAAGTCGGCAATGTGCCGCGTCACGGCCGGGTCGCGCGCGTAGGGCAGGCCAAACTCGACCAGCCCGCCGCGCGCCTGCCGCGCTTGCGCGCTGGCCTCCACCGCCGGAAAGAATCCGTCGACGACCAGCTGCGCCACGTCGGCGCGCGTTAGCGTCACCGAGCGGCTGCCGCCCACCAGCCGGGCGCCGCCGCCCAGCAGCGTGACCTGCGTCTGCTCGGGCGCGTCGGCTGCCAGCAGCAGTTCCTTGGCGGCGCGGCAGCGCTCCACCAGTTGGGCCAGCTGGCTGGCCGACAGGCGGGTCGATGGAGCGGCAGCGGCGCCGGCCAGGCGCGTTTCCACCAGGCGGGCCAGCGCCAGGTCCATGTTGTCGCCGCCCAGCATCAGGTGGTTGCCCACGCCGATGCGGCTCAGCTGCGGCTCGCCCGCCGTGGCGTCCACCGCAATCAGGCTCAGGTCGGTGGTGCCGCCGCCCACGTCGCAGACCAGCACCAGCCGGGTCTGCGCCAGCTCCCGGGCCAGCGTGCCGCGGTGGCGCAGCAGCCAGTCGTACAGCACCGCCTGCGGTTCTTCGAGCAGGCGCAGCGTGGGCAGCCCGGCCAGGCGCGCGGCGCTCAGCGTCAGTGCGCGCGCGGCTTCGTCAAACGACGCGGGCACGGTCAGCACGATGTCTTGCTGGGCCAGCGGGTGCAGTGGGTGCTGCGCGTCCCAGGCGCTGCGCACGTAGCGCAAATAGCTGGCACTGGCCTCGACCGGCGACACCCGGGCCACCTCGGGCGGCGCGCCCCAAGGCAGTATCGGCGCCAGGCGGTCTGCGGCCGGGTGCGACAGCCAACTCTTGGCGCTGGTCACCAGCCGGCCCGGCACCTGCGCGCCCAACTGGCGCGCCCACTGGCCCATCACGACGGGCGCTGCGTTGTCGTCGTCCTCGGCGGGCCAGGGCAGTTGCCGCGCGCTGGGGGGCAGTTCGCCTTCTGCCGCGTGGTAGCGCACCGAGGGCAGCAGCGGCAGTGCGGCGACCTGGCCGGGGGCTACCAGTTGTTCGATTTGCAGCAGTTTGATGGCTTGGCTGGTCTTGCCGGGGCGGGCGTAGGCGACGACGGTGTGGGTGGTGCCCAGGTCTATGCCTACGATGTACTGGGAGGGCTTGGGCTTTTTATTCATAGCCTGGGTCACTTTTTTAGTTGGGCTGGCCGGTCTCGCCCGGCGGGCGAGGCACTTTACTTTTGCTTCGCCAAAAGAAAGTACCCAAAGAAAAGGCGACCCGCAGTCTGGGTCCCTGCGCTTCGCTTCGGGCAACCTGTGCTGCCCCGGAAAAGCGGGGGTCGAGCTCGAACTCGCTTCACTGCGTTGCGCTCAGACAATCGCTCGCCCTGATCCCGCTTTTCCGGGTCATCACAGGCCCAGCCAGGACGGGTGGGGGGCGAATACCAACAGCCGAAGCCGGGAGCCGCAGCCAGAAACGCCCATATCAGTCGTTGTTGCCGCGCACGTCAAATTCCACCTTCCAGTGCTCGCCGCCCTGGGTCGCCACGGCGGTCAGTTCCAGTGTTCCGGTGTCGGTGGCCACGGCGCGCAGCTTGACCTGCACCACCTCGCCGGCCTGCCGGCCTTCGGCGGGCAGCGTGGCCTGGATTTCGCCAAGTTCCTGCAGCTCGTCGGGTTGCCAGGCGCTCAGCAGGGTACCAAGCTGGTCCTGCCGCCGCACCGACGATCCGAGCAGGCGCAGGTGCACCGGCTCGCCCACGACCAGGCCAAATTCCTGCGCCAGCAGCTCGGCGTCGGTGCCTTCTTCCATGCCGAAGGGCGCGATGCACAGGGCCTGCACCGGCGGCTCGAAGCCCGGAATCGCGGGCATGGCCGACTCGATGGCGACGTAGTAGGCGCGCGCCGTGCCGCCGCGAATCCGCACGCCCTGGCCGCGCCGCACATAGCCGTAGTAGGCCGCGCCGCGCGCCACCGCCAGGTCCATGTCGGCGCCGGCCAGCATGCGGGCCGGCTCGGCGTTTTCAGCGGCCAGCCAGCCGTTCAGCGTGGCCAGCGTGCGCTCGGTCAGCACGCTGGACTTGAAAACGCCGCCGTTGAACAGCACCGCGGTCGGGTGGAGGAAGCGGGCGTCGGCATCGACCTGGCCGGCAAAGCCTTCGAGCTCGGCCGTGGCGCCGGCCTGGCGCCCCAGTAGTGCGGCCAGGTGGCGCGTCACGCCGGCGTCCTGCGCGTAGGGCAGGCCCAGCTGCGTCAGGCCGCTGCGGGTGCGGCTGGCGGGGCGGGCGCTGGCGTCCACCTGCGGAAAGAAGCCTTCCAGAATGGTGCCCTGCACCTCGGCTTGGGTCAGTTCGGTGCGGATCGCGCCGCCTATCAGCTTGGCGCCCCGGCTTGGCACCACGATGGCCTGCGCGGGCAGCGCGGCGTCGCTCAGCAGCGCTTCCTTGGCCGCGCGGCAGGCGTGGTTGAGCGCGCGCATTTGCCATGCGTCGAGTTGCTTGCCTTCGGCCGCCAGCTTGCGCGCCACCACATGCGCCAGCGTCAGGTCCATGTTGTCGCCGCCCAGCAAAATGTGGTCGCCCACCGCCACGCGGTGCAGCTCCAGCTGGCCGCCGCGCTCCAGCACGGCAATCAATGAAAAGTCGCTGGTACCGCCGCCCAGGTCAATCACCAGGATGATGTCGCCCGGCTTGACGTCCTTGCGCCAGCGGCCGCTGCTTGCCTGAATCCAGTTGTAGAGCGCGGCCTGCGGTTCTTCCAGCAGCGTCATTGTGGTGTAGCCGGCGGCGCGGGCCGCTTCGGCGGTCAGCTCGCGCGCGGCCGGGTCGAACGACGCCGGAATCGTCACGGTCACGTCCTGCTGGTCAAACGGCGCGTCGGGGTGTGCCGCGTCCCAGGCGCGCCGCAGGTGGGCCAGGTAGCGGGTCGAGGCTTCTAGTGGCGAGATGCGTGCCACTTCGGGCGGCGCGTCGTGCGGCAAGATCGCCGCGCGCCGGTCCACGCCGGGGTGGCAGAGCCAGCTTTTGGCGCTCGACACCAGCCGGATCGGCGTCTGCGCGCCGCGTGTGCGCGCCAGCTCGCCCACCGCAAAATCCTGGTCGGTGGCCCAGGGCAGCGTCAGGTCGCCGGCCGCCAGTTCGCTGGCGTGGGGCAGGTACAAAAAAGACGGCAGCAGCGGCAGGCTTTCAACGCTTCCGGGCGCGGTCAGCTGCGGTATATCGAGCACGCCGTAGCTGGTTTTTTCGCCTTCGCTGGCGGCCAGGTCCACATAGGCCAGCGCGCAGTGCGTGGTGCCCAGGTCAATGCCGATGGAATAACGCGGCTCGCTCACAGTTCCACCTCGGCCTGGGCCAGCACGGCGGCGTCATGGCCCTCGGCCAGCTTGGGCAATTTCACCTCGGTGGCGCGCCAGCCGCGGTGGCTCAGGGCGCCCTGGAACGG
>JAUSDK010000062.1 GCA_030650875.1 Polaromonas sp.
AGCAGGTCGCGCGCCACGTCTTCACCGTGGCCACGGTGCACCTGGTAGGTGTAGCGCAGCATGCCAAAAACGACCACGGGCACGGTGTAGAGCAGGCGCTCGCCGTGCTGAAGCTGCGCCTCGGGGCTGGAGGCAAACAGGCTGTAGGTGGTCAGGGTGGCGGTCAGCGTCACGGCAATGTAAGTGTCCAGCAACGCCGCCGGGTAATGCGCCAGCACCGCGCGATGACTGGCCTTTTCCTGAAAGCTTTCGGCCTTGCGCTTGCAAAACCCGAGAAACAGCGTCACAAAAATCCCGGTCAGCAGCAGCCAGCGGGAAGGCGGAATTCCCACCGCCAGCGTGCCCGCCAGCAGCCTGAGCATGAAGCCGGTGGCGATGATGGACACGTCCACCACCGGCACCCGCTTGAGCCGCCACGAATACGCCAGGTTCAGCGACACATACAAGCCCAGCACGACCAGCAGCGTGCGGTTGCCCGCAGCCAGCCACAGGCCGGCCGCCAGCAGCAGACCCGCCAGCACCAGCGCCGCACGCGCCGACACCACCCCCGCGGCCAGCGGCCGATGGCGTTTGGCCGGGTGCAGGGCGTCACCGACACGGTCATGCCAGTCATTGAGGATGTAGACCATGCTGGAAAAACAGCAAAACGCGGCAAAGGCCTGGGCCACCAGCCACGCCAGCGGCCCGTCTTGCCAGGCCTGGCTGAACACCAGGCCGGCAAACACAAAGGTGTTTTTAAGCCACTGGTGCGGACGCATGAGCCGGAGCAGGGCCAACAAGGGAAAGGAAGGCATCTGGGATGGAGGGAGGAAAAAATCAGGTCTGGAGGCAGGGCTTGAAGCAGCGTTCAAGCATAACTGACCCCGCCCCGCACGGGCCTTGGCTGTATCGGCATGGCGCTGGCCGCCACCCGCACCCTGACCGGGGCGCCACCGGCGCCGCTCAGGTGCGCACGCGCCCGTCGCCGGTCAGCATCGACAGTTCCACGAACCTTGAGGCGACGTGGTCGGTGTGTGAAAACGACACCGCAAAGCCTCCCATCACCTGGTTGCCAATGGCTTCCAGGCCGCCGATCAGGGCGTCGGGGGTCAGCTTGCCACTGGCCCGCTGCAGCCCTTCCACCAGCAGCCTGGCAGCCACATAGCCTTCCATGCTGGAGAAGTTGACGTCGGTTTTGGAACCGGCGGCTTTCACAGCGGCAACAAACTCGCGCGCAATGGGCCGCGCCGAATTGTAGGGCGAAGGCATCACCTGAGACACCACCACACCGGCGCCGTCCTTGCCCAGCTCATCGGCCAGCGCCTGCGTGCCGACAAAGGACACGTTGTAATAGGTGCCGCCAAACCCGGCTTTTTTGGCGCCACGAATGAACGCAGCGCACGATTTGTAGGCGCCGATCTGGACCACCGCGTCGGGGCCGGCCGCCACCAGGGTCTGGACCGCCTTGGCCACGTCCACAGAGTTGCGCTCCACGGTGGCTTGCGCCACGGGTTTGAGGCCCAGGCCTGACAAGGCCAGCGTCACACCGTCGAGCCCGGCCTTGCCGTAGGCATCGTTCTGGTAGAAAACCGCAATTTTTTTCAGGCCCAGGCTGGTCAGCTGCTTGACGATCAGCGCCGTTTCGTCGTTGTACGAAGCGCGCACATGGAAGGCATATTTGTTGAACGGCTCGCGTAGCGCCATGGCCCCGGTAAAGGGGGCAATAAAGGGTATTTTGGCCTTGATGGCTTGGGGCAGCGCCACCAGGCTGGTGGGTGTGCCAATGTAGCCAAACAGCGCAAACACGTCGTCGGCAATCAGCTTGCGGGTATTTTCGGCGCAGCGGTCGGGCTCGTAGCCATCGTCGAGCTTGCGGATTTCAATCAGCTGCCGGCCGATGCCGCCCTGCGCGTTGACCTGGTCAAAGCAGACCATGGCACCGTTGTGAAACTGAATACCCAGCTGCGCGGCAGGACCGCTGAACGCGGCAGACTGGCCCAGAATGATTTTTCCCTCGGACTGGGCGCGCACCGTGCCGAAGCCTGCGAGCAGCGCTGCACCTGTGGCCATGGAGAATTTTCTGCGGTTAAAAATCATTCGCTTGTTCTTTCCATGAACAGGTAGTTTAAAAATAAGACAGCAACACAACCAGTGACACGCAGCACACTTCGTCGCAAAGTGACTTTAATCGAGTTTGCTCACGCATCCGGGGGGGTATGCCCTAAACACCCTGCGTTTTTGCAGCGTGGCCTTTCACGATAAAGTGGCGCATGAGCCACTTCACCCGCATCGCCCCAGCCTCCCCGGCCCCGCAGCCCGCCACTGGCCCGGTGCAGGTGCGCGGCGCCTGCCCCCATGACTGCCCCGACACCTGCGCCCTGCTGACCACGGTGGAGGACGGCGTGGCCATCAAAGTACAGGGCAACCCCGGCCATCCGCAGACCGGCGGCGTGCTGTGCGCCAAGGTGTCGCGCTACACCGAGCGAAGCTACCACCCCGAGCGCCTGCTGCAGCCATTGCGCCGCTCAGGCCCCAAAGGCAGCGGCCAGTACGAAACCGTAGGCTGGGACACGGCGCTCAGCGAGATCGCGGCCCGCCTCAAACCGATTGCAGCGCGCAACCCCGAAGCCATCGTGCCCTACAGCTACGCGGGCACCATGGGCCAGGTGCAAAGCGAAAGCATGGCCGGGCGGTTTTTCAACCGGCTCGGCGCGTCCTTGCTGGACCGCACGATTTGCGCGGCGGCGGGCGGCGAAGGCGTGACGCAAACGCTGGGCGGCAAAGTCGGCATGCGGGTCGAGTTTTTTGCCGAGTCCAAACTCATCATCATCTGGGGCAGCAACTCGATTGGCAGCAACCTGCATTTCTGGCGCTATGCCCAGCAAGCCAAGCGGGACGGTGCCCGGCTGGTGTGCATTGACCCGCGCAAGAGTGAAACCGCCGAGAAATGCCACGAACACATTGCCCTGCTGCCGGGCACCGACGCCGCGCTGGCGCTGGCGCTGATGCATGAGCTGATCACCCACGACTGGCTGGACCACGACTACATCGCCCGCCACACGCTGGGCTGGCTGAGCCCGCACGGCGGTTTGCGCGCACGGGCGCTGCAGTGGCCGCCCGAGCGCGCCGCCGAGGTCTGCGGCGTGCCAGTCGCGCAGATACGGGCACTCGCGCGCGACTACGGGCAGTGCTTTGTCAACCGGCAGCCGGCGGCGATCAGGTTGAACTACGGCATGCAGCGCGTGCGCGGCGGCGGCAATGCGGTGCGCGCCGTCGCTTGTCTGCCGGCGCTGATTGGCGCGTGGCGGCACCGCGCGGGCGGCATGCTGCTGAGCAGTTCGGGCGCGTTCCCGGTCGACAGGGCCGCGCTGCAGCGGCCCGACCTGCTGGCCGGACGCCAGCCGCGCACCGTCAACATGAGCACGATTGGCGACGACTTGCTGCGCGAAAGCTCGCCCGCATTCGGCCCCAAAATCGAGGCGCTGCTGGTCTACAACAGCAACCCGGTCGCGGTCGCGCCCGAATCAGGCAAGGTGGTGCAGGGCTTTGCGCGCGACGACCTGTTCACCGTGGTGCTGGAGCATTTTCAGACCGACACCGCCGACTACGCCGACTTCATCCTGCCCGCCACCACGCAACTTGAGCACTGGGACGTGCACAGCGCTTACGGCCACACCGACGTGCTGCTGAACCGCCCGGCCATCGCGCCGCTGGGCCAGGCCAGGCCCAACACGCAGATCTTTCGGGCCTTGGCCGCCCATATGGGGTTTACCGATGACTGTTTTAACGATAGCGACGAGACGCTGTGCCGCGCGGCGTTTGGCGACAAGGTCGACTTTCAGCAATTGCTGGACCAGGGATTTTCAAGCCTGAAGCTGCCCGATGCGCCGTTTGCCGAGGGCGCGTTTCCCACGCCGTCGGGCCGCTGCGAATTTTTCAGCGACCGGCTGGCGGCCCAGGGCCTGGACGGCCTGCCCGACCATGTACCCAACTACGAAACGCCAGGCTCATCGAACGACTACCCGCTGGCCATGATCTCGCCGCCCGCCCGCAACTTCCTGAACTCCAGCTTTGTCAACATGAAAAGCCTGCGCGACATCGAGGGCGAGCCGGTGCTTGAAATCCATGCCCAGGACGCCGCCGCGCGCGGCATCACGCATGGCGGCATCGTCACCGTGTTCAACCAGCGCGGTGAGTACCGGGTCAAAGCCAGCGTGTCAAGCCGCGCCCGGCCGGGCGTGGTCAACGGCCTGGGCATCTGGTGGCGCAAGCTGGGCTTGGACGGCACCAATGTGAATCAACTCACCAGCCAAAAATTGACGGACTTGGGACGCGGGCCTACGTTTTATGACTGCGCCGTACAGGTGGAGTGCCTGTCGGCCCGGGAACCCGCGATCAGCGCCGCGGACGTCCAAAATTGAGAATGCGCGTGGCAATCAGCGTTTCCGCCATGAAGCACCCCAAGGCCAGCAGGAAACACACTACCCCGGCCAGAAAGCTGCCAATGGAGATCCGCAGCATCTGAAAATTGGTGGTCTCGCCGAGAAACAGCACGATGATGGTGACGCCAATGAGGAATGAACACAAGGTGAGCAAACCGATGCTGCTATTGGCCAGCA
>JAUSDK010000063.1 GCA_030650875.1 Polaromonas sp.
CATCAAAATTCCGGAGCGGCGCCAGCGCGGGGAAGTGGGCGGGGCGCTTTTCCTTCATGGCCGTCATCGCTTCGCGCACATGCTGGTTGCTCCAGATCGCGCCTTGCAGCCAGCCCATCTGTTTCAGCGCGTCGTCCACCGAATGGTCGCGCGCGTAGTGAATCGCCTGCTTGGTGCCCCAGATCGCGACCGGCGGCTTGGCGGCAATCTCCCTGGCGCATTGCAGCGCGCCGGCCAGCATCGCTTCGGGCGAGTCAAACACCTCGTTGACCAGGCCGCAGGCCAGCGCCCGCGCCGCGCCCAGCTTGCGCCCGGTGTAGGCCAGCTCTTTCACCAGCGCCAGCGGGATCAGCTTGGGCAGGCGCTGCAGCGTGCCCACGTCGGCCACCATGCCAATGTTGATTTCCTGGATGCAGAAAAACGTCTCGGCGCTCGCATAGCGGATGCAGCAGGCGCTGACCATGTCGACCGCGCCACCAATGCAGCCGCCCTGGATCGCTGCAATCACCGGGATACGCAGCGTCTCCAGTTGGGTGAAGGTGGCCTGCATGTTCGTCAGCAGGTCAAAGATCGCCGCGCGGCCTTCGGGACGCTGGTCGTCCATGGCGACGTCGCCGCCAAAGGTGTCCAGCGCCATGCCGGCGCTGAAATGCTTGCCGGTGCTGGAGATCAGCAGCACGCGGGCTTCGCCAGCCTTGTGAATGTGCGCCAGCGCCTGGCCCAGCTCGCGCCAGAAGGTCGGGTGCATGGTGTTCATCGCTTCGGGGCGATTGAGCACCAGGTGGGCCACCTGGTCGGTGGTGGTCAGGCTAAAGCAGGTGAGGGCGTTCATGTCTGCAATGTAAGCCACGCCAACCAGCCTCGACCAGGTCACCCGGTCCAGGCAGTCACACCTGCGACGCGGCCGGAAGCCATGCAGCGACCGTTCCTGCCATGGGACGGCTTGTCGCATCACTGTGTCCGTGGTCCTTGCTTGCGCGCGGTGCCTGCGCTCAGTTGGCACTTCACGGATAAAAAAATATGTTTCTTCGCTGCTGGAACGTCGTCCGCCGGTTGGCGCCGTCAACTTGGACCAGGCCAGCCCGAAGGAAACGACGCTGCAGCATCTGGAGCCGGAACCGGGTGAGACTGCCGGTGGCTTGGCCGAAACCGTGGAATACATCGCCGCGTGCCGCTGAAAATGGGGCAAAGCAAGCTCAAAACAGCGAAGCCGTGGTGTTGGTCGTCAAGTCTGTCGCCGCTTGCGAGAGAGCGGTGGGGGTTGCCGCCTGACTGGATGCATTCACCCCGGTGCTTTCGAACTTGGCCAGTGCCCCGGCGCGCACGCCCAGCAGCCGCAGCCGCTGCGCCAGCGGCACCCGCTTCAGGCACTGGCCGGCGGCCTTGCGGATGGCGCGGCCGTCATCGGTGGCCACCGCCAGCGTCTGGTCGCGCGTCACGCTCCTGAAGTCGTCGTAGCGCAGTTTGAGGCCAATGGTTTTGGCGACATAGCCCTTGCGCTGCAGGTCGGCCGCCACCTGTTCGCACAGCCGGGTAAAAATCGCGCCCAGCTCGGCCTTGTCGCGCACCGCGTGCAGGTCGCGCTCGAAGGTGGTTTCGCGGCTCATGCTGACCGGCTCGCTTTCCATGACCACCGGGCTGCTGTCGCGGCCCCAGGCCACCTCGTGCATCCAGGCGCCTGTGGATTTGCCGAAGCGGGCGACCAGGAACTGCCGGTCTTGCGCGGCCAGCTCGCCTATGGTGTGAATGCCCAGCGCGGCCAGCTTTTCGTCCGCCTTGGGACCAATGCCGTTGATCTTGCGGCAGGCCAGCGGCCAGATGCGGCTTTGCAGGTCGGCTTCGTGCAGCACCGAAATGCCGTTGGGCTTGTCGAACTCGCTGGCCATCTTGGCCAGCAGCTTGTTGGGCGCCACGCCGACCGAGCAGGTCAGGCCGGTCGCCTGGAAAATGCTTTTCTGGATCAGCCGCGCCAGCACCCGCCCGCCTTCGCGCTGGCCGCCCGGCACGTCGGTAAAGTCAATGTAGACCTCGTCCACGCCCCGGTCCTGCACCAGCGGGGCAATCTCGGCAATCGTGCGCTTGAACAGGCGGGAAAACCGGCGTATCTCGTCAAAATCCACCGGCAGCACAATCGCCTGCGGGCACAGTCTGGCCGCCTTCATCAGGCCCATGGCCGAGCCCACGCCAAACTGCCGCGCCGCGTAGCTCGCCGTGGTGATCACGCCGCGCCCCACATAGTCCTTGAGCCGGGGAAAGTCGGCCACTGGAATGAAGCGCAGCGCGCGCTCGCCCTGGGCCGCCCGCAGGGCTTCGTCCACTGCGCGCCGCGCGCCGCCAATCACCACCGGCAAGCCCTTGAGCTGCGGGTAGCGCAGCAACTCGACCGACGCAAAGAAGGCGTCCATGTCGAGGTGGGCAATGCGCCGGGGCAGGGTGGGCGCAGGGGCGGGTGGTTCGGGTGGTACGGGCTCGGAAGTCACATCCGGGATTGTGCCGCGAGTCGGTCTCTCCGATTCGGTCTGGCGTGACGACTAATTTTTACAAAATCCGGGTGACAAAAATACGCTGGAAGTTCAGAATGTTTTTTTCCTTTCCGCAAGCAACGCCGCTTGAAGTGTGATCAGGAGATGCACCCGTGGCGAAAGGGGGAATAGATCATGAAACGATGGGTCAAGTGGACTGTGGGCGCGGTTGGCGCCCTGGTGGTGGTCGCTGCGGCGGCTGCCTTGGTGGGCACCCAGCTGGCTGAGCGCAAGAGCCAGCGCCATGTCAAGGTCAGCCTTGGGCCGGCAGCCTGGATGGTCGCAGCGCCCGATGCCTCAACCCTGGCGCGTGGCAAGTACCTGTTCAATTCCCGCGGCTGCGCCGAGTGCCATGGCGTCAATGGTGCCGGACGCGAGTTCATCAACGACGGCAAGGGTCTGCGCCTGAAAAGCCCCAACATCTCGCCGGGCCAGGGCAGTGTGGTGGCGCGCTACACGCCTGAAGACTGGGAGCGCACGGTGCGCCATGGCGTCAAACCCGATGGCCGGCCCGTGTTCATCATGCCCAGCGAAGACTACAACCAGTTCACGCAAGACGATCTCGGCGCCCTGGTGGCCTATGTGCGCAGCCTGCCGCCGGCCAGCGGAAGCGCCGCAGTGGTGGAACTGCCCTTGCCCATGAAGGTGATGTATGGCTATGGCGCGATTGAAGACGCAGCGCAAAAAATCGACCATTCCCTGCCGCCGTCGAAACCGGTTGCCGAGGGCATGACCGTTGCGCACGGCGCTTATGTGGCCAACATGTGCATTGGCTGCCACGGCCCGGGCCTGTCAGGCGGCAAGATTCCCGGCACGCCGCCCGACTGGGCACCTGCCGCCAACCTGACACCGGGCGAGGGCAGCGCATTGACGCGCTACCCGGACGCCGACCAGTTTGTCACCATGCTGCGCAGCGGCAAGCGCCCCGACGGCACGGCGATCACCGTGATGCCCTTCGAGTCGCTGCGCGAGCTCAATGACGTGGATGCCAAGGCGGTGTATGCGTACCTGAAGACGGTGCCGGCCAGGCCGTCTGGGCGACGCTGAAAGGGCGGCTATCAGTCTGGGTGCTTGCAGCGGCCGGCCTCTTTCAGAGGCACCGCCGGCATGATCTTTCGCCCGGTCAGGCGTTCCTGAAATCGAAGGTCCCCGGCAGCAGGATGCTCTTGTCCACCGTGTTGATGTCGGTGTGGCCGCAAAACGCCATGGTGATGTCGAGCTCCTTGTGGATGATCTGCAGCGCCTTGGTGACACCGGCCTCGCCCATGGCGCCCAGGCCGTAGACCATGGCCCGGCCAATCAGGGTGCCGCGTGCGCCCAGCGCCCAGGCCTTGAGCACGTCCTGGCCGGAGCGGATGCCGCCGTCCATCCACACTTCAATGTCCGAACCTACTGCTTCGATGATGGCGGGCAGAGCCGAGATGCTGGACTGCGCACCGTCGAGCTGGCGGCCGCCGTGGTTGCTCACCACGATGGCGTCGGCGCCGCTTTGCACTGCAAGCCTGGCGTCTTCCACATCCTGGATGCCCTTGAGGATCAGCTTGCCGCCCCATTTTTCCTTGACCCAGGCCACGTCTGCCCATGACAAACGCGGGTCGAATTGCTCGTTGGTCCAGGCTGACAGCGAATTCATGTCGCTGACCCCCTTGACGTGGCCGACCAGGTTGCCGAAGGTGTGGCGGCGCGTGCCGGCCATGCCCAGGCACCAGCGCGGCTTGGTCATGAGGTTGATGAGGTTGGCCAGCGTCGGCTTGGGCGGCGCCGTCAGGCCGTTCTTCAGGTCCTTGTGGCGCTGGCCGATAACCTGCAGGTCCAGCGTCAGCACCAGCGCGTTGCAGCCCGCCTTGCGGGTGCGCTCGATCATGGCCGCCATGGCTTCGCGGTCGCGCATCATGTAGAGCTGGAACCAGAAGGGTGCGGTGGTGTTGGCCGCAATGTCCTCGATGGAGCAGATGCTCATGGTCGACAGGATGAAGGGAATGCCGAATTTTTCAGCCGCCCTGGCCGCCTTGATCTCGCCGTCGGCATGCTGCATACCCGTCAGGCCGACGGGCGCAATCGCCACCGGCATCTTCACGTCCACGCCGACCATTTTGGTGGCCGTGCTGCGGTTTTCCATGTTCACGGCCACGCGCTGGCGCAGCTTGATCTTTTGAAAGTCCGTCTCATTGGCGCGGTAGGTGCTTTCTGTCCAGGAACCCGAATCGGCGTAGTCGTAAAACATGCGCGGCACGCGTTTTTGCGCCAGCACGCGCAGGTCTTCGATGTTGGTGATCACGGTCATGAGTGGGGTCTCCGGCAGCGCCTGATGGTAAGACCCTGATGCTATCGCTTTGGATGCGGCTGCGAGTGAATAAATTTTCAGCCCGGACCGGATCGGCGTAATTTATTTCACCCGATGCCACCGCACGCTTGCCGGGTCCTCTTCAGGAGCCCTGGGCTCACGGCAGCAGTCGCAGCAGCCGGGGCGTGCTCAGCGCGCCGAGTTTCATGCGCAAGCGCGCACGGTGCATTTCAACCGTGCGCGGGCTCAGGCCGAGCTGGCGCGCCATTTCCTTGCTGGTCAAGCCCTGGGCCACCAGGGCCACCACCTCCCGTTCGCGCGGGCTCAGGCGCTGCACGTCAGGCACGTTCTGCGAAAGGGTTTCAAACGACCAGGCCGAAGCGGCCGCAGGATGTTCGGCATCGGCGGCCTGGCCGCGCACCCGGCACCAGATCAGCGCGCCGTCGCTGCGGCGCATCAGGCGCTCGTCCTGGTAACGGCCGCCGTGCTCCATCTGCGGATACCCACGCTGGCCGATGCGCTCATATTCCTCGGGCGAGGGGTAGAGCAGGGCCATCGACTGGCCCGTCAGTTCGCCGGCCTCGAAGCCGAACAGTTCCAGAAAGGCGCGGTTGCAGTCGGTGATGATCCGGTGCTGCGTCAGGCACAGCGCAATGGGCGCGAAGTCGTAGGCGAGGGTGATGGATGTCGTGCTCATGCGGGCAATATACGGTACTCGTACCGTATGGCGTTGCCGGGCCGCTCTTTCTATCATCGGCCAGGCGTTCATTCACCCTTACAGCGAAAAACACCCTCATGAATCTGGCCCACCTGCTCCATCGAATGGCCCGCATGGACCCGCAACGGCCCGCGATTTACAGCGGTGCCCGACCGGTCGCCACGCACGGTGAGTGGGCGGCCCGCAGTGCACGCGTGGGCCAGCGCCTGCTGGCGGCAGGGCTGCTGCCCGGCGACCGCGTGGCGCTGTTCATGCGCAACCATCCGCGCACCCTTGAACTGATGTTCGGCGCCTGGTGGGCCGGGCTGGTGGTGGTGCCCATCAACGCCAAGCTGCACCTGCGGGAAGCCGACTGGATTGTGGACCATGCCCAGGCGCGCTGGGTCTTCGTCACGTCCGACACCGCCCCCGGCGACGCCAGCGCCTTTGCCGCTGCCGACGGCGTGATGGATGCCGATTCGGCGGACTGCGATGCCTGGATGCAGGACGACGAAGGGGCTGTGCCGCCCGTGGCCGACCGGGCGCCGGACGACCTGGCCTGGCTGTTCTACACCAGCGGCACCACGGGGCGGCCCAAAGGGGTGATGCTGACGCACCGCAACCTCATGACCATGGGGCTGGCTTATTTCAACGATGTGGACCCGGTGGCCCGCCAGGACGTGATGGCCTACGCCGCGCCCATGTCGCATGGCGCCGGCATCTACGCCATTCCGCACCTGATGGCGGGCGCGCGCCATGCCGTGCCGGCTTCGGGCGGGTTTGATCCTGCCGAGCTGTTGGCGCTGGGCCGCGAACTCGGTCCGCTGTCGCTGTTTGCGGCGCCCACCATCGTCAAGCGGCTGGTCGACCAGGCCGAGGCGGCCGGTGAAACGCCGGCGTCTTGTGCTGCAGCCTTCAAAACCATCGTCTACGGCGGCGCGCCCATGTATGCGGCGGACATCCAGCGTGCTTTGCGCGTCATGGGGCCGCGCTTCGTGCAGATTTACGGCCAGGGCGAAAGCCCCATGGTCGGCACGGTGCTGTCGCGCGGCCACCTGATGGACAGCGGGCATCCGCAGTACGCGGCGCGCCTGGCGTCGGTGGGCGTGGCACAAACCCCGGCGCTGGTGCGCGTGACCGATGCCGAGGGCCGCGACCTGCCCCTGGGTGAGATTGGCGAAGTACTGATCAGCGGCGACAGCGTCATGGCCGGCTACTGGCGCAACCCCGAGGCCACAGCGGCGGCGCTACGCGGGGGCTGGCTGTTCACCGGCGACATGGGCGCGCTCGACACCAGCGGCTTCCTCACGCTCAAAGACCGCAGCAAGGACCTGATCATCAGCGGCGGCTCCAACATCTACCCGCGCGAAGTCGAGGAAGCGCTGCTGCAGCACCCCGACGTGGCAGAAGCCGCCGTGGTGGGAGAATACGACGCCGAATGGGGCGAGACGGTGGTCGCCTTCGTGGTGGCCCGCGCCGGCGCGGTGCTGGACGCGGCCGCGCTCGACGCCTTGTGCCTGGCGCAGATCGCCCGCTTCAAGCGGCCCAAGCGCTATGAACTCGTCGCGTCGCTGCCCAAGAACCACTATGGCAAGGTGCTGAAAACCGAGTTGCGCCAGCGGCTGAAAACCGCCTGAGGTGCCCCCCTATCAGCCCAGATTCACCGGCACGAAAATCTTGCTGTCGCCGCGCAAAATCAGCAGCGCCACTGATTTTTGCGACCGGGCCACGGTGGCGCGGACCTGGTCTATGCTTTTCACGGGAACGCCGTTGATCGACAGCAGCACGTCGCCCGCCTGCACGCCGGCCAGCGCCGCCGGCCCGCTGGCCTGCTGCACCACCAGGCCGCTGTCAACGCCCGCTTCCTGCTGTTCATCGGGCTGCAACGGGCGCAGCGCCAGGCCCAGCCTGCCCTGGCCGGGCGCGTCTTTCTTGCTGGCGACCTGGGCGGCCTTGTCGTCGGCATTGGCCAGGCGCGCGGTGAGTTCCCTGGACGCGCCCTGGCGCCAGACTTCCAGCTTGACGGTGTCGCCCGGCGCGGCCAGGCCAATCACGGCCGGCAAATCACCCGACGACACAATCGGCTTGCCGTTGACCTGGCGGATCACGTCGCCCGACTGCAGGCCGGCCTTGTCGGCCGGGCTGCCTTTTTCAACCGACGACACCAGCGCGCCTTCGGGCTTGTCGAGCTTGAAGGAGTCGGCAAAGGCCTGGTTGATTTCCTGCACCGCCACGCCCAGCCGCGCATGCTCGACCTTGCCGGTGGCCACGATCTGGTTCTTGATTTTGGTCGCCACGTCAATCGGGATGGCAAACGACACGCCCTGGTAGCCGCCGCTGTGGGTGTAGATTTGCGAGTTGATGCCGACCACCTCGCCGCGCGCGTTGAACAGCGGCCCGCCGGAATTGCCGGGGTTGATGGCAACGTCGGTCTGGATGAAGGGCACGGCGCTGTCGTCGGGCAGCGAACGGCCCTTGGCGCTGACGACGCCGGCGGTCACGGTGTTTTCAAAGCCGAACGGCGAGCCGATGGCCAGCACCCATTCACCGACCTTGAGGTCGCTGGTTTTGCCCAGCGTGGCGACCGGCAGCTTGCTGGCCTCGATCTTGAGCACGGCGATGTCGGTCTTGGTGTCGGCGCCGAGCACCTTGGCGCGGAATTCGCGCCGGTCGGTCAGCTTGACCGTGACTTCCTTCGCACCGCGAACGACGTGGGCGTTGGTCAAAATGATGCCGTCGGCGCTGACGATAAAGCCAGAGCCCTGGCCGCGCGTGGGCATTTCCTGCGGCGCGGCTGATCCGCCCCGGCCCTGGCCTTGCTGGAAGCGGCGTAAAAGTTCGCCCAGCGGCCCGTTGAGCAGGGGGTCGCCTCCTTCATCGCCGCCGCCCTGCGCCAGCGGCGAGTCGCTGGACACCTTGGTGGTGCCGGTCACGCTGATGTTGACCACCGACGGGCCGTAGCGTTCGGTGATCTGCGAGAAGTCAGGCAGCGCCATGGGGGTGCTCGCCGCGCTGCTGGCGACGACGGCCGGGGCTGATACGGCGGCGCTGGCCCGGGTGTGCACGGCATTGAAGGCGCCCACGCCGGCGCCGCCAAGGGCGCCCGCAGCGAGCAGCGCAACGACCAGCCGGGTATTTTTCACAGCGGTGGATTTCATGGAAATGGCTCCTTGCATCGGGAAGGCACGCGTTGGTGCCGATGCAGGTCACTATGACGGCGCGGGCTTAGGTGAACCTTAAACCGGGCCGATTCCGAAGGCCGGGCGGTGCTGCTGACAGGGGGTTTAGTCGTCGCCGTCCACATAGCCGCGCCACTGCTTCATGGCATGGCGCATGGTCAGCAGCTGGCTTTCAAAGCGGGGGCAGGCCTTGCAGATGACCAGGTGCAGGCGCAGGGCGGCGCGGTCCGTCAGGGGCAGGGCGCGGTCCTCGCGGGCCAGCATCAATGCGGCGGATTCCTGGCAGGTGAGTCTCAGGGGGTAGGTTGGTGTCATAGGGCTTTGGGGCGCGCAAACCAGTTCAGGTCAAGGCATTCGCGCAGGCGCTGGCGGGCGCGGTGCAGCTGCACGTACAAGTTGGTCGGCGTCAGTCCCAGTTCCTTACAGATTTCTTCGCTGGAGAGCTCCAGCCACTCGCGCATTAAAAACAGCCGCCCCTGGCTGGCCGGCAGCTTGCTGGCGCAGGCTTCGAGCACCGCAAAAAACTGGCGGCTTCCCAGCTCCTGCTCGGGGTTGCCCCAGTTGGCGGGCTGCTCGGCAAAGTGGCCGTCTGGCTTGAACATCGCCTGGTCCATCAGGTGGTCGGCCCCGGCGTCGTCATTGTTGCTGCTCAGGCTGACCTCACGGCATTGCTGGCGCAGCGCGTCGATCACCTTGTGCTTGAGGATGCCCACCAGCCAGGTTTTGAGCTGCGACCGGCGCTCGAACGCCTGCGGCCTGGCCAGCGCGGCCAGCAGGGTTTCGGACACGGCGTCTTCGGCCCAGGCGTCGTTGCGCAACTGCAGCCGCGCAAAGCGCAGCAGGTAGTCGCGGTGCAGGGCGATTTGCTGATCGAAGGCGCCGTTGTCGGTGTCGGTATCGGAGGGGTGCATGGTGCGGCTAGTGTAAGAAAATCGTGCCCGCCACGCGATGGAACTTTTTTGAATTAAAGGCGGCCCACGGCATTGGCCGGAAAGCGCACCTCGACCTTCAGGCCGCCCTGGCGGTCGGATTGGCCCAGCGCCAGCACCGCGCCGTGGCGGTCGGCAATCGCCTTGACGATGGCCAGCCCCAGGCCGCTGCCGCTTTCCTGCGCCGTGTCGCTGGCGCGAAAGAAGCGGTCAAATACCCGGGGCCGGTTTTCCGGCGCAATGCCGGGGCCGCTGTCTTCTACCGTCAGCACCGGCTGGCCTTGATCCTCTTGAAGCGACACATCGACCTGGCCGCCATGGGGCGTGTACTTGACGGCGTTTTCCAGCAGGTTGCGCAGCAAGATGCGCAGGGCATCCAGCTGGCCGTTGGCTGCGGCCAGGTCGGGTGTGGACGCGGGGCCGGCCAGTCCCAGGTCAATGTGCTTGTGCCGCGCCTGCGGCAGCACATCGGCCACGGCGAGCTGGATGACCTGGCGCAAATCAACCCGCCCGGCAGGCTCGGAACCGGCCTCTTCGCGCGCCAGCAGCAGCAGTTGCTCGACGCCCCGTATGGCCCGGTCAATGCCGTGGTTCAGCCGCGCCACAGCGGCTTGGCGCGCGGCTGGGTCCGCATCGACGCGGCGCAGGCCCTGGGCCTGGAGCTTCAGCGCGGTCAGGGGTGAGCGCAGCTCATGCGCGGCGTCGGCCACAAAATTCTTTTGCGCTTCAAAGGCGTGGCGCACCCGGCCGAACAGCAAATTGAGTTCATCGACCAGCGGCCGCACTTCGTCGGGCAGGCCAGCGCCCTCCAGCGGCGAAAAATCATCGGCGGCGCGGCTGGCCACCACACGGCGGGTGCGCTCAATAGGCGCCAGCGAACGGTTGATGATCCACCAGACCGCCAGCATCAGCAGCGGCGTGAGCCAGGCAAACGGCAGCACGGCCCGCAGCGCCAGCGCGCGCGCACGCGCGGTGCGGGCGCTCAGGTCCTGCGCGATCTGCACCGTTTGCAGCGGCGTTTGCAGCGTGTACACGCGGTAGCGGTTGCCGTGCGCCTCGACGTCTGAAAACCCCAGCACCGCGCGCGGCGGCAGGGCCGATCGGGTGGAGCGGAAAATCTGCGTGCCGTCCTGTCCCCAGATCTGCACATACAGGTCATAGGCGGAATCGCCCCCGCCCGCGTCCTGGGCCTGCGGCAGGCCCAGCGGAATGCCGCTGCGCAGGGAACGCGCCATCTGCTGCAGATGGTCGTCAAACATGGCGTCGACCTGCCGCAGCGCGCCCCGGTAAGCCGTCACGGCCTGCAGCACGGCCGCCAGCAAAATGGCCACCAGCACGAACCACAGCAGACGCCGTCTTAGAGAGTGTGTGCTGCTCATTCCTTGGGCACCACGTAGCCCAGGCCGCGCACGGTCTGGATCAACTCGTTGCCGAGTTTTTTGCGCACGCCGTGGATATAGACCTCGACCGCGTTGCTGCTGATGTCGTCCTTCCAGCTGAACAGTTTTTCTTCAAGCTGGGCGCGCGACAGCACCGCACCGGGGCGCACCAGCAGCGCCTCCAGCACGGCCCATTCGCGCGCCGAGAGCAGCACCGGCTGGCCTTGCAGCGTGGCCTCGCGGGTGGCCGGGTTCAGGCGCACGCCCTTGTGCTCAAACACCGGCTCGCCCCGGCCGGCGCTGCGCCGCAGTAGGGCGCGAATGCGCGCCAGCAGCTCGTCGATGTCATAGGGTTTGACCACATAGTCGTCGGCGCCGGCATCGAGCCCGGCAATGCGGTCGCCGACCGCGTCGCGCGCCGTGGCGATCAGCACAGGAACGCTGGCGCGCCGGGCCCGCAGTGCGCGCAGCACGTCCAGGCCGTCACGCCTGGGTAGGCCCAAGTCGAGCAGCACCAGGTCGTACGCCTCGGTTTTAAGGGCCGCGTCGGCCATGACGCCGTCGCGCACCCAGTCCACGGCGTAATGCTCGGCGCGCAGCACCTGCAGCACCGCCTCGCCAATCATGGCGTCGTCTTCAACCAGCAGTAAGCGCATGAGGGGGGAGTCCTTGTGAAGTGGCAGAGTCTGGCGTGTGTAGCTTAGACCGGACTTAAAGCGCTTGCGTGCGGCGCTGGCGCTCAGGCGTCTGGATTTGCAGCTGGGACAGCGTTTCTGGCCCCAAACCCGCCAGCCCCTCAGCGAATGACACGCTCAGCCTGCACCGTAGTCGCGGGGATTTGCATGAACTCGAACAAGGTCTCTGTCACCTGCTGGGTCCGCGAAGGGCTGGCGTTGCCCTGGTAGGCCGTGTTGCGCAGCAACTCCGACAGGTTGAGCGAGACGCCCACGTAGGCGTGGCGGGTCTGCGGCGTCAGCGCGCCGGGGCCGGCATCGAAGTTGCGCGTGCCATAGCCGACGTTGATTTCAAGGTACTTGAGCAGCGGGTGGCGCTTGAGCGCCGGCACGCCGCTGGCCTTGAGCACCAGCAGGTAGCGCTGGCTGGAATAGTCGCCAAACGGATCGAACTGGCGCTCGCCCGGCTGCGGGCTGTATTGAAGCCGCAGGTCGATCAGCGCGTCCAGTTCGGGGTTGCGCTCCAGCACATAGGCCAGCGCGCCGCCGGTCAGATTGGCCAGGGCATCTTCTTTGGAAAAGCGCCATTTACGGGAGAAGCCATCAATCAGTTCGACCCCCATCAAGGTGCCGACCGAGGTCCACAAGCCCAGCTTGAGGGCGGTGCTGGCGTCGTGCCCCGCCCAATCGAAGGCCTGCGTCAGCAGCCGGCTGCCGGTGTAGGCAAACATGGCATGGCCGAGCTTGTCGGCGCCGCCATAGCGCGTGTCCTGGCCAAACCAGCCTTCGCGGGCGGTCTTGAAGCCACCGCCGAAGCCGTCTTTCCACCACTTGGCGCGCCCGTAGGCCAGCGTTCCGCCTATGGTGGCGGCCATCAGTGTTGCCGTGCGAAGGCGCGTGGTTCTTTCACTGACCGCTGGCGGCGTTGCGGCCGTTTCCGTTGTTTCGGCGATATCGGCGCTGGCGGGCGCCGCTGCATCAGTTCCCACGTCATCTTGCTGCGCCATCGCAAGCTGCGCGGCGAAGATCAGGGGCAGTGCCAGCGTTGCAGCAGGCCGCAGCCGCCGTGTTTCCCAGAAGATGTCTGTGCGCATGGACAAGAGCCTAGGCGCGCCACCGGTGTCTGAAATTGATCTGGCGCAATTTGCGGTTTGAAAGGCCGACCATCACGGCAACCAGCCAAAGCGCATGCCGTCACTGCCGCCTGTGCTGAAATGGCGATGCGTTTCAGGTTCCGCCCACATGCGGGTTGCTGCGCCGTTCGCGACCGAAGGTGCTTTCAGGCCCATGGCCCGGAATAAAAACGGTCTGGTCGCCCATGGGCCAGAGGCGCTGGGTGATGCTGTCGATGAGTTGCTGGTGGTTGCCTTGCGGAAAGTCCGTGCGGCCAATGCTGCCGGCAAACAACACGTCCCCGACAAAGGCGCGGTCGATTTGCGGCGCGTGGAACACCACATGCCCCGGCGTGTGGCCCGGGCAGTGGCGCACGTTCAGCGTTTCGTTGCCCAGGGTGACCGTGTCGCCATCGTGCAGCCAGCGCGTGGGGGTGAACGGTTGGGCCGGCGGAAAGCCGAACTGCTGGCTTTGCAGCGCCAGGCCGTCAATCCAGAACTGGTCCGCCGGGTGCGGGCCAATGATGGGCAGGCCAAGGCGCTGCGCCAGCTCGCCCGCGCCGCCTGCGTGGTCGATGTGGGCATGCGTGAGCCAGATCTGCTCCAGGTCCAATCCCAGGCGCCGCACTTGGGCCAGGATGCGCTCCAGGTCGCCGCCCGGGTCAATCACGGCCGCGCGCAGGGTCTGGTCGCACCAGACGAGGGAGCAGTTTTGCTGGAAGGCGGTGACGGGGATGGTGCGGTAATGGAGCATGGGGCGGGTTGTTTGGGCGTTCAGGTCAGGCGCATCAGTTACCCCAGCCGCACCCGGTGCCGCGCTATCTGCGCCCGCACCTGCGCGGGCGCCGTGCCGCCCAGGATGTTGCGGGCGTTCAGCGAGCCGCGCAGGCTCAGCACGTCGTAGACATCTTTTTCAATCGACGGGTGGAACTGCTGCAGCACTTCGAGCGGCAGCTCCGACAGGTCGACGTTGTGTGAAATCGCGGCCTTGACGGCGTGCGCCACGGTTTCGTGGGCATCGCGAAACGGCAGGCCTTTCTTGGTCATGTAGTCGGCCAGGTCGGTGGCGGTGGCGTAGCCCTTGAGGGCCGCGCGCTCCATCGCTTCGGGTTTGACGGTGATGCCGCCTACCATTTCGGCAAAGATGCGCAGCGTGTCCTTGAGGGTGTCCACGGTGTCGAACAGTGGCTCCTTGTCTTCCTGGTTGTCCTTGTTGTAGGCCAGTGGCTGGCCTTTCATCAGGGTGATCAGGCCCATGAGGTGGCCGACGACGCGGCCGGTCTTGCCGCGTGCCAGCTCGGGCACGTCGGGGTTTTTCTTTTGCGGCATGATCGATGAGCCGGTGCAAAAGCGGTCGGCGATGTCGATAAAGCCAAAGCTCTGGCTCATCCACAGCACCAGTTCCTCGCTCAGGCGGCTGATGTGCACCATGGCCAGCGACGCGGCAGCGGTGAACTCAATCGCGAAGTCACGGTCGCTGACGGCGTCCAGGCTGTTTTGGCACACTTGCGGCTGGCCTTGCTCGTCGACCATGCCCAGCGTGCGGGCCACGCGCTCGCGGTCCAGCGGGTAGCTGGTGCCGGCCAGCGCGGCGGCGCCCAGCGGCAGGCGGTTGACGCGCTTGCGCACGTCCTGCATGCGCTCGGCGTCGCGCGCAAACATCTCGACGTAGGCCAGCATGTGGTGGCCAAAGCTCACGGGCTGGGCCACCTGCAGGTGGGTAAAGCCCGGCAGGATCACGTCGACGTTTTCCTCGGCAATGTCGACCAGCGCGGTCTGGAATTCGGCGAGCAGGGCGCTGATCAAGTCAATCTCGCCGCGCAGCCATAGCCGAACGTCGGTGGCGACCTGGTCGTTTCTGGAGCGGCCGGTGTGCAGGCGCTTGCCGGCGTCGCCCACGATTTGCGTCAGGCGTGCCTCGATGTTCAGGTGTACGTCTTCCAGGTCGAGCTTCCATTCGAACGCGCCCGATTCGATGTCGGCGGTGATTTGCGCCATGCCGCTCTGGATGGCGGCATAGTCGGCGGGGGCAATGATGCTTTGCGCGGCCAGCATTTCTGCGTGGGCCAGGGAGCCGGCGATGTCGGCCTGCCACAGGCGCTTGTCAAAAAAAACGCTGGCCGTATAGCGCTTGACCAGGTCGCTCATGGGCTCTGAAAACAGGGCAGACCAGGCTTGGGATTTTTTGTCGAATTGATTCACTGGGGGCTTTCTTTGGGGGCGCAGGCGGCTCGGGTCGCGCGCGGGGTGGACAAGTTTGCGGCGGGGTGCGGCTTGCCGGTGTTTCAACCCATGGCGCAAAGGCCATGAGCGGTGCAATACTCGAACACTTTATTTTATCTGCGCGCCGTGCGGCTCTTCAACCCACGGATCCGCCTGCCCACAAGGCTGAAATGAGTCCCATACCCTGCGCACCCCCGATGAAAGCAATGACTTCCCTCAGTTTTGAAGATTCCACGCTGCATGGCAGCCTTCTCCCGGAGGGCGGGGAGTTGACGCCGCAGCCTTTGGCGCGCGCGCGCATGTTTGACACCTGCCATGTCGGGGTGGTGTTGCGGGTGGTGTTGTTTGTGGAGGCGGTAGTGGGCGTGGCGGCCATGTTTGGGACCGGTCAGGTCGCCGAGTGGCTGCTGCGGTTTTCTTTGCTGACAGGGGGCGTGTTGCCCGCCACGCTGGCCTGGCTGATCGTGGTTTGCCTCCTCAAGGCGCGGCTCAACCGGCTGACGCTCGCGCTTCAGTGGGGGGCGGGCATGGCGCTGGGTGCTGTCGTCGGGCTGTATGGTTGCGGCCTGCTGGCCTTGCTGGGGCTGCTGCATTCGTTGCCCTGGGGGGCCAGCGCCGCATCGGGCGCGCTGCTGTCGTCGGTGGTGCTGGCGGGGCTGGTCTGGCGCGCCAAGGCCAGCACCCCGGCGGCCACGGCAGCCCGGCTGGCCGAGCTGCAGTCGCGCATCCGTCCGCATTTCCTGTTCAACACGCTCAACAGCGCCATTGCGCTGGTGCGCGCGGAGCCGGCCAAGGCCGAGGCCGTGCTGGAGGACTTGAGCGAACTGTTTCGCCATGCGCTGGCCGACCCGGCCGAGTCGGTCACGTTGGGCCAGGAGGTCGCGCTGGCGCAGCGTTACCTGGCGATCGAGAAAATCCGCTTTGGCGACCGCCTGCAGGTGAAGTGGCGCCTGGACCCGCTGGCCGACCCCGCACGGCTGCCGCCGCTGCTGCTGCAGCCGCTGGTTGAAAACGCGGTGATGCACGGCGTGGAGCCCAGCGCCCGTGGCGCGCAGATCAAAATTTCCACGCACAGGCGCGGCAGCATGGTGGTGATCAAGATCAGCAATTCAACGCCCGCTGGCATGGGCACGCGCGGCCACGGGCTGGCGCTGGCCAATGTGCGTGAGCGCCTGTTGCTCATGCATGATGTGCAGTCACGGTTCAAAACCGTGTTTAAAGATGGTGTATTTCATGTCAGGTTGGAGGTTCCCGTATGAGCTTGAACGTGCTGGTGGTGGACGACGAAGCGCTGGCCCGCTCAAGGCTGCGCACCCTGCTGGGCGACTGTGTGGCGCCCACGGCGCTGGTGGCGGCCGAAGCGGCCGATGCCGTGCAGGCCATGGCGGCGCTGCAGCGCGGCAGTTTCGACGTTGTGTTGCTGGACATCCGCATGCCCGGGCTGGACGGCATGGCGCTGGCCCAGCGCATGGCCGCCTTGCCCCGCCCGCCGGCCGTGGTGTTTGTGACGGCCCATGCCGAACATGCCGTACAGGCCTTCGAGCTCGAAGCGCTGGACTACCTGACCAAGCCGGTGCGGCTGGAACGCTTGCAGCAGATGCTCCAAAAAGTAGAGCGAATGGTGCAGTCAGGACGAGGGCCAATGCCCGATTCAGAGGGTGAAATGCTGGTCATTCACGACCGTGGCCGGACCGAGCGGGTGCCGCTGGCAGAGGTGCTTTACTTCAAGGCTGAGCTGAAATACATCACGGTGCGCACGGCCCGGCGCAGCTACATTCTGGACGGCGCGCTGAACGAGCTGGAGACGCGGCATGCGGCCCAGTTCATGCGCATTCACCGCAACGCGCTGATTGCGCGGCATGCCGTGCGGGCGCTTGAAAAGCACTTCGACCCCGAGGAAGGCGAAGGCTGGGCGGTGCGGCTCAGAGGCATTGACGAGGTGCTGGCGGTGTCGCGCCGCCAGGTCAGCGCGGTGCGCGAAGCCATGGTCGGCTGAAAGAAATTGAGACGTTTAACGAGGAAAAAGATGACTGAAACGATTGCGCCAGAGGCACCCGTAGCCGACCCTGAAGCGGTGGTGCCGTCCGACCCGGCGCGGGTGATGCTGCACATGCCGGTGGACATCCGCAGTATGTCGCTGGCCGTGCTGGCCATGCTGGCCAGCATTTTTGTGCTGCACTGGGCCAAGGAGGTATTTATTCCCGTGATGCTGAGCGTGCTGTTCAGCTACGCGTTGTCGCCGGTCGTCAACTGGATGGAGTTCAGGCGCGTGCCGCGCTGGCTGGGCGCAGCGGTGCTGATGGTCACCATAGGCGCCTCCATCGGCTCGACCGCCTACTTGCTCAGCAACGAGGCCGCGCAGCTGGTCAATGCGCTGCCGGCGGCGGCGCAAAAATTCAGGCAGGCTGTGAAAGCGAAAGGCGGCAAATCCGAGGGTGCGCTGGAAACCGTGCAGAAAGCCGCCTCCCAGATCGAGCAGGCCGCGCAGGAAAGCGGGGGCGGCACCATCACGAGCCGGGGCGCGATGCGGGTGGTGGTCGAGTCGTCGCGGTTCAACATCAAGGACTACCTGTGGTCGGGCACCATGGGCCTGCTGGCCCTGATCGGCCAAAGCACCGTGGTGGTTTTTTTGACTTATTTCCTGATGCTCTCGGGCGACACCTTTCGCCGCAAGCTGATCAAGCTGGCGGGCCCCACCCTGAGCAGGAAAAAAATCACGCTGCAGGCGCTCAATGAAATCACCGTCCAGATTCAGCGCTACCTGCAGGTGCAGTTGTTGACCAGCGCGCTGGTGGGCGTGTTGACGGGGCTGGCCTTTTTTGCCATCGGGCTGGAGAACGCGGCAGTCTGGGGCATTGCCGC
The DNA here is from genome assembly GCA_030650875.1 of Polaromonas sp. Lineage (GTDB taxonomy): Bacteria > Pseudomonadota > Gammaproteobacteria > Burkholderiales > Burkholderiaceae_C > Polaromonas. The sequence continues at coordinate 17,862 of JAUSDK010000063.1, forward strand.
TGCCGTGCTCAATCTGGTGCCTTACATCGGTTCACTGGCCACGGCGGCGGCTGCGGTGCTGGTCGGGTTTTTGCAGTTTGGCTCGCTCAACATGGCCTTGGTGGTGGGCGGCGCTTCGCTGTTCATTCACACCCTGATCGGCAACCTGCTCACACCCTGGCTGACCAGCCGCGCCGCCCGCATGAGCCCGGTGGCGGTGTTTGTCGGCCTGCTCGCCTGGGGCTGGCTGTGGGGCGTGTGGGGCTTGCTGCTGGGCATACCAATCCTGATGATGATCAAGTCGGTGTGTGACCGGGTGGATGACCTCAAACCGATCGGGGAGTTTTTGGGGTCGTAGGCGCGTTGCCCTGCACCCGCAGCACGGCTTGCTGCGGCAAGCTCTCGAGTTCCACCCATTCGCCCCAGCCTGGCCACCGGTCGGCTTTTAGCGCCGGGCCGGTCGCGGGTTCGCGCTGCCAGTGCACGGTGATGTCATGGCCCTGCAGCTTCAGGCGAAGCTCCACGGCGGGCCAATGCGCCGGCAGGCGTGGCGACAGCGACAGCCGGCCCGGCTGCACGGCCAGGCCTAGTAGCGTCTCAATCGCTGCGCGGTACAGCCACGCGGCCGAACCGGTGTACCAGCTCCAGCCGCCCCGGCCGACGTAGGGCGGCGCGCTGTAGACGTCGCCGGCCATCACGTAGGGCTCCAGTTCATAGGCCGGACCTTGCCCGGCGTTGGCGCTGCGGTGGGCGGGGCTCAGTGCTTCAAAGCTGCGCCACGCGCCTTCGGTGTCGCCGCTCAGGGCCTGGGCCATCAGCGCCCAGACGCCGGCGTGGGAATACTGCCCGCCGTTTTCGCGCACGCCCGGCGGATAGGCCTGGATGTAGCCCGGGTTGTTGGCCGAATGCTGGAAGGGCGGATCGAGCAGGCGCAGCAAGCCGGCTTTTTCATCGATCAGCTGGTTGTTCAGGGCCAGCATGGCCGACTTGGTGAACGCGGGCGTCGACGCGCCCGACAGCACCGACCAGGCCTGGGCAATCAGGTCAATGCGGCCTTCGCTGCAAACGTCCGACCCCAGTGGATCGCCGTTGTCGAAAAAGGCACGGCGGAACCAGGCGCCGTCCCAGCCGGCGTCGTGCAGCGCGGCCACCCAGCCCTGTCGCGCCTCCAGCCAGCGCCCGGCGCGGGCATCGTCGCCGCGCATTCGGGCAAGGGGCGCAAAGCCTTCGACGACCGTGCACAGGAACCAGCCCAGCCAGACCGATTCGCCGCGCCCTTCATGGCCGACGCGGTTCATGCCGTCGTTCCAGTCGCCGGTGCCCATCAGCGGCAGGCCGTGCGCACCTACTGCCAGGCTGCGCTCTATGGTGCGGGCGCAGTGCTCGTACACGCTGGCCGACTGCTTGCTGGTGTGGGGGGCGTAGTAGGCGTCCTCGGCGCCATCGGGAATCGGCGGGCCGTCGATAAAGGCGACCGCCTGATCCAGCAGTGCCACATCGCCCGTGGCCTGCAGGTAGTGGCTGCAGGCGTAAGGCAGCCAGAGCAGGTCGTCCGAGAAATGCGTGCGCACGCCCTCGCCGCCGGGCGCATGCCACCAGTGCTGCACATCGCCTTCGGGAAACTGGCGCGAGGCGTTCAGCACGATTTGCGCGCGCAGCCGCGCCGGATCGGCCAGTGCCAGCGCCATGGCGTCTTGCAGCTGGTCCCGAAAGCCTGAAGCGCCGCCCGCCTGGTAGAACCCGGCCTTGGACCAGAGGCGGCACACGACGGTCTGGTAGAGCAGCCAGTGGTTGACCAGGGCGTCGAAGTGGGCGTCGGGTGTGGTGACCTGCACTTTGCCCAGCAGCCCGGCCCAGCCGGCTTTCACGTCTGCCAGCGCCTGGCGGGTGTCGCGCTGCGCCCATTCCTCGGCCACTTGCGCGGCGGCAGCGGGATTCTGGGCATGGCCGAGCACGAAGCTAAAGGCCAGTTCTTCATGGCCGGCCACGGTAAATTCGGCGCTCAGGGCGCCGCAAGGGTCAAAGCCGCTGCCGCTTCGGCCGGCCAGGGCGGCGGGCAGGCCCATGCGCCCGAGCGTGTCAAAAAATTCACCCCGGTCGCAGGTCCATGGTGTCTGGGCCGGGGCAGGGCGCATGGCCAGAAACGCTGTTCGCGCCCCGTAGCCGTCCCGGGTTTCCTGCTGCTGGGCAAACACGGCGGCATGGGCCGGCGCTTTCCAGGTCTGCAGCGTGCGCCGCCGGCCGCGCACATCGCCCATTTGCCACTCCACCAGGCCCACGGCTCGCAAGCGCCTGCGGCCGCCGCTGTCTGGCCGCACCTGCACCTGGACCACCTTGACGGCATCGTGCATGGCGGCAAAGAACGTTGTTTCCACCTCCAATCCGCCCAGCATGCCCTGGAACACGGTGTAGCCCTGGCCGTGGCGCACACGCCAGCGGCTGCTGGCCGGTGCCAGCACGGAGGGCGTCAGCGGGTAGATATCGCCGCTGTCCAAGTCCTGCAGCAGCCAGTGTTCAAAGGCCGGGTCGCGCACCGGGTCGTTGGACCACGGGGTGATCTGGTGCATGCGGCTGTTTTCTGCCCAGGTCAGGCCGCTGCCGGTTTCTGAGACCTGAAAGCCGAATTCCGGATTGGCGATCACGTTGACCCAGGGCCGCGCTGGCGACTGGCCGCCCTGCAGGTCAAACCAGAATTCGCCGCTGTCCGGATCAAACTCGCCGACAGGCGCCGGGGCTGGCGCCATCGGCTCGGGCAGGGTGCGGTCATCGCGCAGGGGCGTCCAGGCGACCGGGCTGCCTTGCTGGCGCGGCCAGGCTTCGCTGCGCAAGGCGGCCACCTGCACTTCCAGCGGCCGGCCATCGGCCGTGAGCACGACCCGTGCCAGCCCGGTCAGCGCGGCTTTCTCGGCGGCAGAGGTTTCCTGGTCGCGCAGCAGGTGAAAGCTGGACGATCGGTCGGCGCTCTGATGGCTGGGGAAGCTGTATTGCACGGCCTGCATCAGCCGGTCGCGCAGCGCCAGAATGTCGCGCTGCAAGGGCATCAGGTAGGAATTGGGTTCGCTGTTGATGACCACCATGTCCAGCGCCAAGCCGCCAAAGGCCCACCAGGGCTGGGCGCGCAGCAAGGCATTGACCAGCGCCAGGCCGCTCTGCGCCTGGATGCGCACCAGCACGATCGGCTTGTCACCCGAAATGCCAAAGCGCCATAGCTGGCGCTGGTCCAGCGGCCCGGGTTTGGCGGCTGGCCGGGGCGTGCTGTACATCAGGGCGGTGGTCAGGTCTTGCAGCGCCAGGTGTTCTTCGGGGGTCAGCGCCAGGTCGCGCAGCCGGACCTGCGCTAGGGTGGCGGCCATGCGGGTGGCGCGCTCGATGTGCATGGGCTGCAAATACTTGTCGATGCGGGCGGCCAGTTCTTCTTCGGTTTGCGCGGCCGCTGTGGCAAAGCTCAGCCGGGCCATGGCGCCGGGCGCCAGCCGCAGCGTGAGCCGCAGGCTGGCCACCGGGTCCAGGCCGTTGACCGGGTTGCCGTGCGCGTCCATCGGCTGGGCCCGCAATGCTGGCCGGTGGGCGGGCTGGTTGCGCCCGGCAAATACCCGGCGGTCCGCCACGCAGTCCACCGACAGCAGCTCGGCATCCACCTCGGCCAGGAAGTGCGCCACCGCCATGTGCGGGTCGCCATGCAGGCGCGGCTTGCGCTTGAGCAGCAGGGCGCGCCACTGCGGCTCCCAGCGCGTCTGCACGAACAGGTTGGAAAAGGCCGGATGCGCTTCGTCGGCGCGCGGGTCGGCCAGCACGGCCTCAAAACACGACACCAGTTCGACCAGTTGCTCGGTCTGGCCGGTGTTGTGCAGCACCACGGTGCGCAGTTCGGTATCGTCCTCGGGACTGACCAGCACGGTGATGGTTGCGCTCAGGGTGTCGCCTTGCGCATCGAACTGGACCCGGTCGGCCATGAAATGGGCGTTGTAGCGCCAGCCCGGCAGGGGTGCTGGCGCGGCGGTCAGAGAGCCGAAACGGCTTTGCCCGCTCTGGCGCAGGTAAAAGAACGTGCCGTAGCCGTCGCGCAGCACGTCGTCGCGCCAGCGCGTGATGTGGCTGCCTTGCCAGCGGCTGACGCCCGCGCCGCTGGCGCGCAGGGCGACGTTGTAACGCCCGTTGGACAGCAAGTGCGTGGGTTTCCAGCCGGCCAGGGCCGGGTTGACGTCGCGCGACTGGAATACCGGCTCTGTTTTGTGGCCGTTGGGCTCGGGCGGCAGGCGCGGGTTGGCGCTTTTAATGATCTGGCGGGGCGTGCGTTCATGCAGCAGGGCTTCATGCGCGGCCACCTGGGGTTCGGCGCAAAACCAGCGCCGGGGCGCGTCATGGCACAGCACGTTGCAGAGCGCCACCAGCGACATGCCCTGGTGGTGCGCCATGAAGGCCTGGACGGTGCTGAAGGCCTGCTGTTCGCGCTGGCGCGATACCGTGAAGTCCAGCGCTTCAAACATGCCCAGCTCGCCGCGCGCGCCCAGCCGTTCCAGGCGCATCAGGTTGGCCACGGCTGCCCCGGGCTCGAACAAGGTTGCCAGCAAGGTCGCGTAGGGCGCGACGACGCGGTCGGTCACCGGGGTGCGCCGCAGCGCCAGGCCCGGCGCGCCAAAGGGTGAGTACTGGTAGGCCAGCGAATGGTCCTGCGCAAAATAGGCGGACTCGGAAATGCCCCAGGGCAGGTGCTGCTGGACCCCGAAGGCGCGCTGTGCCGCGATGGCCGAGCGTGCCATGGTGTGCAGCAAGCCATGGGCGGGCTCATGCATCAGCAGGGAGGGCATCAGGTATTCAAACATGGAGCCTGACCACGATTTGAGTCCCGGTGCGCCGTTAACCGACAGGAAAGGCCGGCCCAGCGCCCCCCAGTGGCGCTTGGGCACATCGCCCTTGGCAATGGCCAGGAAGCTGGTCAGCCGCGACTCGGAGGCCAGCAGGTCGTAGTAACTGGCGTCCAGCGCCTTGTCATCGACGTTCAGGCCGATATGAAACAGATGCCGCTTGCGGTCATACAGGCCGCTGAAGTCCATGGCGCCGTAGAGGGCGCGGCAGCGTTCGGCAAGGTGCAACAGGTCGGCTCGCGCTGGTTGATCATCGGGGCAGGTTTTCCTCAGCTTGGTGCAGGCCTGCGCCACGGCCAGCAGCAAGCCGGCCAGGTTGCCGCTGTCCACCGACGAGACATAGGCCGGCGGCATGACCTCCAGCGTGCGGGTGTCGTACCAGTTGAGCAGATGGCCGTCGTGCTTGGACAGCTTTTCGATGCTGTCCAGCGACGCCTGCAGGCGCCCGATGACCTCGGCGGTCGTGATCCAGCCGAATTCGCGGGCGCAGCAAACGGACAACAGGTACAGCCCGATGTTGGTGGGCGAGGTGCGGTGCGCCAGCGTGGGGTCGGGCACCAGTTGCAGGTTGTCGGGCGGCAGGTGGTTGTCCTCGGGGCCGACGCAGCGCTCAAAAAAGCGCCAGGTGTCGCGCGCCAGCGCTTGCAGGTAACGCTGGTCCATGTTGCTCAGCGCGGGGGTATGGCTGGCGCGCGGCAGGCTGGCCCACCAGGCTGCCACAGGCGACGCGGCCCAGAGCAGGAACAAGGCGATGGCAGCCCCGGGATAGGCCGCCCACGGGGCCGCCATGGCCAGCGCCGCGCACAGCAGCGAGGCCGGCGCATGTTGACGCACAAACACGGTGAGTTCACGGCGCGACGCGGCCTGGGCCTGCGCCGCCGTGGTCCATTCCAGCAGCAGGCGGCGGCTCACGGCCATGCGCCAGACAGAGCGCACGGCTGCGTCGAGCAGCATCAGGGACTGCGCCGGTATCTGGCTGAACAACCAGGCGGCGCTGCCCAGGGTGACCAGCAACTCGCTGCGGCCCACCTGCAAAAAGTGACGCCAGGAGATGCCGCGGCGCGTGGGCACCAGGCCGGCAAGCGCGCCCAGCAGCGGCCCGGCCAGCAGCGCGGCAAGGGCCGCCAGCAGCGCGGTGCCCAGTTGCAGCGCACCGGTAAACAGCACCCAGACCAGCAGCACGAAGGTGGCGGGCACCACCAGCGAGCGGCGCAGGTTGTCGGCCATCTTCCATAGGCCAAGGGCGTCGATGCCGAAGTGCCCGGCATGGCGCATCAGGGGCAGCAATTGCCAGTCGCCGCGCGTCCAGCGGTGGTTGCGTGAGGCGGCCACGCCGGCATGGTGCGGCGTGTCTTCGACCAGCGGCACATCGCTGACAAAGCCGCAGCGCGCGATGCTGCCTTCCAGCAGGTCGTGGCTGAGCACAGCTTCGGGGGGCAGGCGGCCATCCAGCACGGCATGCATGGCCTTCACATGCAGCAGTCCCTTGCCGCTGAAGCTGCCGGTGCCAAACAGGTCCTGGTAGACATCGGAGACGCCGCTATGGTAGGGGTCAATGCCGCACTGCCCGGCAAACAGCCGGTGGTACGGGGTGTTTTGCGCGGGCTCGGGCAGGGGTGTCACCACGCGCGGCTGAAGAATACCGTAGCCGCTGACGACGCGGCGCAAGGTGGTGTCCACCTCTGGCCGGTTGAGCGGGTGGGCGGCAATGGCAACCAGCTCGCGCAGCGCGCCGGGCGGCAGGCCGGTGTCGCTGTCCAGCGTCACCACATAGCGGATGCCAGGGGCCAGCTGCAAGGGCTCGGCCATGGGCGTAAAGCCTTCCATGCGGCCGGTGGCCAGCAGACGCAGCAATTGCTCCAGCTTGCCGCGCTTGCGTTCCCAGCCCAGCCAGCGTTGCTGGGTTTCACACCAGCTGCGCGGGCGGTGGATCAGCAAAAAACGTGGCGGCGCAACGCCCGGGGCCGGATAACGTGCGTTGAGCGCCGCCAGCTGGGCCAGCGCATGGTGCAGCAGGGCCGCATCGCCGGGGAGGGTGGCGCCGGGCGCGTCGACCCAGTCGGTCAGCAGTGCAAACTGCGCCTGGTTTTCGCGGTTGGCGAGCCAGTGAAATTCAAGTTGCCGCGCCAGTTCGCGGGTTGACCGTTCGGATGTCAGCAGCGTCGGAATCACCACCAGAACCCGGTGCTCTGGCGGGATGCCGCCCGCAAAGTTCAGGCGCGGCAGTGGCTTGATCTTCATCGACTCGGCGATCAGGCGGTGCACAAAAGCGGAAGCCGCCTCGGAGGCGGGCCAGGCCAGCAGAAAAAGGGCCACCAGCGTCTGCCACTGGTGCCAGTCGCCATGGCGTGCCGCCAGCATCACGATCAGCAGCGTCGCCAGGGTGATAACGCCAATGTAGGTGGCCAGGCGCCACTTGCGCCAGTTGATGCGCCGCGCGGTGCGCCTGGCCGGCAGGCCCAGCGCTGCTTCCAGTTGCGCGCGGCCGCCGCCGATCAGGTAAAAGCCTGCGGTGCGCTCGGCCGCGTTGGCGTCCAGGCTGTCGGGCACGGCCCGGGCGGCAGTCACGACCGCCTGGGCTATTTCATGTTCTGTCTTTTTGCTGTCCCGCGCCAGTTGCTCCATGGCGTGGGTGATTTGCTGGCGCGTGAGCTCGCTTTCCCTGCAAAAACTGGGGAGTTGGCCAAGCACCTGCAGGGAGCGGCTGACCGGCTCTATCAGGTCGACCCAATCGACCTGGCCGATCAGGCGCAGGGTGGTGATGATGTTGCCGACCGTGAGGTTGGACGCCACCTGCGCGTTCTGGCTCTCCAGCATCAGCGTGTGCCCGTCTGGGCAGTGCTGCTCGGTCCAAAGGACCAGCGCGGGCGAGTCGCTCAGCAACTCCGTCGGCATGCGCTGCCAAAGCTGGGTCAGGTAGCTGCGCTGCAGGCCGCGCTGCTTCATCATGGCGTAGATCGCGTCAAGATCAGCGTTGTCCAGCTTTTGTTCGCTGTCCCACACGGTATGCGCGACTTCGCGTGCGACCTTGCCCCGGGCAATGTCGTCGGCCATGCGCCGCAGGTTTTCAAGCAGCACCACGCGCAGCGTGGTCGGCAAGGCCCACAGTTCGCTCAATCGCAGTTCGCTGTAACTTTGGTAGGCGTTCAAAAACGCGGTGAACATCTCCGGATTCAGAACGCTGTCGGAATGCGCCACGTAAGCCCAGGCAATGCCGTACACGCGCGGCAAGCCCTGCAACGGCGAGAGCGCCAGTTTGGGCAGGCTGGCGTAGTAGCGGTGCGGCACGCCCTCGCGGATTTGCTGCAGCTGGGCTTCAATCAGCGGAAAGTTGTCCAGCAGCCACTCGGCCGCCGGCGTGGCGTAGTGGCCGCTCAGGGACGTGAGTGCCACGTAGTCGTAAGCCTTGCGCAGCGCGGCCAGGTTTTCTTCCACGCGCGGAAAAAAGGGCGCATGACGCCGCGACTGGGCGTCGGTTTCGATGACCTGCGCCTGCGCCAGGCTAATGCCGTGTTCTTCGAACCGCTGGATACCGAACAACTCGGCGCGAATCGGGGGGTCGGCTTGTTCGGTGCTGGAAAGAAGGATTTTTCGGGCGTGAAGGCTGAGCGATGGCAGCCGGTCTAGTACATCAGCGTCCACCCGTTCAGGCCAGCGTCAAAAGACCCAGGCCCAGCAACGCCAGGCTGCACGCTACCAGGAGGGCGCCCGTGGTCACCAGGCGCGGTGCTGTCACGGCGTGCAATGTTTCCAGCGCTGAGCGCAGGGTGAAAAAATGGCCGCGCGAGCGTTGGCAGGCCGTCATGTGAGAGGCAAGGGCCATAAAGTCGCTCGCGACATGCTCACTGCTCATGGGAAAGTGGCTTCTGGCTTGGGCATGGTGCGGGGTCATGGAAGGGTCTCCTGAAGGATGGCGCCTTCACCCTGTTGCGTGCGGCGCACTCATTGGCGTATACCCTATGTTATGACCCGAAAACCCCGGGCGGCATCAGAACCCTCTGGCCTTCATGTAGGACAGCATCGACACTGCGCCTCAGCCCGTGTTGCGCAAGCCCGCCGCAATCCCGTTGATGGAGATGTGAATCCCGGTTTGCACCCGCTGGTCGGCCTGGCCGGCGCGGTAGCGGCGCACCAGTTCGACCTGCAAATGGTGCAGCGGGTCGATGTATGGAAATCGGTGGCGTATGGAGCGCTGCAGCGCGGCATTGCCGGCGAGCCGGTTTTTTTCGCCGGTGACCAGCGCCAGCGCTTCGGCCGTGCGGTGCCACTCGGCTTCGATCGCGCTGAAAATCCTTTTGCGCAGCCGTGCGTCGCTGACCAGCTCGGCATAGCGGGACGCCAGCGCCAGGTCGCTCTTGGCCATCACCATGTCCATGTTGCTTAAAAGCGTTTTGAAAAACGGCCACTGGCGGTACATTTTTTGCAGCAGCGCGAGCGCTTCCTTGCGGCTGGCCGGCGTGCCGCCCTGGCCCAAAAACTGCTCGACGGCCGAGCCAAAGCCCAGCCAGCCGGGCAGCGTCAGGCGGCACTGGCCCCAGCTGAAGCCCCAGGGAATGGCGCGCAGGTCTTCGATCTTTTGTGAGGCCTTGCGCGACGCCGGGCGCGAGCCGATGTTGAGTTCGGCAATTTCGCGGATCGGCGTGGCGCTGAAAAAATACTCGGTGAAGCCGGGGGTCTCATACACCAGCGCGCGGTAGGCGCCCATGCTGGCGCGCGACAGCTGGTCGGCGGCCTGCAAAAACGCCTGGGTGGCGGGCTTGGTGGGCTGCAGCAGCGTGGCTTCCAGCGTGGCCGCGACCAGTGTTTCAAGGTTGCGCCGGCCGATTTCGGGGTTGGCGTATTTGGAGCCGATGACCTCGCCCTGCTCGGTCAGGCGAATCTGGCCGCGCACCGTGCCCGGGGGCTGCGCCAAAATGGCCTCGTAGCTCGGGCCGCCGCCGCGGCCGACCGTGCCGCCCCGGCCGTGGAACATCCGGAGCGTAATGTTGTGCGCGTTGGCCAGCTGGTCAAACAGTTCCACCAGCGCGATTTCAGCGCGGTACAGCTCCCAGTTGCTGGTGAAAATGCCGCCGTCCTTGTTGCTGTCCGAATACCCCAGCATGATGTCCTGCTCTGCGCCGCTGCGCTGCACCAGCTGCGCAACGCCGGGCAAGGCATAGAACGCCCGCATGATGGGCGCGGCATTGCGCAGGTCTTCAATGGTTTCAAACAGCGGCACCACGATCAGGTCGCAACGGGATCCAACCTTGTCCTGCGCATCTTCAAGCAGCCCGTGCATCAGACCGACTTCCTTTTGCAGCAGCAGCACTTCCAGCAAATCGCTCACGGTTTCGGTGTGGCTGATGATGTAATGGCGAATCGCTTCCTTGCCAAAGCGGGCGCGCGCGGTGCGGGCGGTCTCGAAAATGGCCAGCTCGCTCTGGGCGTGCGCTGAATAGGTGGTGCCCACCACGCGCAGGGGCCGGGCGTCGTTCAGCAGCTGCATCAGCAGCGCGCGTTTGGCGGCCTCGTCCAGGCTGGCGTAGGCGGGCTCGACCCGGGCCACGGCCAGCAGTTCGGCCACCACTTCTTCGTGCTTGTCGGAACTCTGGCGCAGGTCCACCGTGGCCAGGTGAAAGCCAAACACTTCCACGGCGCGAATCAGCGGGTGCAGGCGCTCGGCGATCAGCGCCTCGCCGTGGTGGCTGCGCAGCGACGTTTCAATGGTGCGCAGGTCGGCCAGGAAGTCTTCGGCCAGCGGATAGGCATTTTGCGGCGCCACGGCATGGCGCGCCGCTTCGCCGCCGGTCAGCGCCTTGAGGGTGGCGGCCAGCCGGGCATAGACCCCGGTCAGGGCGCGGCGGTAGGGTTCGTCCTTGCGGTGTTCGCTGGTGTCGGGGGAGCTTTCGGCCAGCAGGCGCATTTCGGGGCTGAAGTCCACCAGCATGGCCGACAGCGACAGCTCGCCGCCCAGGAAGTGCACTTCGGTCAGGTAGTGGCGCAGCGCGACATCGGCCTGCCGGCTGAGCGCGTAATTCAGCGTGTCGGCATTGACGTTGGGATTGCCGTCGCGGTCGCCGCCTATCCACTGGCCCATGCGCAAAAAGCTGTGGACCGGGTGGTCGCCCAACTCGCGTTCCAGGTTGGCGTAGAGCTTGGGAATCTCGCGCAAAAAGGTCGCTTCGTAGTAGCTCAGGGCGTTTTCAATCTCGTCGGCCACCGTGAGCTTGGAAAAGCGCAGCAGCCGCGTTTGCCACAGCTGCATCACGCGGGCGCGCAACTGGGCTTCGTTGGCGGCCAGCGCGCGCGGCGTCAGCGCGTCTTTGGTCACCGGCACGGCTTGCGCCAGCGCTTTGGTTTCATCGCGCCCCGTGAGCAGCTGGGCAATGGCGCGTTCGGCGTCCAGAATGCTTTTGCGCTGCACTTCGGTCGGGTGGGCGGTGAGTACCGGCGAGACAAAGCTGTGGGCCAGCGTGGTGGCGATGGTTTTGGGTGCAATGCCGGCCCAACGCAGGCGGGCCAGCGCCACTTCGATGCTGCCTTCCTGGGTGTCGCCCGCGCGCTCGTGGATGGCCCGGCGGCGTATATGGTGCCGGTCTTCGGCTAGGTTGGCCAGGTGGCTGAAGTAGGTGAACGCGCGGATCACGCTGACGGTCTGGTCAGCGCTCAGGCCTTTGAGCAGTTTTTTAAGCGCCTTGTCGGCGGCCTGGTCGGCGTCGCGCCTGAAGGCCACCGACAGCTTGCGCACCTGCTCGATCAGCTCGTAGGCGGCCACGCCTTCCTGCTCGCGAATCACATCGCCCAGGATGCGGCCCAGCAGGCGGATGTCTTCCACCAGCGGGCGTTCGTTGTCCTTGGCGCGGGTGGGCGCCTTGTCGTCAGCGATGTTGGCGCTGCCGGTGGTGGTTTTCCTGATTTTTGGGGAGTGTGCCGAAGTGACCATCTTTGCCTTATGTGTCTGAAGCTCGCATGCTAGCATTCACTTCCCCTAAAAAATACCAACAGGTTACGTGTGCCCACAGAGTTTGAAACCGTCAGGAATGTTGTGAAAAAAGTTGTGATCGCCACCCGCGAAAGTCGTTTGGCGATGTGGCAGGCCGAGCATGTCAAGGCGCTGCTGGAGGACCGTCTGGGCTGGCAGGTCGAACTGCTGGGCATGACGACGCTGGGCGACCAGATCCTGGACCGCCCCCTGAGCAAGGTGGGCGGCAAGGGCCTGTTCATCAAGGAGCTGGAAGTGGCGCTCAGCGAAGGCCGGGCCGATCTGGCGGTGCATTCGCTGAAAGACGTGCCGATGGACCTGCCTGAAGGCTTTGCGCTGGCCTGCGTGCTGGAGCGGGAAGACCCGCGCGATGCGTTTGTGTCCAACCAGTTCGCGTCGCTGGCCGAACTGCCGCTGGGCGCGGTGGTGGGCACCTCCAGCCTGCGCCGGCTGGTGCTGCTCAAGGCCATGCGACCCGATCTGGACATTCAACCGCTGCGCGGCAACCTCGACACGCGCTTGCGCAAGCTCGACGAAGGCCGGTACGCCGCCATTGTGCTGGCCGCCGCCGGGCTCAAGCGGCTGGGCCTGGCGTCGCGCATTCGCAGCGCGTTTGCACCGACCGACATGCTGCCAGCCGCCGGACAGGGCGCGCTGGGTATTGAAGTGCGCGCCGATCGCGCCGACCTGGTGCAGGCGCTGGCCACGCTGGCCCATCAGCCGACCTGGCTGGCCGTGACCGCCGAGCGCACGGTGTCGCGCGCCATGGGCGGAAGCTGCTCCATGCCGCTGGCCGCCTTTGTGACGGCCGGCCCCGGCCATGCCCTGCAGCTCGATGCAGCCTGGGGCGACCCGGTGGGTGCAGTGGCCACTGACGGCGGCGCCTTGCCGACGCCTTTGGTGCAGGTGCAACAAAGCGCTGAGGTGCGCAGCTTTGACGAGGCCGAGGCCTTGGGCGAAGCGGTGGCGGCGCAGCTTCGCGCCGGTGGCGCAGTCTGGGCCAGCAACGCACCGGCCGCCTGATGCCGGACGCTGGCGTGAAAGCTCGCCGTGTGCTGGTCACGCGGCCGGCCCGCGACGCCCGGCACTGGGTGCAGCAGTTGCAGCAAAGCGGTGTGGCGGCCGAGGCTTTGCCCCTGATCGAAATTGCGCCCGCTTGCGGCGCCGCCAGCGCGCAGGCCCTGGCCGAGGCCTGGCAGGCGCTGGAGCGCTACGCCGCTTGCATGTTTGTCAGCAGCAATGCGGTGGACTATTTTTTCAAGCCAAATAAGGTCTTTGCCCAATATTTATCGGGACAAGTAGCTACTGAAAAAGTAGCAGGCAACCTGCCGGGCAAGCTCCCGCAAGGCCTGCGCTTCATGGCGCCCGGCCCGGGTACCGTGGCCGCGCTGATCGCGGCGGGCGTTCCCGCCAGCCAGATTGATGCACCGGCCGCCGACGCACAGCAGTTTGACTCCGAAGCGCTGTGGAACGTGGTGGGCCGGCGCGACTGGCAGGGCCGGCGGGTGCTGGTGGTACGCGGACAAAATTCAGGTGCCCAAAGCGGTGCGCCCTCGTCTGGACGCGACTGGATCGCCCGGCAGTGGGCCGCTGCCGGGGCGCAGGTCGACTTTGTGGGGGTCTACCAGCGCCGCGCGCCGCAGCTGACAGACGCGCAGATCCAGCGTGCCAGGGCGGCCAGCAGCGACGGGTCCATCTGGCTGTTTAGCAGCTCCGAGGCGGTGGCCAACCTGGTCCACATGCCCGAACTGGCGGGAACGGCGTGGGGCCACGCCCGCGCCATCGCCACCCATCCGCGCATTGCCCAGGCCGTGCTGGCGGCGGGCTGGGGTGTTGTTGTGGCGTCACGCCCGGCACTGAAGGACATCAGGGACACGCTCGCCTCGATAGAATCAAGCCATCCATGAGCGACCGCTACCCCGATCTCCCCCCTTCCGCACCCGATGCCGGGCCTGCACCCGACGGCAGCGCCGCGCGCGGCCGGGTCGCACCAGCCGCACTGCTGCCCGGCAAGTGGGCGCTGTTGTCGCTCGCCCTGGCCGCGGCCGCGCTGCTGTCCAGCATTTTGCTTTGGCAAAGGCTGGGCAGCGTGCAGGAAGAGCTGGCCCGCCGCAGCCTGGATGCCAGCGCGCAGTCGGTCGAGGCGCGTACCCTGGCCCGTCAGGCGCAGGCGGGCATGCTGGAGTTGTCGGGGCGGCTGGCACTGCAGGAAACCCGTATCAGCGAGGTCAGTCTGCAGCGCAACCAGCTCGAAGAGCTCATGCAGAGCCTGTCGCGCTCGCGTGATGAAAACCTGGTCGTGGACATGGAGGCTGCGCTGCGGCTGGCTCAGCAGCAAGCGCAGCTCACCGGCACTGCCGAGCCCCTGATCGCTGCGCTCAAGTCGGCCGACCTGCGCCTGTCGCGGGCCGCTCAACCCCGTCTGGGTCCGCTGCAGCGCGCCATTACCCGGGACCTGGACCGCATCAAGGCCGCGACCGTCACCGATGTGCCGCTGTTGATGCTCAAACTCGACGAGCTTGTCGGCCTGGTCGATGAATTGCCGGTGGCCAACGCGATGGCGGCCAGCGGCGCGCTTCGCGCGGCGACTCCGCCTTCTTCTGCGGCCTCGCCTGCGGCGCCAGCCTCCGCACCGGGCACGTCCTGGCGGGATGTCTTTGATCGGCAGACGCTTCATGGCTGGTCACAGCGCATGCTGGGCGGCCTGTGGGATGGCGCCCGCCAGTTGCTGCGCGTGAGCCGCATCGAGCAGCCCGAAGCGGCTTTGCTGGCGCCCGAGCAGTCGTTTTTCCTGCGTGAAAACCTCAAGCTACGGCTGCTCAATGCACGCCTGGGCTTGCTGTCGCGCCAGACGGGCTCCGTGCGTGCCGACCTGCTCAGCGCCAACGCCTGGCTGGGCAAGTACTTCGACCCCGCTTCGCGCAAAACCCAGGCGGCACGCGAGTTGCTGGCCCAGGTGCAAGGCCAGCTGAAAACCAGCGAGCTGCCGCGTCTGGACGACACGCTGACGGCCCTGGCCACTGCGGCTGCGGGCCGGTAACCGCCAGAAGGGCAACAAGACAATCATGCGCGCCGCTCTCTGGTTTTTGGCCCTTTTTGGCGTGGCCGTGGCAGTGGCCCTGTTTGCCGGCAACAACCAGGCCGTGGTGACTGTTTTCTGGCCACCGAACCGGGTGGATATTTCCTTTAATTTGCTGATGCTGCTGCTGGCCGGGCTGTTCATGCTGCTGTACCTGGCGTTGCGCGCCATGTCGGCCGTGGTGTCGTTGCCCGCCGAAGCCCAGCGCTGGCGCGCCCAGCAAAAAGAACGCGCCATGTACGGCGCCGTCATGGATGCGCTGGCGCACCTGCTGGCGGGGCGCTATATCCGGGCCACCAAGTCGGCCCAGAACGCGCTGGCGCAGGAAAAGAGCCTGGCACTGCATGCGGATGCGTCAAGCCACGAATGGGGGCATAACGACAGCCGCGCCAGCCAGTTGCGCGCGCTGGCTCACCTGCTGGTGGCCGAAAGTGCCCAGTCGCTTCAAAACCATGCCGTGCGTGAGAAGCATTTGCAGTCGGCGCTTCAGGCGTCGGAGCCGCGCAGCGCGCAGGGTGTGCGCGAAGCCGTGCAGTTTCGCGCTGCGCGCTGGGCGCTGGAAGAGCGCGATGCCGACGCCGCGCTCGAATGGCTGGGCCAGTTGCCGCTGGGCGCGGCCAGGCGCACGCTGGCGCTGCGCATGAAGTTACGCGCTGCCCGGCAGGCGCAGCAGACCGGGCAGGCGCTGGAGACCGCGCGGCTGCTGGCCAAGCACCGCGCGTTCTCGCCGGCCGCTGCGCAAAGCCTGGTGCGTGGCCTGGCACTGGCGCTGCTCAACGAGGCACATGACCCGGTGCAACTGCAGCAAGCCTGGTATTCGCTCGACGACAGCGAACGCGCCATGCCCGAGATAGTGATCCAGGCGGCGTCCCGCCTCATGGCACTGCACGGCGATGCTGAACTGGCCCGCTCCTGGCTGCTGCAGGTGTGGGACCGCATGATGCAGCCTGGCGCCAGCATGGGCGACGAACTGAACACCAAACTGATCGCGGTGCTGGAAGCCGGCCTGGACAGCCTGGATGCCGCCTGGCTGGCCCGCATCGAGACGGCGCAGCGCGGACGCCCGCGTGATGCCAACCTCCAGTACCTGGCGGGCATGGCCTGCCTGAACCGCCAGCTCTGGGGCAAAGCCCAGCAGTTGTTGTCGCAGGCCACGCTGGCTTTGCAGGACAGCGGGCTGCGCCGCAACGCCTGGCGGGCGCTTGCGCTTTTGGCTGAGCAGCGCGAAGACGGCGAAGCCGCAGCCCAAGCCTACAAGCGCGCTGCACAGACCTGAAATTCCGGCGCAGGCGCCACATCCTTCATGGCTGGCGCAACATCTGCGAACCGGGCTAACCCGGAACAATCATCGGCCGGTTTCTGGATGCATCCTGGATGCTCGCCGGTTGATGCCGTGATGGGTGCGGAAAACGCGACCTGCGCAAGGGCAGGCGTGTGCTACCCGCATGCAGCGCTGCAAGCGCAGCACGACCGGGCGTGTCGCGATCCGGACTGAAGATGGACAGGCGCACGGGTGGCAAGCCGGATGTAAAGCTGCTTCCGGCATGAAACAGGCAAAGAAAAAGGCTCCCGAGGGAGCCTTTTCAGGGGGTGCAATGAAGCTTTAATCGACCGATTTTTCAAACGGCAGGGGCATGGTTCCCAGATCGCGCTTGGTCTCGACCAGCACCAGGGGCGCTTCTTCCGATATCACCCGTGCAGGACGCTCGCGCTGAACCTTAACGGGCTGAACTTCAGCGGCTATCGCGGCTTGCGCCTCGGCAATCTTGCTGGCATCGGAGTTGATCCACTGCAGACCAGAGCCCTGTGCCACCTGCACCAGATCCTGCAAAGGCAAGTCGTAAGACTGAACCTTGGGCAGGGCACTGGAAACCGGCGCGGCTTGCACGGGTGCAGCAGCAGGCGCAGGCACAGGCGCAGGCACAGGCACAGGGTGAGGCCTTCACACCGGCCAAAAACCTGACAGCCTTTGCCGACGAGGCCGCCCTGCAGGCCTGGTTCGAGCCCTTTGTGGTGGAGCGCCAGCGCCGCGAGGAAGAACGCCGCAGGCAGGAAGAGGAACGCCGGCTGCGCCTGGAAGAAGTCCGGAAAAAATGGGAGGCCGAGAACCCCGGCAAGACCTGGGCTTCCCGGCCCAGCCCGCCGGCCCCCGCCATGGCCATGGCAGCACCGGCGCCTGCTGCCGCCGGCGCCGCCGAATCCATCACCAACAACCAGACGGCCGGCGTGGACGAGGGCGGCATTGTCAAGGTGCATGGCAAGCACCTGGTCATCCTGCGCCGGGGACGCTTGTTCACGGTCAATGTGGACCGCCACCAGCTGCTGCCGGTGTCGTCCATCAACGCCTACGCGCCGGATGTCAATCCGTCGGGCGCCTGGTATGACGAGATGATGGTGGCCGGCAACACGGTGGCCGTGATCGGCTACAGCTATGCGCGCGGCGGGACGGAGCTCGGCCTGTTCAACATCGATGACGCGGGCCAGCTCAGCTACCGCGCCACATACCATGTGCGCTCCAGCGACTACTACTCCTCGCGCAACTACGCCAGTCGCCTGATCGGCAGCGAGCTCATCCTGTACACCCCCATCCCTCTGAACGTCTGGCATGCCGATCCGGCGGCACGCCTGCCCGCGATGCGGCGCTGGCAGCCGGGCGCCACACCCGCGGATTTCAAACGCATTGCCGACGCGACCCGCATTTACCGCACGGACGAACCGCTGAACCCGCAGGAAGGCATCACGATGCACACCATCGTGCGCTGCGACCTGGCCCTGCCCGAACTGGACTGCCGCTCCAGCGCCGTGCTGGGGCCGGCCGGCCGGGTGTTTTATGTCTCGCGCCGGGCGGTGTACGTGTGGACCACGCGCAACCAGCGCGATGCCGCCAGCGGGCGTGCCGCATCGATTTCGGCGGTGTTTCGCCTGCCGCTCGACGGCGCGGCGCCCAGCATGCTCAAGACGCTGGGCCGCCCGAGCGACCAGATGTCGGTGCTGGAGGGCGACG
>JAUSDK010000065.1 GCA_030650875.1 Polaromonas sp.
CCGATGACGCGCAGAAAGTTTACGCGCTGCGCTTGCCGCGCGAAAGATCCACGCCCAATTGCTTGAGTTTTCGGTAAAGATGGGTGCGTTCCAGTCCGGTTTTTTCGGCGACGCGGGTCATGGAGCCGCCTTCCTTGGCGAGGTGAAATTCGAAGTAGGCTTTTTCAAACTCGTCACGGGCGTCGCGCAGGGGTTTTTCGAGGAAAAAACTCTGCGTGGCCTGCGGCCCCAGGTCCAGGGCCACCGGCAACGTGCCGCCGGTCATGACGGCCTCCAGCGTGAGCTCGGACGGACTGACGCCCACATTCACGGCGATGGGCTTGCGCGCCAGTGTTCTGGCAAGGCCTTGCTCCACCGCCTTGAGCAGTTTTTGCAACGTGATGGGTTTTTCAAGAAACGCCATGGCGCCGATTTTGGTGGCCTCGACTGCGGTGTCTATGGTGGCGTGGCCGCTCATCATGATGACGGGCATGGTGAGCAGTCCGTTGGACGACCACTCCTTGAGCAGCGTCACGCCATCGGTGTCGGGCATCCAGATATCGAGCAGCACCAGGTCGGGCCGGGCGCGGGTGCGGGCAGCGCGGGCTTGGGCAGCGTTTTCAGCCAGCTCGATCTGATGCCCTTCGTCGTTGAGGATTTCCGAAAGAAGATCGCGTATGCCCAGCTCGTCGTCGACCACCAGAATATTTGCCATGATTGAATTGCTGCCCTGCCAGTTATTACGGATGCGTAGGTGTTGCGAAAGCTGTTGCCAGGTGTGGCGCGGCTTGTGTTGTTAAGCCACAACTGCGAATGATAACGACACTTGCGCGCCTTGCACTTGGCCGTCCACCACGCGGTTGGAAATATCGACGCGGGCGCCGTGTTCATCGGCGATTTTCTTGACCACCGCCAGCCCCAGCCCGGTGCCTTTGACCTTGGTGGTGACGTAGGGCTCAAACGCGCGTTTGAGGATGTGCTCGGGAAAGCCCGTGCCGCTGTCGCGCACGCTCAGGCGCACGCGCCGTGAACTGTCGAGGTACTCGGTTTTAAGAACCACACGGCCGGCGTCCTTGCCCTCCTGGGCGTCCTGGGCGTTTTGCAACAGGTTGTGAATCACCTGGCGCAGCTGCTGGGCATCGCCCCTGATGGGCGGGGCGCTGGGGTCAAGCTCGGTCATGACGGGCACGACGGCGCTGTCGCTGAGGTAGAGCTGCATCACTTCGGTGATGAGGGCGTTGAGGTCGACGGGCTTGAGTTCAGCGGCGGGCAGGCGGGCGTAGTCGCGGAATTCATTGACCAGGCGCTTCAGGGCATCAACCTGGTCGACGATGGTTTTGACGGACTTGGTGAGCAGCGCCTGCTCGGGCGGCGCGACCTTGCCGGTGAGCTTCATTTCGAGGCGCTCGGCCGACAACTGGATGGGCGTGAGCGGGTTCTTGATTTCGTGCGCGAGCCGGCGCGCCACCTCGCCCCAGGCCTGCGCGCGCTGGGCCGACACCATGTCGGAGATGTCGTCAAACACCAGCAGGAACTCTTCGGTGCCCGGCATTTTGGCGCCACGCGCAATCAGCGTGATGGCGTGGTCGGGGGCGCCGGGTTCGGCGGCGCGCAGTTCAAACGACTGTTGCCAGTGCGCCCGCTCGTGGGCGACGTTTTCACGGAGGTAGTCGGCAAACTGGGCCAGCACATCCTGGGCAAAGGTCTCAAGACCGGGCACGTCGCCGAGCGACTGGCCCCGGTAGTCGGCCAGGGGCGCCTGCAGGATGCGCGTGGCACCGGGGTTGCTGGACTGGATGTGGCCCCGGATGTCCAGCACGATGACGCCGGCGGTGAGGTTGTCCAGGATGGTTTGAAGGTTGGCGCGCGCCGCGTCGACCTGGCTCATGCTGTGCTGCACGGCCGACCGGGCATCGGCGAGTTGCTGCGTCATGTCGGCAAACGAGCGGGTCAGCCCGCCCAGCTCGTCCTTGCCCTGCAGCGCGGCCTTGGGCGTCAGGTCGCCCAGCGCGACCTGACGCACGCCTTCGGCCAGCACCAGCAGTGGCTTGGCGAGCTGGTTGCCCAGCACGACAGCCAGCAGCACGGCGCCAAACACCGCCAGAAAAAGACTGAGCGTGAGGGTGCCGATATACATCCGGCGCAGGCCGCCGCGCGCCAGCGCACGCTCCTGGTACTGGCGGTTGGCCTCTTGCACGGCGATGGCGTTGGCCACCAGCGCGGCAGGCAGGACTTCGGTCACCTGTAAAAACCGGAACTGTCCCAACACGTTCACATTCGGGTTGTCCACCACGGCGATGGCCTTGACGCGTGGCGCCAGGGCGGCCGCACCCGCGCTGGCCGGCACGCCGCTGGCGGTGAGTTCGCCGTTGCCGCCTGGCAGCATTTCTTCCAGTCCTTCAATCTGGGTGACGACGCGCTGGGTGCGCGCATTGCGCAGCTGCTGCACCGAGGGACGCTCGGGCTGGAACAAAAACCGCGATTCGCCTGCGCTGGCAATCATTTGCCCTGACGCGCTCCAGAGCACCACATCGCTGACGGACAACTGGTCGCGCAGGCGCTCCAGCGCCAGGCCGGCCAGGGCATCGGGGGTTTGGGACAGTTGCGTGGCCGCCTGCCGCGTTTTGTTGCCCAGCTCGGTGGCCAGGTTGTCGAGCGTGGCACGTCCCAGGTTCAGGCCAGACGCCAGCGCGCCTTCGACCTCGACGTCAAACCAGCTTTCAATCGAGCGCGAGACGAACTGGTAGGACACCACATAAATCATCGTGCCGGGCAGCAGACCCACCAGCGCAAAAATGGCCGCCAGCTTGACCAGCAGCCGGCTGCCAAAGCGGCCGCGGCGCACGCGCAGTGCCAGGCGCAGCGCGATCCAGCCGATGACCAGCAGCAACAGGCCGGCCACCGCCACGTTCAGGCCAAACAGCACCGCGTAGTTGCGCTCGTACAGATCGCGGTTGCCGGTGGCCTGCGTCAGCAAAAACAGCAGCACCAACCCCAGGGCAACCATGACGCCGACGCCGACGCCGACGGTCCAGCGAAAGGCTTTGCTGCTTTTGATCGCGCTCAGGTTGCCGCCGAGGCTCACTTGGCGCCCTCCCCCAAAGCTGCCGCCGGGAGCTCCAGCCGTAGCCGGTCATTAAAACGCGCGGCAATGCTCCATTCGCGTTGCCCGGCCATGCCAATCTGGAACGGGCGCGGTAGCTGGGACAGGTCGAGCCTGAAATTGAAGTCCAGCGTGTACGCAGCGCCTGGGTCCAGGTCGCTGGTGTCGGCAATTTTCCAGCGAGCCACGCGCTGAATGGTCGACAGGGCCTCGTCCAGCGTGTCGTAGTTCTGGTTCAATGCGGCGCGCAGGCCTGCGGAACTGGTGATCAGGCCCGAAGCGATATTGATGCGCCAGCGCCGGGTCAACGGCTGATAGGCCAGGCGCACGGTGCGGGCGGTGCTGGCCACGCGCTGGTCGGTCCAGTACCAGCGCTCGCGGTAGATGTCGGCCTCCACCACAAAAAACAGCGGAATCCCCTTGAGCAGGGCATCTTGCACGACAGGCGCCAGATCGAAACGGATCAGCGCCGACAGCTGAATCCCGTCATCGGCGCGCTCCACGCGCAGCTGGGTGATCTCGGTGGCAGAGGCGGCGCTTTGGCCCTGCGCCCACCAGGGGCTCAGGCACAGGCACAAGCCCAGCAGGACGCGGAGCAGGCGGCGCGAAATGCTGCCGCCAAATAGGCTAGAGGCTGCGTTTTTCAAGCAGCGCGTAATAAAAACCGTCGTGTTCACGCAGTAAATTGTCCGGGAAGACGGCATGGCCAGCGCCACTTTGGGGCAGCAAATGCCCGGGTGAGGGCATTAATAACGCGTCGGTGTGGTGTGCAAGGAACGTTTGCGCCTGCAGTTCGCCCTCTGCCTTGAAAACCGAGCAGGTGCAGTAGAGCAGGCGGCCGCCCGGCCTGACCAGGGGCCACAAGGTTTTGAGCAGATAGGCCTGCTGGCTGGCCAGCTGGGCGATGTCGGTCGGTCGGCGCAGCCAGCGCACGTCGGGGTGGCGCCGCACAATGCCCGAGGCGGTGCAGGGCGCATCAAGCAAGATGCCGTCGTACAGCTGGCCATCCCACCAGGCCCGGGGCTTGCTGGCGTCGCCCACCACGATGTCGGCATGCAGGCCGAGGCGCTGCAGGTTTTGCGCAATGCGCTCGCAGCGGCGGGCGTCGATGTCCAGCGCGGTCACCGCGCAGTCGGCCAGCTCCAGCAGGTGCGCGGTTTTGCCGCCAGGCGCGGCGCAGGCATCAAGAATGCGCAGCGGCGCCCCGCCGTCGCCGGCCGGAGCGAGGCCGTCCAGCAGCAGCGGCGCGGCCAGCTGGGCCGCAGCGTCCTGCACCGAAAAATGTCCTTCGGCAAAGCCCGGCAGCGCCGTCACGGGGCGGGCCGCCGCCAGGACCACGCCATGCTCCCCGACCGGAAATGCGGCAATATCCATGGCCAGCAAGGTGTTCAGGTACTGCGCCTGGGTCGTTTTACGTTCATTGACGCGCAGGATCAGCGGCGCCCGGGTGTTATTGGCTTGCAAGATGGCCTGCCAGTGCGCCGGATGGTCTTTGCGGACCTGGTCTATCCACCACTGCGGGTGATTCCAGACGGCTTGCGGGCTTCTTTCGCTCACGGCCACCAGGGTGTCGCGTTCGCGCAGAAAGCGGCGCAGGCAACCGTTGATGAAGCTGGCCTGGTGCTTGGTGGCTTCGCTGCGCTTGGCGGCTTCAACGGCCTGGTCGACCAGCGTGTGCATGGTGTAGGGCGCTTCCTGGTCTGACCAGCCCAGCGCCAGCGCCACGCACAGCAGCGCATCGGCCTCGGGCGGTGGCGGGCGCTGCGCCAGCTGCTGGCGCAGCGCTTCGGCGCGGCCCAGCCAGCGCAGCGCATGAAAGCCAAGCGCCTGCACGCCCGGCCGCAGCGTGGCGTCCACGTCTTCCAGCGCGGCCGTCATGGACTGGCCGTCTCGCACGGCCATTAAAAGGGAAGCGGCGCCCTGAAGCTGGCGCCACAGGGGGACTTGGGTCGGGTTATCTTGCATCGTTTCCGTCAAGGCCGGCCCTTAGGGGCCAGCGGTAAAGCCGTCCGGAGGCGGACGGTGCTGAGTGCATTATCGAGTCGACGCGGGCCGGTGGCTCAAAATAAGGCATCAGGCCGCGTTGGCGCCTCATCTTCGCGCCGCAAAGGCAGCGCCGCCATGGGTCGGCCATAGATGCGGCGTATGCGCTCGGCCAGCGGCGGATGGCTGGCAAACCACTGCTCCTGGAGGCCGCCTTCCACCAGCAGCATGTGCTGAACGTCCGGGTGCAGGCTGCGCTGCACGGATGTGCGCTGGCCATGGTGCGCGGCCTGCAGGCCCGCGACCTTGCGAAGCACCCCGCCCAAGCCCTCTTTGCTGCGCGTGAACTGCACGGCACGCGCGTCGGCCAGAAACTCGCGCTGGCGCGAGACGGCGGCCTTCAGCGCCCGCCCGGCCAGCCAGCCCAGGGCGCCGGTGGCCATGATGGCCAGGCCCGGCAGCGCCAGCAAGGAGCGGCGGCCGTCGTCGTCGGTGGCGCACATGCTGCGGCCCAGATTGAAGACCATTTCCAGCCCGAACACCATGCCGGCCAGCCGCATGTTCAGGCGGGTATCGCCTTCGCGCAAATGGCTGAACTCGTGCGCCACCAGCCCCTGCAGCTCATCGCGCGTGAGGTGGTCGAGCGCGCCCTGCGTGACGGCTACGACCGCGTCAGTCTCGTCCCAGCCGGCGGCAAAGGCGTTGATGCCGTTTTCCCGGGCCAGCACCATGGGCAGGGGGGCCTTCATGCTGGCCGCAATCGCCAGCTCATGAACGATGTTGCAGAGCTTTTGCTCGGCTTCGCGGCTCGCGGGCCAGGCCTCGCGCGCACCGACCCGGCGCGCCAGCTTTTCCCCACCGCCGTGCAGCAGGCCGGTTTCCAGCCACCAGCCGCCCAACACAAACAGCAGCGTCACCCCACTGTTGACGGCAAAGAAATAGGCCGGATAGCCGCTGAAACCGGGCGACACCAGCCGCCAGGTCAGCGCCAGCGCGGCATTGACGGCCAGCACCAGGACGATCACGGCCAGCCCAAACAGCAGCAGCAACCGCAGGGTTTGCTGGCGGGCTTGTTCCTGCCGCTCAAAAAAACGCATGGAGCTTAAAGCGCTGAATGGGCACGACCAAGGCCGGCGGTCATAGCTGGATGCGGATGGCTTGGCGCTCGGCAGCGCTCTCGGTGGACTGCAGCATGGCCGAAGGTGAAAAGCCAAACAAGCGGGCCACCAGCAAGGCCGGAAATTGCCCTTGCGCATTGTTGTAGTCCAGCACGGCATCGTTGTAGGCCTGGCGGGCAAAGCCCACCTTGTTCTCGGTGCTGGTGAGTTCCTCGCTGAGCTCGCGTATGGTCTGGTCGGCCTTCAGGTCAGGGTAGGCCTCGGCCAGGGCAAACAGCCGGCCCAGGCTGCTGTCCAGCGTCTGCTCGGCGGCGGCCAGCGCGATGATGGCGTCGGCCTTGCCGGGGCGGCTTGCGACCCTTTCGCTGGCGCTGCGGGCCTGGTTGCGCGCAGCAATCACCGACTCCAACGTGGCTTGCTCGTGCTGCAGGTATTTTCTGGCGGCATCCACCAGGTTGGGAATCAGGTCATAGCGGCGCTTGAGCTGGACATCAATCTGGCCAAACGCATTGGCAATGATGTTTTTAAGCCGGACCAGGCGGTTGTAGGCGCCCACCGCCCAGAAAACCAGCAAAGCCGTCAGGGCGATGGAAACAAGGGTGCGCATGGACATGAAAAGATTCCTTGGGGTGTGGATTGCAGGCGCCAAACCCCTTGGGTCCGCGACTTTTCTGCGGCTTGTACTGACGCCGGCAGCGAGATTAACCCGCTTTTTGCATGACCCCTACGACGCGGCCGCACAAAACGCACCAATTGTTACTATTTTAGTAGCAAGAAAAATCCGTCAATTAAGGGCTACCGCCCTATTTTTCATAATTTTTTGGCGCAGCAAGCTTCAACCATTGCCAGGCACTCCGCACGCAAAAAAGCCCCACATCCTTTTGGGTGTGGGGCTTGATGCCCTGGCGGGCGCGGGCGTTAGCCTGGCTTACTCCGAGGCAGCACCTTCATCGCTGGTTTCCGCGTGCGCGGCATCCAGCTCGGCGGCTTCGGACTCGGCGATGGCGCGGCGCTCGGCGTCGTCCATCAGGTCCTTGGCCTTGCGGGCTTCGTGGTAGGCCATGCCGGTACCGGCTGGAATCAGGCGGCCGACGATCACGTTCTCTTTCAGACCGCGCAACTCGTCGCGCTTGCCCATGATGGCAGCCTCGGTGAGCACGCGGGTGGTTTCCTGGAAGGAAGCCGCAGAGATGAACGAGTCGGTCGACAGCGACGCCTTGGTGATACCGAGCAGCAAATTGCTGAAGGTCGCAGGGATCTTGCCGTCGGCGCGCAGGGCGTCATTGACGTCCAGCATGGCCGAGCGCTCGACCTGCTCACCGGCGATGTAGCTGGTGTCACCGACGTTTTCGACGACCACACGGCGCAGCATCTGGCGAACAATCACTTCGATGTGCTTGTCGTTGATCTTCACGCCCTGCAGACGGTAGACGTCCTGCACTTCATCGACGATGTAGCGGGCCAGCTCGGCCACGCCCAGCAAACGCAGGATGTCTTGCGGATCGGCCGGGCCGTCCACGATCGACTCGCCCTTGTTCACGACCTGGCCTTCGTGCACCAGGATGTTCTTTTCCTTCGGAACCAGGTCTTCCCAGACCTTGCCTTCGGGATCAGTGATCTGCAGGCGAACCTTGCCTTTGGTTTCCTTGCCAAACGACACGGTACCGGTCATTTCAGCCAGCGTGCCCTTGTCCTTCGGCGTGCGGGCTTCGAACAACTCGGCAACACGCGGCAGACCGCCGGTAATGTCGCGGGTTTTCTGGCCTTCAACCGGAATACGCGCCAGCACCTCGCCGGGGCCCACTTCCTGGCCATCACGGACCTGAAGCAATGCGCCGATCGGGAAACCGATCGTCACCGAGTGATCGGTGCCGGGGATCTTGACTTCGTTGCCGTTGGCGTCGATCAGCTTGACCTGGGGACGAATCACCTTGGTCGCGCCACGGCGCTTCGGATCGATCACCACCAGCGTGGACAGACCGGTCACATCATCGACCTGCTTGGCCACCGTGACGCCGTCTTCCACATTCTCGAACAGCACCTTGCCGGCGAATTCGGTAATGATGGGGCGGGTCAGCGGATCCCAGTTGGCCAGAATGGCGCCAGCCTTGATGCTCTGGTCAGCCTTGACGGTCAGCGTCGCGCCGTAAGGCACCTTGTGACGCTCGCGCTCGCGGCCATGCTCGTCGTGCAGCACGATTTCGCCGGAGCGGGCAATCACGACCAGGTCGCCCTTGCCGTTGGTCACATAGCGCATCGGTGCGTTGAAACCGATCAGGCCGTTGGACTTGGCTTCCACGCTTGACGCAATGGCCGCGCGGGATGCAGCGCCACCGATGTGGAAGGTCCGCATCGTCAGCTGCGTGCCGGGCTCGCCAATCGACTGCGCGGCGATGATACCAACCGCTTCGCCGATGTTGATCAAGCCGCCACGACCCAGGTCGCGGCCATAGCACTTGGCGCACAGGCCAAAGCGGGTTTCGCAGGTCAGTGCGGTGCGCACCTTGACTTCGTCCACGCCTTGCGCTTCGAGCTCTTCGATCAGGTCTTCGTCCAGCATCACGCCGGCCTTGGCCAGCACCGCACGATTCTCAGGGTGCAGGATGTCTTCAACGGCGGTGCGGCCCAGAACCCGGTCGCGCAGCGATTCAATGACTTCACCGCCCTCGACGATGGCGCGCATCAGCGAGCCGTCCTGGGTGCCGCAATCGTCCTCGGTCACCACCAGATCCTGCACCACGTCGCACAAGCGGCGTGTCAGGTAGCCGGAGTTGGCCGTTTTAAGCGCCGTGTCGGCCAGACCCTTACGGGCACCGTGGGTGGAGATGAAGTACTCCAGCACGTTCAGGCCTTCGCGGAAGTTCGCGGTAATCGGCGTCTCGATGATGGAGCCGTCGGGCTTGGCCATCAAACCGCGCATACCTGCGACCTGGCGAATCTGCGCCGGGGAACCCCGGGCGCCGGAGTCGGCCATCATGTAGATGGAGTTGAAGGATTCCTGCTCGACTTCGTTGCCGTGGCGGTCAATGACCTTTTCTTTCGACAACTGGGCCATCATGACCTTGGAGACGTCGTCGCCGGACTTGCCCCAGATGTCCACCACCTTGTTGTAGCGCTCGCCAGACGTCACCAGACCGGAGACATACTGCTGCTCGATCTCTTTGACTTCCTTCTGGGCGTGCGCAATGATGTCGTGCTTTTCCTTGGGCACCAGCATGTCTTCGATGCAAATCGAAATACCGGCTTTGGTGGCCAGGCGGAAACCCGACTGCAGCAGCTTGTCGGCAAACACCACGGTCTCTTTGAGTCCGCACTTGCGGAAAGACACGTTGATGAGCTTGGAGATTTCCTTCTTCTTCAATGCCTTGTTGATGTTGGAGAAAGGCAGGCCCTTGGGCAGGATTTCGGACAGCAGCGCCCGACCGCCGGTGGTTTCCCACAGCTTGGTCGAAGGCACGAACTCCTTGGTTTCCTTGTCCTTGGTCCACTCGGTCAGGCGCACGCTGATGCGGGCGTTCAGGTCGAGCTCGCCCGCGTCAAACGCGCGGCGCACTTCGCCGGTGTCCGAAAACACCAGGCCTTCGCCCTTGCCGTTGGTGCGGTCGCGGGTCGTGTAATACAGACCCAGCACCACGTCCTGCGACGGCACGATGGCGGGTTCGCCGTTGGCCGGAAACAGGATGTTGTTGGACGCCAGCATCAGGGTGCGGCATTCCATCTGCGCTTCCACCGACAGGGGCACGTGAACGGCCATCTGGTCACCGTCAAAGTCGGCGTTAAAGGCCGAGCAGACGAGCGGGTGCAGCTGAATCGCCTTGCCTTCAATCAGGATGGGCTCGAAGGCCTGGATACCCAAACGGTGCAGCGTAGGCGCACGGTTGAGCATCACGGGGTGTTCCTTGATGACCTCTTCCAGGATGTCCCACACCACCGGCGTGCCGGATTCGACTTCCTTCTTGGCCGCCTTGATGGTGGTGGCAATGCCGCGCACTTCAAGCTGGGCAAAGATGAAGGGCTTGAACAGTTCCAGCGCCATCAGCTTGGGCAAACCGCACTGGTGCAGCTTGAGCGTCGGGCCCACGGTAATCACGGAACGACCTGAATAGTCGACGCGTTTGCCCAGCAAGTTCTGGCGGAAACGGCCTGACTTGCCCTTGATCATGTCGGCCAGCGACTTCAGTGCGCGCTTGTTGGCGCCCGTCATGGCCTTGCCACGGCGGCCGTTGTC
>JAUSDK010000066.1 GCA_030650875.1 Polaromonas sp.
GGCCGGGCCGTGCAGCTGTCGGACGGCACCCAGGGCAGCGCCTATGGTGTCGGCGAAAACGGCGCCCTGCGGGTGCATACTGCGGCCGGTATGAAAGAAATCACCAGCGCCGAAGTCAGTGTGCGGCCCGTCTCCCCCGCCCCCGGTGCCGCGCCATGCTAAGAGTGCTGGTGCTGCTGCTGACGCTGGCCAACGCCGGCTACTGGGCCTGGTCGCAAGGCCTGCTGGCCCCCTACGGCTGGGCGCCCGTCAGCGCCTCGGAACCGCAGCGGCTGCAGCAGCAACTGCGGCCCGAAGCCCTGCAACTGCTGGACAGCGGCGCCGCCGCGCCTGCCGAAGCGCCGCGTTCTGCCGCGTCCGAGCCCACGCCCAAGCTGAGCCCAACATCCGCGTCCGCATCCACAGCCACAGCCACGGAATGCCTGCAGGCCGGCCTGTTTACCGATGCGCAGGCGCAGGCGCTGCGCACCGGCCTGAAAAACCTGCCCGCAGGCAGCTGGGCGCTTGAGCGCAAGGTCACGCCCGGCCGCTGGATCGTCTACATGGGCCCCTATGCCAGCGACGACCTGCTCGCCAAAAAGCGCGACGAACTGCGCCGGCTGGGCGTGCGCCTGGAGCCGCTGGTCAACCCGGCGCTGGCGCCCGGCCTGTCACTGGGCCACTTCAGCACCCGCCCCGAGGCCGAGGCCGAACTGGGCCGGGTCGCCCAGCGCGGCGTGCGCACCGCGCGGGTGGTGGCGGAGCGGCCCGAAGCCAGCGGCCAGCGGCTCATGCTGGCGGCCGTCGATGCGCCGCTGCGGGCCCAGCTCGACACACTCAAACCGCAGCTCGCAGGCAAGGCGCTGCAGGCCTGCCCTTCAACCTGAAACCCTGAAATAAAGCACCATGAAAATCGAAAAAGACACCGCCGTCACCCTGCGCTTCAAAGTTTCCGACGCGCAAGGCAAGCGCATCGAGGAAAGCGCCGAGCCCATGGTGTATCTGCACGGCGGCTACGGCAACACACTGCCCAAGATTGAAGAAGCGCTGGAAGGCAAGGAGCCCGGCTTTGAAACCGTGCTGGCGCTGCCGCCCGAAGACGCGTTTGGCCTGCGCGACGAAGACCTGATGCGCACCATTCCGCGCAGCCAGTTTCCGGCCGGCGTCAAGGTGGGCGGCCAGCTCGAAGGCCGCGGCAGCGACGGGCGCGAGCAGATCTTCAATGTCTCGAAAATCAAGGGCGACATCGTCCTGCTCGACGGCAACCACCCGCTGGCCGGCAAGGCCCTGCGCTTTAGCCTGAAGGTTCTGGACGTGCGCGCGGCTTCTGCCGAAGAAATTGCGCACCAGCATGTGCATGGCGAACACGGGCACCAGCACTGACGCTCTGCACTCTGACGTCCAGGCGTGGTGCTGCGGGCATAAAAAAAGACAGGCCAGGCCTGTCTTTTTTGAGGGTGCGAAAAGCGATTACTTGACGGCGCCCGCAGCTTTCACGTCAACCTTGCCTTCGGCTTTCACGGCAGACGTTTCGATCTTGGCGGCGGCTTTGTCGGCGGTTGCGCCGACCTTGACTTTGTCGGCTTTGGCGGTCGCATTGACGATCGCCGTATCGGCTTTTGCATCGGCCTTGACGTTGACCGTGTCGGCCTTGGCCTGGGCCGTCACCTTGTCGGCCGCTTTGGCCTTGGCCACTTTGGTGCGGGCTTTAGCTTTGGCTTTTGCCGCTTTGGTCTTGGCGGCGGCTTTCTTTTCGGCGGCGGTCAATTCAGCTTTTTGCACCTTGGCATCCGCCTTGGCGTCCACTTTGGCTTCGGACGTCGTGGCGGCGGCGGTGGCGCTGGCAGCCTTGGCTTCGGCTTTGACCACGGCAGGCGTTGCCGGGACTGCAGGCGTTGCAGGTGTCACAGGCGCTTGTGCAAAAGCAGCGCTGATAAACAGACCGGAGATCAAGGTAGCGAGTAATTTGTTCATGGTGTTCCTGTGAAGCAGATTTAGGTTCAGATTCAGATTCGTCTACAGAATGATTTCCTGACGACCATGAACTTAACGGCAGGCAGGCGCCGCCTGTTGACCGCCATTACACGGCGTTGCACTTGAACGCGGCAGCCGCAGCGCCCGGTGTCGCCGCCGAGGCAAGTGGTGCCCGCCCGCCCGGTGTACCCTCCAAGGCCAACACCCCGCCATGAAATCCACCGCCCCGACCTCCCCCATAGCCCCCACAGTCCACGCCGCGCCCGCCCGCTCGGTCTGGGTCATGCTGTTTGCGCTGACCACCGCGTTCGCGCTCAGCCAGGCCTGGCGCACCGTGGCCGCCATCATGGCCGCACCGCTGCAGGCCGACTTTCACCTCAGCGCGCAAGCGCTGGGCCTGTTTGCCGGCGCCTTTCACTTTTCCTTTGGTGCCATGCAGCTGTTCATGGGCATTGGCATTGACCTGCACGGCGTGCGGCGCACCGTGCTGGTGGCGTTTCCGGTGGCGATTGCCGGCTCGGCCTTGTCGGCGCTGGCAACAAGCTACGGCGTGCTGGTGCTGGGCCAGGTGCTGATCGGCATGGGCTGCGCGCCGGCCTTTCTGGCCTGCACCGTGTTCATTGCGCGGCATTTTCCAAGCGAGCGCTTTGCCGCCATTTCCGGGCTCACGCTGGGCCTGGGCGGCATCGGCATGCTGCTGACCGGCACGCCGCTGGCCTGGCTGATCGAGGCCACCTCGTGGCGCATGGGCTTTTGGGTGCTGGGCGGGTGCGCCGCGCTGGCCTGGGCGCTGATCTGGGCGCTGGTGCATGAGCCGGCGCCGCCGCCCGGCCTGGCCGGCATAGCGCACCGCAAGGAATCGCTGCGCCAGGCGATTGGCCAATTCGGCGCCCTCTTCATGCTGCCGCACACGCTGGGCATTGTGCTGCTGGCCAGCGTGGGCTATGCGTCGTTCATTTCGCTGCGCGGGCTCTGGTTGGGGCCGCTGCTGATGCAGCGCCACGACTTCACGCTGGTGCAAAGCGGCAACGTAGCGCTGGTGATGTCGCTGGCGTCGCTGCTGGGCCCGCCATTGTTTGGCCGGCTCGACCCCGGCCCGCTGCACCGGCGCCGCTGGATTGTGGGCTTTACGCTGCTGATGGCCGGCCTGTTTGCCGCGTTTGCACTGACGCACCACCCGCTGATCGACGTGCTGGGCCCGATCGTGATCGGCGCGCTGTCGGGCTTTCTGGTGCTGCAGTACGCCGACGTGCGCGCCGCCTACCCGGCCGCCATCACGGGCCGCGCGATGGCGGTGTTCACCATGGCGATGTTTCTGGGCGTGGCCGCCATGCAATGGTTCACCGGCATCGTGGCCTCAGTGGCCAGCGCCCAGGGCGCAGACCCGTTCACGGCCGTGCTGGCCAGCATTGCCGCGCTGCTGGCCGCGGGCGCGCTGGCGTTTGTGCTGCTGCCGGGGCCGGCGCAGCGCATGCCCTGAGCCCGGCCCGCGTCAATCCCGCTGCCCCGTGATGTAGTGCTCCAGCTGCTCAATGATGAACTGCTGCTCTGAAATGATGTCCTTGACCAGGTCGCCAATCGACACCATGCCCAGCAGCTTGCCGCCGTCCATGACGGGCAGGTGGCGCAGCCGGTTTTGCGTCATCAGCGCCATGCACTGCTCGGTGGTGTGCAGCGGGGTGACGCACATCACCGAACGGCTCATAACCTCGCTGACCGGCGTTTGCGGCGACGTGCGGCCCAGCAGCACGATCTTGCGGGCGTAGTCGCGTTCGGTCACGATGCCGACAATCGCCTCGCCGTCCTTCACCAGCAGCGAGCCGATGTTTTTCTCCGCCATCAGCTGGAGCGCATCAAACATCGACGCCGTGGGCGCAATGGCGTACACGCTGGCGTCCGCTTTGGACTTGAGGATGTTGGCGATGTATTTCATGGCGGGCCTTCCGGTGTGAATGTGCAGATGCAGCGCCCATGGTAGCCAGCGCGTGCGCGCACCGCAAGTGATGATGCGGGCCGCCGCCGCCGTGGCCCGCCGCGCCAGCGCAAACACGCCAGCGATTGATCTCGCGCAAGCGCCAGTGCGGCCCGCGCCGCACACTGGGGCAAAAAAAGGAAGCCACCATGTCCCGACGCACCCTTGCTGCCCTGACGCTGACCGCTGGCGCCAGCTTTTCCATGTTGACGCTGAC
Organism: Polaromonas sp.; assembly: GCA_030650875.1. Taxonomy (GTDB): domain Bacteria; phylum Pseudomonadota; class Gammaproteobacteria; order Burkholderiales; family Burkholderiaceae_C; genus Polaromonas. The sequence goes on from JAUSDK010000066.1 coordinate 4,143, forward strand.
GGCCCTGGCCCAGGACGCCGCCGTCTTCCAAACCCCCTCGCTCACCCCTGAAACGGCACTGGTGGCGGCGCGCGCCACGCTGGAGTCGTGCCGCCAGCAGGGCTTTCAGGTCGCCGTGGCCGTGGTGGACCGCGCGGGCCTGCCGCAGGTGGTCTTGCGCGACCGGTTTGCCGGCGCGCACACCCCGGAGGTCGCCACCAACAAGGCTTGGACCGCGGCGAGTTTTCACACCTCGACGCTGGCGCTTTCCACCGAAACCCAGCCCGGGCGGCCCATGAGCGGCATGCGCAGCCTGCCCCGCTTCATGGCCGTGGGCGGTGGCCTGCGCATTGAGGGCAAAGGCACCGCGTTCGGTGCCATCGGCGTTTCCGGCGCCCCCGGCGGCGACGCCGACGAAGCCTGCGCCCAGGCGGGCATCCAGGCGATCAGCACCGCGATTGAGTTCTAGGCCCGGCGTATCCGCGAGCCAGGGGATGACTGCAGGGGCTGACGGCGGCGTCCGTGAAGTCAAACAGCGTGCGTGCCGCCCCCATCATTTCATTTGCCATCAGCGGGGCCGGTACATGCGAAACAGCTGCTCGGGGCCCACCGTGAAATAGTCGCCCGGCCCACCGCCGCGCAGAATGTGCCCGGCCGCCGCCGTGTCATACACGCCGTTGTTCAGCAGCGCCTTGTCAATGTGCACCGCCACCACCTCGCCCAGCACCAGCCAGGTCGGCACCTTGGTGCCATCGGCGCCTTCCAGCTGCACGATCTGCGTGCGGCGGCATTCAAACGACACCGGGCTTTGCAGCACGCGCGGCACCGCAATCAGGCGCGACGCAACCGGCGTCAGCCCCGCCAGTTCAAACTCGCTGACCTCGGGCGGCACGGCGGCGCAGGTCTGGTTCATGGCCTCGGCCAGCGGGCGCGTGGCCAGGTTCCAGGCAAATTCGCCGGTCTCCTCGATATTGCGCAGCGTGTCCTTGTAGCCAATGCTGGCAAAGCCCACGATGGGCGGCGTGTAGTTGAAGGCGTTGAAAAAGCTGTAGGGCGCCAGGTTCAGCGCACCCGCTGCGCTGCGCGTCGAGATCCAGCCAATCGGGCGCGGCCCGACGATGGCGTTGAACGGGTCGTGCGGCAGGCCGTGGCCGTCGCGGGGTTCGTAAAAATGAATGGCGTCTGACAAGGGCGGCTCCGCTGTGAATGGGTTTCCCACGATACCCGAATCCGCGCCAACCGGCTGGTAACTGCCGTCCACTGCCGACAGCGCAGGCCGCCGGGACTAAGATGATCTGCCCACCCACCACCCACTGCCCATGAACTCTTTGCCCACCACCCCTTTTTCCGACGCGGCCGACACCTGGAACCAGCGCTTCGCGCAAGATGCCTATATTTTTGGCACCGAACCCAACGCCTGGCTGAGCGAGCAGGCGAGCGTCTGGCAACCCGGCCAGCGCGTGCTGTGCGTGGCCGACGGCGAGGGCCGCAACAGCGTCTGGCTGGCGGGCCAGGGCCTGGAGGTCGATGCGTTTGATGTGGCCAGCGTCGGCGTGGCCAAGGCGCGCAGGCTGGCCGCAAAAAAAGGCGTGTCGGTCAACTTCAGCGTGAGCGACTGCGACGCCTACCCGTGGCCGCTGGAAGCCTTCGATGGCGTGGCCGCCATCTTTGTGCAGTTTGCCGACCCCGCCATGCGGGCAAGGCTGTTTGCCAACATCCGGCGCAGCCTCAAGCCCGGTGGCGTTCTGGTGCTGCAGGGCTACACGCCCAAACAACTCGACTACAAGACCGGCGGGCCGCCGCAGCTTTCGCACCTCTACACCGAAGCCATGCTGCGGGAAGCCTTTGCCGACTTTGAACTGCTGGACCTGCGCGACTACGAGGCAGAACTGACCGAAGGCGATCGCCATACCGGACGCTCCGCGCTGATAGGCCTGGTCGCCCGCCGCCCTTTGAATTAAAGAGCCCGATTCGTCATCGCCGCACTTCGTTCGCGATGACGGGCGTGTTGGTAACTTCCTGTTCCCTTACATAGACAAAAGACCCTTTCGGGTCTAAAAATTGCCTGCTGACAGCCTGGCCGTCGCACTCGGCGAGCAGCCAGGTCGGGGGACAACGCTTACTTGGTCGCGTCCTTGACGATTTCCTTGACGTCGCCGTAAGTTTGCTGGGTGTTGCCTTCAGCCTGCTTGACCAAGCCCTTGGCTTCCTGCTCCTTGCTGCCGATCAGCTTGCCGGCCGCTTCCTGTACTTTTCCAGCGGCTTCTTTGGTAGCGCCGGCGATTTGGTCTTTGTTCATGCGTAAAACTCCTGGTGAAATCGACTCGGTCCCGCCAGCTCCGGCACAACAGGGGGCTTGTGGGGCACTGGCAAATCAGCGTTTTGTCGTTGCGCGCTGACCAGCCACCACCATAGCGCCGCCCCGCCAGCCGTCTGTAGGCCAGCCCCCACAAAGCCTGTCAGCATGCCGCATCGCCAAATTATTTTTGGCAAATATTCACCCGGTTCATTTCCGCCAATAAATACCTTTTTCTTACTTTTCAAGCGACTCGGGCTAGCTCAGCGCCGCATTCGCCGGCATGATGCGTAGTTACAAAAAGTTAACAAACGTATTGAGAGGTTGGTGACTCCCGGATGGCGATTCTTATTCCTGCGATGGGCAGTTGCGCCTCGCGCATGACCAGCGGCGAGCGCCGGCTGGCCGAGCGGCTGGAGCAAAAGCTCGACGACGACTATTTGCTCTGGTACGACGTGCCCGTGGGCCCCAAGCAGTCGCACCCCGACTTTGTGGTGCTGCACCCCCGGCGCGGCCTCTTGATTCTGGAAACCAAGGACTGGAAGCTGGAAACCATCCGGCAAGCCACCCGGCAGGCGTGGGACATTCTGGTGGACGGGCGCATCAAGGTGGTCATGAGCCCGCTGGCGCAGGCCCGGTTTTGCGCGATTCAGGTCGTCAACGCCCTGGAGCGCGACCCGCAACTGGTGCAGGCCAGCGGCCGGCATCAGGGCAAGCTGGCTTTTCCGTGGGGCCACGGCGTGGTGTTCACCCGCATCACGCGCAAGCAGTTCGACGCCGCCGGGCTGGGCGAGGCGATTGAGCCGCACTACGTGATTTGCCAGGACGAAATGCTGGAAACCGCTGGCGCCGAAGAATTTCAGCAACGGCTCTGGAATATGTTTCCGCACAGCTTTGGCGGCGGCATGATGTCGCTGCCGCAGCTGGACCGGGTGCGCTGGAACATGTTTCCGCAGGTGCGCGTGCAAACCCAGGGCGCGCTGTTTGACGACAGCGATGCCGAGGCCGAACTGCCCAGCATCATGCGCGTGATGGACCTGCA
>JAUSDK010000070.1 GCA_030650875.1 Polaromonas sp.
AAGGACGGCGACCCGGCCGCATTGCCAAGGGAAACTGCGCATACGCCCGGCCTTGCGTCCGTGGCACAGTCTCCTGATGCGCCGGACCTTGCCGGCATGCCTCATCCCGTACCCGAAAACTCCAGCCAGCCCGAGTCCATAGCCGACTCCGGCGCCAGCCAACAAGACCATGCCAACACTCATTTGCGACTGCAACCAGACCATGCCCCTCCAGCCCCAGACGCTGGGCGCGGCACTCAATGAAACCCTGACCCTGCATTCGGCGCTGTGCCGCCGTGAAGCGGGCGCCTTCCAGAAAGCGATTCAATCCGGCGACGACGTGGTGGTGGCCTGCACCCAGGAAAAGCGCCTGTTCCTGGAGGTCGGCCAGCAAACCCAGGGCGTGAGCTCGGTCATCAAGTTCGTCAACATCCGGGAAACCGGCGGCTGGAGCCAGGACGCGACCCAGGCCAGCCCCAAGATCGCCGCCCTGCTGGCAGCAGCCCATTTGCCCGACGCCGAGCCGGTGGCCACCGTGACCTACAAGAGCGCGGGCCGCCTGCTGATCGTGGGCGCGCTGGACCAGGCCGAGCAAGTGGCGGCGCTGCTGGCCGACACGCTGGACGTGACGATTTTTGCGCAGGGCGTGTCCAGCGCGCCGCAGCCCGGCTTTCCGGGCCAGGAGCGCCAATACCCGGTGATCAGCGGCGGCGGGCTCAGCCTCAAAGGATGGCTGGGCGCTTTTGAGGCCAAGTGGGAAAAGAACAACCCGATTGACCTGGACCTGTGCACCCGCTGCAATGCCTGCGTGGCGGTGTGCCCCGAAGGCGCGATTGACCTGAGCTACCAGGTCGACAGCACGAAATGCACCTCCCACCGCGACTGCGTGGCCGTTTGCAAGGTGGCCGGCGCGATTGATTTCAGCCGCGAACCGAAGGCCGCAACCGAGGCGTTTGACCTGGTGCTGGACCTGGGCGCCACGCCCTTGATCACGCTGCACGCGCCGCCCCAGGGCTACTTTGCGCTGAAGGCTGCCGCCGGCCTGGCGTCGCCCGGCTTGCTGGCCACGGTGGTCAAGCTGCGTGACATGGTGGGCGAGTTTGAAAAACCCAAATTTTTTGCCTACAAGCAAAAGCTCTGCGCGCACAGCCGCAACGAAACCGTGGGCTGCAATGCCTGTGTCGACATCTGCTCGGCGGGCGCCATCCGCAGCGAAAAAAGCCGCCAGCAGATCGTGGTCAATCCCAACCTGTGCGTGGGCTGCGGCGCCTGCACCACGGTCTGCCCGACCGGTGCACTGACCTATGCCTATCCGCGCGCCAGCGAGCAGGGCGTGCGGCTCAAGACGCTGCTGTCGACCTACGCCAAGGCGGGCGGCCGGCACCCGGTGCTGCTGCTGCACAGCCAGGGCGCAGGCCAGCAAGCCATTGAAGCCCTGGGCCGCGCGGCCCGGCTGCAAAAAGGGGTGCGCGGCGTGCCGGCCAATGTCATCCCGCAACCCCTGTGGCATACCGCCAGCGTGGGGCTGGACCTGTGGCTCAGCGCCATGGCGTTTGGGGCGTCCCAGGTGGCGGTGCTGGTGTCGGACGAAGAAGCGCCGGCCTATCTGGAGGGCCTGGCCGACCAGATGCGGGTGGCGCAGACCCTGATGAATGGCCTGGGCTACGCCGGGGTGCATTTCCATCTGGTGCGCAGCGAGGGGGTGCAGAATCTGGCCGCGCTGGATGCCCGCCTGCAGGCGCTCGGTCTGGCCCGGCCCGTGGTGCCTGCTGTTGCAGCCCGCTTTGCGGTCGCGCAGGAAAAGCGCAGCACGCTGGACATGGCGCTGGACCACCTGATGGCCAAGGCGCCTGCCGCGCTGCCCGAGGCGATTGCGCTGCCCGCGCAGGGCGCACCTTTTGGCAGCCTGGTGGTCAATGCCGACACGTGCACGCTGTGCCTGAGCTGCGTCAGCGCCTGCCCGGCCAGTGCGCTGCAAGACAACCCGGAGCGCCCGCAACTCAAATTCATCGAGAAAAACTGCGTGCAGTGCGGCCTGTGCGCCAGCACCTGCCCTGAAAATGCCATCACGCTGCAGCCACGCCTGCTGCTCACGCCGCAGCGCAAAGAGGCACGGGTGCTGAACGAAGCCCAGCCCTACCAGTGCATACGCTGCAGCAAGCCTTTCGGCACCATGAAGGCCATCGAGTCCATGCTGGGAAAACTGGCCGGGCATGCAATGTTCCAGGGCGCGGCGGCAGACCGGCTCAAGATGTGCGGGGACTGCCGTGTCATCGACCTGTACTCCGCCGACAATGAAATCAAGATCACGGATATTCGCTAACCATGTCACTTCCTACAGCGCAAGCCCAGCTCGTCGCATCCACCCTTGACGAAGAAACCGCACGCGCCGAAATCTACGGCCTGCTGGCCGACCTTTACTACGCGGCGCCCACGGCCCAGTTGCACGACAACCTGCGCATCGCCGTGACCGAGGCGCCCGCTGCGGGTGCCCTGCTTGAAAGCTCGTGGGCCGAACTGGTGGCCGCCGCCCGCACGCTGAGCCTGGCAGACATACGCGCCGAGCACGACGCCCTGTTTGGCGGCGTGGGCAAGCCCGAGGTGTACGTTTTTGGCTCCCACTATCTCAGTGGATTCCTCAATGAAAAGCCGCTGGCCGCCTTGCGCACCGACATTGCGGCCCTCGGGCTGGCGCGCGACGAAGCGATGTCGGAAACCGAAGACCATGTGGCCTATCTGTGCGAAGTCATGCGCTACCTGATTGCCGGCGACGATGTTGAAGTGGCCAACCTCACGCGCCAGCGCGAATTTTTCGCGCGGCATGTCCAGCCCTGGGTGCCCCGCATGTGCGAGGCGCTCATGGAGCATCCCAAGGCCCGTTTTTACCGCGCGCTGGCGGGTTTTACGCAGGCCTTTGTCAGCATTGAGGCGCAGGGTTTTGACATGCTGGCCTGAACCCGCGCCAGTTGCATTCGATGAAAGCATATTCGTCTCAAATTGAGACACTTCACGCCATGAATAGCACTTTGCTAACGGTAATATTGATTATCGTTTTCCCCTAGTTGGTGCGTTGGCGTGCGCTTGCCCATTGTGGTGCGCAGCGCGCTCACGTACAGTCGTTAACTGTCAACTGTTAATAGTCATGCCGTTATTCCTTGATGCAGACCGCGGCGTTTCCCCTGGAGATTTATATGCAAGACACTTCATCGAAACCCTCGCGTCGGGGGTTCTTTTTCGGAGCGGCCGCCACGGGTGCCGCTGCCGCAGCCATGGTGGCCCTGCCGGGTGCGCCCGCGCTGGAAGCCGCAGTGCAAGCGCCCAAGCCTGCGCCTGAAAAAGGCGGTGGGTACAGCCTGTCGGAACACGTCAAGCGCTACTACAAGACCGCGCGCCTTTAATTCATCTTCATTCTCACGGAGAGCTCCATGCTGCTCACGAAAAAAACAAATAGTCTTCCGGGTGATCACGCGCATCGCGCCGGCTCCGCACGTTTTGTGCAAAGCCTGTCGCGCGGCCTGTCCAATGCCTTGCCCACCATGGACCGGCGCGCCTTCTTGCGGCGTTCGGGTCTGGGCGTCGGCGTCGGCCTGGCCGCTACCCAGCTGACGCTGGTTAAAAAAGCCAACGCCGCAGCGCCGGTCGCAGGCAATGGCAGCGGCAAAATTGAGGTCAAGCGCACCGTTTGCACGCACTGCTCGGTAGGCTGCGCGGTCGACGCCGTGGTTGAAAACGGCGTCTGGGTGCGCCAGGAAGCGGTGTTTGACTCGCCCATCAACCTGGGTGCGCATTGCGCCAAAGGCGCTGCGCTGCGTGAGCACGGCCACGGCGAGTACCGCCTGCGCTACCCCATGAAACTGGTGGGCGGCAAGTACGAGCGCATCAGCTGGGACGTCGCCCTGAAGGAAATCTCGGACCGCATGCTGGCGCTGCGCAAGGAAAGCGGGCCCGATTCGCTGTATGTGGTCGGCTCCTCCAAGCACAACAACGAGCAGGCTTACCTGCTGCGCAAGTGGATGAGCTTTTGGGGTAGCAACAACTGCGACCACCAGGCCCGTATTTGCCATTCGACCACGGTGGCGGGTGTGGCCAACACCTGGGGTTATGGCGCCATGACCAATTCGTACAACGACATGCAAAACAGCAAGTGCGCGTTGTACATCGGCTCGAACGCTGCGGAAGCCCATCCGGTCAGCATGCTGCACATGCTGCACGCCAAGGAAACCGGCTGCAAGATGATCGTGGTCGATCCGCGCTTCACCCGTACCGCCGCCAAGGCCGACGAATACATCCGCATCCGTTCCGGCTCCGATATTCCCTTCCTGTTCGGCATCCTGTACCACATCTTCAAGAACGGCTGGGAAGACACCAAGTACATCAACGACCGTGTCTACGGCATGGACAAGATCAAGGAAGAGGTGCTGGCCAAGTGGACACCGGACAAGGTAGAGGAGGCCTGCGGCGTGCCCGAGGCGCGTGTCTACCTGGCCGCTGAAATGATGGCCAAGAACCGGCCGTCCACCGTGGTCTGGTGCATGGGCCAGACCCAGCACACCATCGGCAATGCCATTGTGCGTGCCTCCTGCATCTTGCAACTGGCGCTGGGCAATGTCGGTAAATCCGGCGGCGGCACCAACATTTTCCGGGGCCACGACAACGTGCAGGGCGCCACCGACGTCGGCCCCAACCCCGACTCGCTGCCCGGCTACTACGGCCTGGCCGAAGGTTCGTGGAAGCACTTCGCCAAAGCCTGGGGCGTTGACTTTGACTGGATCAAGGGCCGCTATGCGTCGCCTGCCATGATGGGCAAGCCGGGCATTACGGTTTCGCGCTGGATTGACGGCGTGATGGAGAAAAACGAATTCATCGACCAGGACTCCAACCTGCGCGCCGTGTTCTTCTGGGGCCATGCGCCCAACTCCCAGACCCGTGGCCTGGAAATGAAGCGCGCGATGGACAAGCTGGACTTGCTGGTGGTCGTCGACCCGTACCCTTCGGCCACCGCTGCCATGGCCGCAATGCCGGGCAAGGCGGAAGACCTGAACCCCAACCGTGCTGTGTACCTGTTGCCCGCAGCCACGCAGTTTGAGACGTCGGGCTCGGTCACGGCGTCGAACCGTTCCCTGCAGTGGCGTGAGAAAGTGATTGAGCCGCTGTGGGAAAGCCGCAGCGACCACATGATCATGCACCAGTTTGCCGAGAAGCTGGGCTTTGCCAAGGAGCTCTCCAAGAACTACAAGATGCAAAAAGTCAAGGGCATGGACGAGCCCGTGCCTGAAGACATCCTGCGCGAGATCAATGGCTCGATGTGGACCATTGGCTACACCGGCCAGAGCCCGGAGCGGCTCAAGGCGCACATGCGCAACATGCATCTCTTTGATGTGAAGACGCTGCGCGCCAAAAGCGGGACCGACAAGGAAACCGGCTACGACTGCACGGGCGATTATTTTGGACTGCCATGGCCCTGCTACGGCACGCCAGCGCTCAAGCACCCGGGCTCGCCGAATCTGTATGACACCTCCAAGCACGTCATGGACGGCGGCGGGAATTTCCGCGCCAACTTTGGTGTCGAGCGTGAAGGCAAGAGCCTGCTGGCGGAAGACGGCTCGCACTCCCTGGGCGCAGACATCACCACCGGCTACCCGGAATTTGACCACCTGCTGCTGAAAAAGCTGGGCTGGTGGGACGATCTGACCGAAGCTGAAAAGACAGCAGCGGAAGGCAAGAACTGGAAGACCGACATGTCAGGCGGCATCCAGCGCGTGGTGATGAAAGTCCATGGCTGCCACCCGTTCGGCAATGCCAAGGCGCGTGCGGTGGTCTGGAACTTCCCGGATGCGATTCCCCAGCACCGCGAGCCGCTCTACGGAACCCGCCCCGACCTGATGGCCAAGTACCCGACGCACGACGACAAGAAAACCTTCTGGCGCTTGCCGACGCTGTACAAGACCGTGCAGGACAAGAACATCGCCGACAAGGTGCATGAGAAGTTCCCGCTGATCATGACCTCTGGCCGCCTGGTCGAATACGAAGGCGGCGGCGAAGAAACCCGCTCCAACCCCTGGCTGGCCGAGCTGCAGCAGGAAATGTTCATCGAGATCAACCCCAAGGTGGCGGCCGAAAAAGGCATTCGCAACGGCGAGCGCGCCTGGGTCAGCACGCCGACGGGCGCGCGCCTGAATGTTCAGGCGCTGGTGACCGAGCGCGTGGCCGCCGACACGGTGTTCATGCCTTTCCACTTTTCGGGACGCTGGCAGGGCGCCGACATGCTGGCTTACTACCCCAAAGGCGCTGCGCCCATCGTGCGCGGCGAAGCCATCAACACCGCAACGACCTACGGCTACGACAGTGTGACGATGATGCAGGAAACCAAGACGACGGTCTGCAACGTCGAGAAGGCATAAGGAAACAACATGGCACGGATGAAATTTGTTTGTGATGCGGAGCGCTGTATTGAGTGCAATGGCTGCGTCACAGCTTGCAAGAACGAGAACGAGGTTCCATGGGGCGTGAACCGCCGCCGCGTGGTCACGCTGAACGACGGCGTTGCCGGCGAGAAGTCCATTTCGGTGGCCTGCATGCACTGCAGCGACGCGCCTTGCATGGCCGTTTGCCCCGTCAACTGCTTTTACCGCACCGAAGAAGGCGTGGTGCTGCACGACAAGGACATCTGTATCGGCTGCGGTTACTGCTCTTATGCCTGCCCCTTTGGCGCGCCGCAGTTTCCGTCGTCCGGCACCTTCGGGGTGCGCGGAAAAATGGACAAATGCACCTTCTGCGCGGGTGGCCCTGAAGTCAACGGCAGCCAGGCTGAATTTGAAAACTATGGCCGCAACCGCCTGGCCGAAGGCAAGTTGCCTGCCTGCGCCGAGATGTGTTCCACCAAGGCGCTGCTGGCCGGCGACGGCGATGTGGTCGCCGACATTTTCCGCAACCGGGTGGTGCAGCGCGGCAAGGGCGCCGAGGTCTGGGGCTGGGGAACCGCCTATGGTTCCCGTCAAGCGGGCCAGCCGCCCGCAGGAGCGAAATCATGATGCGACTGGTACTGACCATTTCCACCGCCATGCTGTTGGCCGCCTGCGGTGACAAGCCGCAAACCAAAGCAGGCGTTAAAAGCGACGTACCCGCATTTCAGGGGGCGCAAAACAGCTTTGTCGCACCGGGCTGGAAGCCGGGCGACAAGACCGCCTGGGAGCAGGGGCTCAAGGCCCGTTTGCAGAACACCCAGAACGAATATTCCAAGACAAAGTGACCGGAGCCCTTATGCAACGAGCACGATTAGCTATATTTGTAATAGCACTTGGCGTGACCGGGCTGGCGGGGGCGCAGGCCCCGGCGGCCCCGCCAGCGCCTGCCGCGTCCGCGGCGCCGGCTGCAACGGGCGGCATTCAGGGTCAGAACATTTTTGAGGTCAAGCCGGAGGCCAGCGCTGACCCCAACTATGCCCAGCAGACCAATGGCGAGCGCGCCAAGGTCCAACCCGGCAACAATGCGCCCATGTGGCGCCAGGTTGGCCAGGGTGTCACGGGTTACAGCAGCCTGCCCAAAAGCCAGGCGCCGGAGGCCGGCAACCTGATTCAGCCTTTTGTCCAGTACCCGGGCTCGCGCCTGACCAACGCCGGTGAAGCCTGGCGCCAGGTACGCAACAACTGGCTGGTTCCCTATGGCGGGGCGCTGCTGCTGATTGTGCTGGGCGCGATTGCGCTGTTTTATCTGGGCAAGGGCACGCTCAAGACCCATGGCGTCGACACAGGCCGCAAGATTGAGCGTTTCACACCCTTTGAGCGGTCGGCGCACTGGTCCAATGCCATCGCGTTTTGCATCCTGGGCATTTCAGGCGTCGTGATGGCGTTTGGCAAGTTCTTTTTGCTGCCGGTGATGGGGGGCACGCTGTTTGGCTGGCTCACCTACCTTTTGAAGAACCTGCACAACTTCGCGGGGCCGGTGTTTGCGGTGTCCTTGGTGATCATATTTTTCACCTTTGTGCGTGACAACCTGCCCAAGCGCGGCGACCTGGGCTGGTTGCTCAAGGGGGGCGGACTGATGTCCGAGCATGAGGTACCTTCGCATCGCTTCAATGCGGGTGAAAAACTGGTGTTCTGGGGCGGCGTGTTCTTTTTGGGCATCATCGTCGTGGCGTCGGGGTTTGTGCTCGACCAACTGCTGCCGGGCTTGGTGTATGAGCGCAGCACCATGCAAATCGCGCACATGGTGCATGCCGTGGCCACCGTGCTGATGATGGCCATGTTCCTGGGCCACATCTACATCGGCACCATTGGCATGCAGGGCGCTTACCAGGGCATGAAAACCGGCTATGTCGACGAGACGTGGGCCAAAGAGCATCACGAATTTTGGTACGACGACGTGAAGGCCGGGAATATTCCGGCCCAGCGCAGCGGCAGGCCCACGCCACCGAGTCAGACCATCCAGGCATGAAGAATGAGGCTGTTATGAAAAAACTTTTGATCTTGAGTTTGCTGGCCAGCGCGTCTGCGATGGCACTCGCCAAACTGCCGCCACCCACCGAGGAAGCCAAGGCCAAGGCGGCCGAGGCCGCAGCCAAGGCCGCCTGGGCGGGCAAGGTAGATATTTACCAGCTGTGCAAGTCGCAGGACAAGGTGGCGGCCAGCTACTACCAGTCGGCCAAGGCGGCCGGCAAGGAAACCAGGCCGGCCATGGTGCTGCCGCCTTGTGCGGATCCGGGGGCGTTTTCTTATGCTGCGCCTGTCGTGGCCAAGCCCATCGAGGCCGCGGGCGCGCATTCGCCGACGACCAATGCTGCCAGCCCGCCCAGCACCAAGCAACCTGACGCCGTGGTGAATCCTGCCAAGTAGACCTTTATTTGCCATCCTTTAAAAGGCCGGGCCGATCAGCGCCGGCCTTTTTTGTTGTAGTCTCGGATCATGCCTTTGACACCTCCCGAATCCCCGAGCGCGCTCTTGCCCCGCCTGACGCTCGCCCAGGCGCCTTTGACCTGCGAAATTGATGCCGTCAACGAATACGGCGAGCCGCACAAGGTCTCCATTCCTGCAGAACGCGCGTTGACCGTGTACGTCGACAAGCGCGAACTGGTCACGCTGATGACGCTGGGCGCGCATCCCGAACTGCTGGTGCTGGGCTTTTTGCGCAACCAGCGGCTGCTCAAGTCGGTACACGAGATCGAGTCCATCACGGTCGATTGGGAGGTCGGCGCCGCTGCCGTCAAGACCCGCCACGGGATTGAAGACATCGAAGAAAAAACCGCCCGACGCGTGGTCACCACCGGCTGCGGGCAGGGCAGCGTGTTTGGCGGCCTGATGGACGAGGTAGACCAGATCGCGCTGCCGCCCGACGCCGGCATCACGCAAAGCCAGCTCTACAGCCTGGTCAATACCATCCGCCTCAAAGAAACCACCTACAAGTCGGCCGGCTCGGTGCATGCCTGCGCACTGTTTGACGCCTCGCAGCCCGAGCCTGAAATGATGCTGTTTGTGGAGGATGTCGGGCGCCACAATGCGATGGACACCATTGCCGGCTGGATGTGGATCAATATGGCCCCCACGCTTGTCGCTTCGCGTACTATGCTGCCCTTGCAGGGCGCCACGCCGCCAGAGGCGTCGCATCTGCAGGCTGTCCAAGCCCGCGCAGGCGGGCTTGGAGCCGCAGCCTGCAGCCCCGAGGGGGCCACCCCGCCTGCGGCCCGGCAAAGCCGGTTCCGCGGCCGGTACTTGCACGGGCGGGGAATAGCGCCTGTTCGTAGCAAGCTTCTCGTTCCGTTCCAGAACGGCACACGACCCCTTAACCCGCACAATTTTTTTCTGTCATTGCGAGCGAAGCGCGGCAATCCATGCCCCCGCCTTTTCGACGATGGATCGCCGCACGTCGTTCGCGATGACAAATCGGGGCCGATTCATGTAAAGACATCCAACGATGACTGGGGAGGCCCACGTGCCTAAGCTGCCCCTCGCATCGCAGACTGAAAGCGCGGACCAGTTGCTGCGCCGGCTGGAGTGGACGGTGCTGCGCCGGCTTGACGGCTTGCTGCAGGGCGACTACCGCACGCTGATGCGCGGCACCGGCATGGACCTGGCCGACCTGCGCGAATACCAGTACCACGACGATGTGCGGCACATCGACTGGAACGTGACGGCCCGGCTACAGCAGCCCCATGTGCGCGTGTTCACCGAAGACCGGGAAATGAGCGCCTGGTTCCTGCTCGACCTGAGCCAGTCCATGGATTTCGGCTCCAGCGAAAACGCCAAGCGCCAGGTCCTGACTGATTTCGTGGCCGTGCTGGCGCGCCTCTTGACCCGCCACGGCAACCGCGTGGGCGCAGTCCTTTACGGCGCTGGCGTGGACGCAGCCCTGCCGGCACGCAGCGGTCGCCACCATGTCCTGAACCTGCTGCACACCCTGCAGTCAAAACCGCAAGCCGACGGCGCAGGCCCGACCCGGCTGCATGAATTGCTGGAATCGGCCGCCACGCTGGTGCGCCGCCGCTCCACCGTCTTTGTGGTGTCCGACTTCATCACGGAAGCCGGCTGGGAAAAGCCTTTGGGCCAGCTCGCCCAAAGGCATGAAGTCGTCGCCGTGCGGCTGCTGGACCCGCTGGAACTGGAATTGCCTGACCTGGGCCTGATTCCGATCCGCGACGCTGAAACGGGTGAACAATTGCTGGTCGATACCCATGATGCCGGCTTTCGCAGGCGCTTTGCCCGCATCGCGGCCCAGCGCGAGGCCGATTTGCGGCAGTCCTTCGCCAGCGCCGGCGTGGACACGCTGGAGCTGTCCACCGAGGACGACCTGGTCAGCGCCATCATGCGTTTTGCCGATTTGCGAAAACAGCGCAGCCGGTCATCCGGTGGCACTGCGGCGGCAGGCCGACTGCCCGCCCACCTGATGCGCACCGCCTGAGCTGCGCGGAGGAACTGCCATGACCTTTCCAGTCACTTTTCTATGGCCTGAATTTCTCTGGCTGCTGCTGTCCCTGCCGCTGCTGGTGGCGGTGTATGTCTGGCTGCTGCGCCGCAAGAAAAAAATGGCCTTGCGCTACACCAGCCTGTCCATCGTGCGGGAAGCCATGGGCGCAGGCCAAAGCTTTCGCCGGCATGTTCCGCCGCTGCTGTTCCTGCTGTCGATGGCCGCCATGCTGCTGGCCGCTGCGCGCCCGTTTGCCGTCGTCACCCTGCCCTCGCAAAACGAAACCATCATGCTCGCCATGGATGTCTCAGGCAGCATGCGCGCCACCGACGTGCTGCCCAACCGGCTGGTGGCCTCGCAAAACGCGGCCAAGGCGTTTTTGGCCGACTTGCCGCGCCATGTTCGCGTGGGCGTGGTGGCTTTTGCCGGCACCGCCGCCGTGGTGCAGCCGCCCACCCTGAGCCGGGAAGACCTGACGGTGGCGATTGACAAGTTCCAACTGCAGCGCGGCACGGCCATTGGCAACGGCCTGGTGATGGCGCTGGCCGAGCTGTTCCCCGATGCGGGCATTGACCTGGAGTCGCTGGAAACCGGCCGGGGGCGCCAGCGCGGAATTTCGCTCGACCAGGCCGGCAAAGCCGAAAAAGACGGCAAGGCGGACAAAAATGACTCCACACCTGTCGCACCCGGCTCCTATACCTCAGGTGCCATTATTTTGCTGACCGACGGCCAGCGCACCACCGGCGTGGATTCGCTGGATGCAGCCAAGGCCGCCGCCGACCGGGGCGTGCGCGTCTACACCGTCGGCGTGGGCACGGTGGAAGGCGAAACCATTGGTTTTGAGGGCTGGTCCATGCGCGTCAAGCTCGACGAGGAAACCCTCAAGGGGATTGCCCGTGTCACCCAGGCCGAGTATTTTTATGCCGGCACGGCAGGCGATTTGAAAAAAGTCTATGAAACGCTCAGCGCACGGCTGACGGTCGAAAAAAAGGAAACCGAAATCTCCGCGCTGCTGGCTCTGGCCGCGGCGGCGCTGGCGCTGGTGTCGGCCGGCTTGTCGCTGCTGTGGTTCAACAGGATCTTGTGAAGGTGGGGCGGGGCGCCCGCTCTATGCGTTATGCGTTGGGTTTCAGCAAATACTTCTCGCCCGTTGCATGACGGGCATAGACATGGATCTCGTCCAGGCTGAGCGCCTGGGTCATCGAGATCTCCCGGGTATATCGGCTCGCAAAGGTGGTGGTGATCTCGCTCGCCACGCGCGCCTTCAGTGCGCGTACTGCGTCCGGGCCGATCTTCTGCAAAAACGTGAACAGCAGCCAGCCGCCCATGCCCCAGGCCATGCCAAAACTGCGCGCGAACTCGGTCGGCGCGCGGTCCAGTCCGCCGTAGATATAAACCTGCTTGTGGGTGGTGGAGCCGTAGCGGCTGTAGACCGTGGCGGTCTGGCTCAAGGCGGCTTCCATGCCGGAGAGGATTTGCCCGGACAGCTTGCCGCCGCCAGTGGCGTCGAACGCCAGCGTGGCGCCCGTGGCGACCAGCGCCTGCGTCAGGTCTTGCGTGAAGCTGGGCAGGCTTGCGTTACACACATGGACCGCACCCTGGGCGCGCAAGAGGTCTTCCTGCGCCTGCTTGCGGACAATGTTGACCAGACCGATGTCCTCCTGAATGCAAATCCGGTTGAGCATCTGGCCCAGATTGGACGCGGCCGCCGTGTGCACCAGCGCGCGATGTCCCTCCAGTCGCATGGTCTCGACCATGCCCAAAGCGGTGAGCGGATTCACGAACGACGAAGCTCCCTGGGCCGGCGTGACGCCGTCGGGCAGCAGCATGCACTGGTCAACCGGAATGCAGCGGTACTGCGTGTACATGGCGCCGCCGAGCATGGCAACGGTCTTGCCCAAGAGCGCCTGCGCCTCGGCTGACGAACCGGCACCGACCACCACCCCCGCGCCTTCATTGCCCACCGCCATGGATGCCTCCAGCCGTCCGGCCATGCTGGCCATGGCGGCCGGCGCAATGTCAGCCGTGACCACCGGGCGGGACGGCGTGCCGCTTACCCTGGCCGTGCGCAGGTCTGCTGCGCCAAACAACAGGCCGAGGTCGGAGGGATTCATGGGCGCGGCCTCTACCCGCACGATGACTTCGTTGGCAGCGGGCGGCGCCAGCGGCGCTTCGACCAGCGAAAGTTCAAGCTCGCTGCTGCGCTTGACCAGGGAACGAAGTTGAAGTGTTGTCTTGGGCGGGTCGATGTTCATGCAAATGTCTCCATTCTGGGGTTGGCCAGTATAGGAGTGCCGCGTCCTGTAGGGCGATCGCCATGTGGCGTGCCCGGCCTTACAAGGTCACATTGCACTCACGCCGCAGCAATGCCAGCGCGTCTTGCTGCGCAAACGCCGAATCGCTTTGCAGCGTGACCTGCGCCTCGTCCACAAAGTCGGCCCACAGCTGCAAATAGGCCTCCTGGTACTGCACGGGGGCGTGGTCCAGGAGGTATTGGCGCGCCAGTTCAGGCTCAAAACCCGGCTTGGCGCCCGCCTTCTGGATCTTGCGGACCAGGGCCGTAGCGCCTTTTTCGGTCAAAAGCGTTTTGGGCGCCGCGCCGGCCGCCACGCACACCAGCAGGGTGAGCAGCGAGCCGTCATCGCAGTTTCCGCCGGTGGCCTTGTCCCAGGCCCGGGAGATGGCGCGGTCATGGTGGTCCATTTCGCTGGCCATGTCTTCCAGCCAGAAATAGCGGCCCAGCAGCGGCGGATGATGGTGGTCGCTGTCTTTGGCAAACACCCGCCTGGCGGGCAGGGAAGCGTCCAAAATCCGGGGCAAATCGGCCAGCACGGACTGCTGCAATCCCTGCACCACCGCCCTGAATTCAGCGGGCAGCCTGGCAGGAATGGGGATGGGCAAGGTGGCGGCACGACCGGTAGCGTCGGGCGGGTATTTCTTGCGCAACGCCGTCACCATTTTTTCAAATGCCACCCAGTCGGGCCAGGCCGTGCGGCGCGTGGCCAGCGCCAGCAGCGCCATGCGAATCACCGCCTCGGCATGGGTGTGCGCCTCTTCGAGTTCTTCGGCGTCCAGTCCCAGCTGCTCGGCCAGCCAGAGCGCCGCGCCTTTTTCCTGCTGCAGCGGCATGCGCCTGGCCAGTTCGGCCTGGTAGTCGGCAAAGCTTTTCAGCGACCACTCGGCCAGCCCTTTGGGCGGGGCTGAGGCGTCCACAGCGCCTGGGTGCGTGTCGAAAACGGTGTTCTCGGGCAGCGCCTGCAAGGCTTTGAGCATTTCCGAGCCGCCCTTGGAGCGGGACAGGAAGGAATGGTCGCGCAGCGACTCGGCGGCCAGGCGCAGGTCGCCGCCGCAGCTGCTTTCAAGGTAGAGGCTGACCAGGTTGACGATGCGGTCCCTGGCCTTTTCAAGGTCGGGGCGCAGGAACTCGTTGCCAAAGTAGCGCGCAATCTGCACCATGCCCTTGGGCGCATCGGCGCAGATGGCGTCCAGCCTCGACTGGTCGAGGATGCCGTGCTGCACGCCGTACTGCAGCGCTTTTTCAAAGAACGGGCGCGCGTCGTAAAGCGAGACCGACGCGGGTGAAACCGTGGGGTGCTTGGGCATTGTGATGCGTCAGATCGCCGATTCTTCGTCCGACTCGCGCGCGGCCGGCGTGGCCTTGCCCCGGTCGGTGTCGCCGGTTTCGACCTTGCCGTCGTCCTCGTCCTCGCCCTCTTCCTCCAGGGCCTCGTCCTCTTCCAGTCCGGCATGGTGGGCGCGGGCCTTGGCCCGCAGCACCGTCAGCATTTCAATGAACAGGTCCGGGTTTTGGTAACGCAGCAGCCAGGCCAGCTCCATCCAGTCGCGGTCGGCAATCTCGTCTTGCTCCACGGTCGGCCTTTCATAGGCCCTGGCTTGCAGTTCGGCCCGAGACACCAGCTCGCCGGTGTCGCGCATCGCATCAAAGCTGCCGGTGAAGGCAAAGGCTTCGATGCGGTCCCATTTCTCGGTGAAGTAGTCGGCCAGCGCTTCGCTGCCGCCTTCCAGGTCACCAATCGCATTGAGGAACGCCAGCGGGTCGGCATCTTCCCGGAAAATGATCGCGTTCATCATGCCGCGCAGGTGGGTGCGGGTCAGGTCCTTGTATTGCTTTTCAATCACCACCGCGCGGGCAAACTGCTCGGGCGTGACCAGCAGACTGACCACCGATTCCCTGGAGTTGTCGTACTCGCGCATGACCGCCAGGATGTCCTTGGCCGGCAGCAGGTCCAGCACCACCATCAGCGCGGCATCGCCCTCGGCGTCGGCCAGTTCGACCAGCGCGGACTCGGCACCCACGATGTCACCGGCGGCAATGAGGGTCTGGGTTTTTTCAATCAGGGCTAAATGGTTCATAAGGGCTTGAAGTCGCTGGGTTGGGTTGTTTGCCGGGGTGGCTGCCGGTCAGTCTTTGCGGTCAAAGCCCTGTCCTTCGAGCCAGCTGGCGCCCGCCTCTTCGCGGTCGCGGGCGTCGCCGCGCACTTCATCGCTTTCGTGATCGTTGAAATCATCCTGACCACCGGTGTAGTCATCATCACCTTCATCGCTGTCATCTTCGCGGGCGTCATCGCCGCCCCGCCCGGCAAAGGCCGCGTCGGGCTTGCCCGCCATGTAGTGCAGCCCGGCCGCCAGCGTCAAAAACCACTCGCCCGCAGGCGCTTTCAGCACGGTCTGGGCCAACTCCCGGGCCCAGGGCGCCATCTCAATGCCGTCGGACACCTCGCCCCAGGCCGGGAATTCATCGGCTTCATGGCTGAGCAAATGGTCCATCACGGCCGGCTGCCTGAAGCTAAAGCCCTGGTGAAAGATCACCGCCACCATCTCGGGGCTGAGCTCCATCATCTGGACCAGAAAGCCGATTTCCTTGCGCTTGGCGGCCAACCGCTGGCGCAGCACATCGCGCCCGTCGGAGTCAAACGTCAGGTCATCCATTTCAGACCGGTAGGCCGAGCGCAGGTTGAGGAAAAAGGGGGAAATGCTCATGCCGTAGGGTGTCTCAAATCAAGGGGTTGAAGTAGTGGTTCCAGATGTCCCGCGCCGTGTCGATCGGGCTGTCCAGCAGGTTGCGGCGGCGGTTGTCGTCATAGGCTTGGCGCTTGTCGGCATCCGACAGCACGTCGTACGCCGCTTGCACCGCCCGAAAGCGCGCTGCCGCATCCGGTGCGGCATTTTTGTCGGGGTGCCAGAAGGACGCTTGTTGGCGGAACGCCTTTTTGATGTCCGCCAGCGTCGCGGCGCTGCTGAGTCCCAGGGTGGTGTAGTGATCGGTCATGCGTGTGGTGGCGTTGTCCTGAAACCGGTGGGTGAATGCGGGCAGGCTGAAAAGCGGCCCGGACCTGGCGGGGCCGGCATAGAGGCGCAACGCGTGAGGCCGTGATTATGCTTGAGCTGCCTTGCGGCTGCTGAGCCGCGCCAATGACTCAATCACTGCTTCGTAGATAGCACCATCGCTTGCAGTTACAAGGCCGCAGCGCAAGAAACCCTGGAATTAACGCTGCTCCGTGGTCTTTGCCGCCATCCGGCGCTCATCTTGCGTTCAGGCCTGCAGGCTTTCACGACTCCGACAACTTCCCCAGCACCAGCCGCAGCTGGCGCCCGCAGCGGGCCGCCAGGGCTTCATCGTGCGTGACCATCACAAATGCCGTGCCGTGCTCGCGCGCCAGTTTCAGCATCAGCTGGAACACGCCGTCAGCGGTGGTCCGGTCGAGGTTGCCGGTGGGCTCGTCGGCCAGCACGCAGGCGGGCTGCGTGACCAAAGCACGGGCAATCGCCACGCGCTGGCGCTCGCCGCCCGAGAGTTCGGACGGGCGGTGGTGCAGGCGGTCCTGCAGGCCCACGCTGGCCAGCATTTTTGCCGCGACAAGCGACGCTTGTTCCCGGGATTGGCGCCGGATCCACAGCGGCATGGCCACGTTATCGAGCGCGCTGAACTCGGGCAGCAGGTGGTGAAACTGGTAGACAAAGCCCAGGTGCTGGTTGCGCAACTCGCCCTGCTGGGCCGGCGACAGCGCAGACAGCAGCTGGCCCTTGAGCTCGACCTGCCCGCTGCTGGGCGCGTCCAGGCCGCCCATCAGGTGCAGCAGCGTGCTTTTGCCCGACCCCGAGGCGCCGACGATGGCCAGCGTTTCGCCGCGGTGCACTTGCAGGTCCACGCCTTGCAGCACGGTGACGTCAAGCCGGCCTTCGGTGAATCGTTTGGTCAGGGCGCTGGCGCGCAGCACCACTTCGCTCTGCGGTGCGGATTCGGAGGCGCCGCCCTCCCGGCCTTGCCCGAGTGAGGGCAGGCGTGAATCGGTGGGGAGCGTAGGGGTCATATTATTCATAACGCAAAGCTTCCGCCGGGTTCACGCGGCTGGCGCGCCAGCTAGGGTAGATGGTTGCCAGAAAGGACAGCACCAGCGAAATCACGGCAATCGGCATGATGTCGGCGTACTGCGGCTCGCTGGGCATGCGGCTGATCAGGTAGATTTCCTTGGGCAAGAAGCTGGCGTTGAACAGCTGCTCCAGCCCCGGCACGATCACGTCAATATTGAAGGCGATGCCCAGGCCCAGCAGCAAGCCCGACAGCGTTCCGATCACGCCGACCATGGCGCCCTGCACCATGAAAATGCCCATGATGCTGCCCGGGCTGGCGCCCAGCGTGCGCAAAATGGCAATGTCGGCGCGCTTGTCGGTCACCGTCATCACCAGCGTGCTGACCAGGTTGAACGCCGCCACCGCCACGATCAGCGTCAGGATGATGAACATCATGCGTTTTTCAAGCTCCACGGCGGCAAACCAGTTCTTGTTTTGCCGCGTCCAGTCGCGAATCAAGAGGTCGCCGCTCAGGGTTTTGGACAGTTCGAGCGCCACTTCCCGCGCCTGGTGCAGGTCCTTGAGCTTGACGCGGATACCGGTTGGCCCTTCGAGCCGAAAGATCTTGGCCGCGTCATCCTGGTGCATCATGACCAGCGCCGAATCGTACTCAAAATGCCCCGAGTCAAAGGTGCCCACCACCGTCATTTGCTTGAGGCGCGGCACCACGCCCGCTGGCGTGACCTGGCCGCTGGGCGCAATCAGCGTCACGGCGTCGCCTTCGCGCACGCCCATGGCGCGCGCCAGTTCGCCGCCCAGCACCATGCCAAACTCGCCGCTGACCAGCTTGGGAAAGGCGGTGTCTTGCAGTTGCACCGCCAGGTCGGTGACCTGGCCTTCCAGCGCCGGGTCAATCCCGCGCACGATGGCGCCCTTCATGTCTTCACCGCGCGCCAGCAGGGCTTGGGCAGCGATGAACGTGGCAGCACCAACGACATTCGGGTTGGCCCGGATCTCGGCCAGGGTTTTTTGCGGATCGGCCAGCGCGGCGCCTTGCGGGGCGAACACCTCGATGTGCGAGATGACGCCCAGCATGCGGTCGCGTACTTCCTTTTGGAAGCCGTTCATCACGCTCAGCACAATGATCAGCGCGGCCACGCCCAGCGCAATGCCCAGCATGGACACGCCTGAAATAAAAGAGATAAAGCCATTGCGCCGGGTGGCGCGGCCAGCGCGCGTGTAACGCCAGCCCAAAATCAGCTCGTAGGGGATTTGCATAGTCAGGATTGTGGCATCCCGGACAATAGCGTGATGTCAGCCATCACCGCTTCCCTTTCTTGCACGTCGCCGCCGCACCTCCTGATACCGTTTGCAGCCTGCAGCGCCGAGCGTTGGCTGCCCGCCATGCAGGCGCTGCCGCCCGCCAGTACGCGCAACCTCACCCGCTTGCTGCAGGGCATGAAGCCGCAGCACGCCGATGAAGCCAGCGCGCACGCGCTGTCGCCGCCCCACGAACGGGCGCTGGCGCGGGCGCAGGGCCTGGCCACCGACAACACCGCCGACGGCCTGATTCCGTGGGCCGCCCGGCAGGCGGCCGAGCAGTTGCAGCGAGGCACCGCACAGGGCTGGGCCTGGATCACGCCCTGCCACTGGGCCATGGGCCGCGAGCATGCCACGCTGAGCGACCCGGCCGCGCTGGCGCTGACCGAAGAAGAATCCCGCACGCTGCTGGCCGCGATGCAGCCCTACTTTGAAACCGATGACATCACGCTGCACTACGCAGCGCCGGGGCGCTGGCTGGCCGAAGGCGAAGTCTTTCGCAGCCTGCCCACGGCCTCGCTGGACCGGGTGCTGGGCCGCAATGTCGATGCCTGGCTGCCGCCGGCCGCCAACGCCCGTGATTTGCGGAGACTGCAGAATGAAATGCAGATGCTGCTTTATACCCACCCGCTGAACGACGCGCGGGCGGCGCGGCGGCAGCTGCCGGTCAACTCCATCTGGATCAGCGGCACCGGCGCCCTGCCAGCCAAATTCGGGGAAGCCCTCACCCCTACCCTCTCCCAGAGGGAGAGGGAGCAAGTCAGCGTGCCGCGCAGCCTGGCCGAGGCGGTGTTTGCCGACGACTGGGCCGCCTATGCGCAAGCCTGGGCCGCACTGGACGCGGGCGAGCTGGCCCGGCTGCTGGCGCGCCAGCAAGCGGGCGAGACCGTGCGGCTGACGCTGTGCGGCGAGCGCAGCGCCCAGACCTTTGAAACCAGCCGGCCCAGCCTGCGCGCCCGGATTAAAAGGCTTTTCGCTCCCTTGCCCATGCTGGACGTGTTGCAGTCGCTATAAAAAACACAGTAAAGAAAATCATGAAAATTCAGGTACGCGACGTGCCCCCGCGCAGCGTCTGGGCGCTGCAGCAGGGCGGCATTCACCCCTTGCTGGCGCAGCTTTACGCGGCGCGCGGCATTCACTCGATGGACGAACTCCATGACGGACTGGCCAAACTGCTGCCACCCGCTTCGCTGAAAGGCAACCTCGAAGCCGCCCGGCTGCTGGCCGACGCCATGGCAGCCGACCGCCACATCTGCGTGGTGGCCGACTACGACTGCGACGGCGCCACCGCCTGCGCCGTGGCGCTGCGCGGCCTGACGCTGCTGGGCGCCAGACATGTCAGCTACCTGGTGCCCGACCGGGTCACCGACGGCTACGGGCTGACCGCACCGATTGCCGAGCGCGTCAAAGCCAGCGGCGCCGATGTACTGGTGACGGTGGACAACGGCATTGCCAGCATCGACGGCGTGGCCCGCGCCAAGGCGCTGGGCCTGCAGGTGCTGGTGACCGACCACCACTTGCCGGCACTGATTGACGGCGCGGTGGTGCTGCCCGACGCCGACGTCATCGTCAACCCGAACCAGCCCGATTGCGGTTTTGAGAGCAAGTCCATCGCTGGCGTCGGCGTGATGTTTTACGTGCTGCTGGCGCTGCGCGCCGAGTTGCGCGCGCGGGGATTGTTTGACGACCCCGCCGCCGGGCCGCCCCAAGGCGGGTCAGCCCCCTCGGGGGGCAGCGCAGCACACGAAGTGGCCAGCGTGGGGGCCAATCCCCAACCCAAGCTGGACGCCTTGCTGCCGCTGGTGGCGCTGGGCACCGTGGCCGATGTGGTCAGGCTGGACGCCAACAACCGCCGCCTGGTGGCGCAGGGCCTCAAGCGCATCCGCGCTGGCGCGCTGCCAGCGGGCATTGCCAGCCTGTTCACGGCGGCGGGCCGCAAGGCGCCTGTCGCCACCACCTTTGACTTTGGCTTTGCGCTCGGCCCGCGCATCAACGCGGCCGGCCGGCTGGCCGACATGACGCTGGGCATTGAATGCCTGCTGACCGACGACCCGGTGCGGGCCGACGCGCTGGCGCAGATGCTGGACGGCATCAACCGCGAGCGCCGCGACATCGAGGCCGGCATGCGCGAGCAAGCCCAGATAGCGGCCGACGCCATGATTGACGAGGACGAGGACGCCCCGCCGGCGATTGCGATTTTTGGCGCCGACTTCCATGAAGGCGTGGTCGGCATCGTGGCGTCGCGCATCAAGGACAGGCTGCACCGACCGACCTTTGTATTTGCCGCCAGCCATGCGCCCGGCAAGGAACAGGAATTGAAGGGTTCGGGCCGCTCGATCCCCGGTTTTCACCTGCGCGACGCGCTGGACCTGGTGGCCAAGCGCTGCCCGGGGGTGCTGCTGCGCTTTGGCGGCCACGCCATGGCGGCAGGCTGCACCATTGACAGGGCGCAGTTTGGCGCGTTCGAGCAGGCGCTGCAGCAAGTCGCGCGCGAATGGCTGGACGCCGCCACGCTGACGCGCCGGCTCGACACCGACGGCCCGCTGGCGCCCGAATACCGGCGCGCCGACCTGGTCGACACCCTGCACAAGGAAGTCTGGGGCCAGGGCTTTGCCGCGCCCACCTTCAGCGAAGAGGTCGAGGTCGTGTCGCAGCGGCTGGTCGGGGAAAAGCACCTGTCGCTCAAGCTCAAGCACCAGGGCCAGCCCGTGGATGCCATCTGGTTTGGCCACACTGAAGCCCTGCCGGCCCGCGTGACGCTGGCGTTTCGGCTGGACGCCGATGAGTGGCAGGGCGTGAAACGGGTGCGGTTTTTGGTGGAAGGCGCGGAACTGTAGCCGCCTGGGCACTTGGTTGCGCACTTGTCTGACGGCGACCGGGCGAGCAGGCCTACAGGACAGCGCTGCCGATGCGGCCATGATCAGTGTTCAGAAGGCGCCCACACCGGAGCGCCCACCATCCCCCAGAGGAAATCATGAACTCCATCATCTACATCGTCGGCCTTATCGTCGTCATCCTGTTCGTTCTGTCTTTCTTCGGTCTTCGCTGAAACCGCCCGTTCCGGCTCCATTTGGCCCGCATCGACGGGCTTGGCAGGGGCCAGAGCGCTGCAGTGACAGAAAGCCTAAAATCATGAGGTGCCTACCTCAAACATCCTCAACGCCGATCTTCATTGCCACTCTGTCGTCTCCGACGGCACCCTGACGCCTGAACTACTGGCAGCGCGGGCCAAAACCAACGGCGTCGAGTTGTGGGCGCTGACCGACCACGACGAGATCGGCGGCCAGCACCGTGCGGCCGCAGCCGCCAAGGACCAAGGCCTGAAATACCTCACCGGCACCGAGATTTCCGTCACCTTTGCCAATGAAACCGTGCACATCGTGGGCTTGGGGTTCGACCCCGACAGCGCCGAGTTGCTGCAAGGCCTGCGCAACACGCGCGGTGGCCGTGAGCAGCGAGCCATGGAAATGTCCGACTCGCTGGCCAAGGCGGGCATCATGGGCGCTTTCGAGGGTGCGCTGAAATTTGTCGGCAACCCTGAATTAATCTCGCGCACCCACTTTGCCCGTTTTCTGGTGGAGTCGGGCGTCTGCCGCGAAACCTCCGAAGTCTTTCGCAAATACCTGACCGAAGGCAAGCCCGGCTACGTGCCGCACCGCTGGGCCACGCTGCAAAACGCCGTGGGCTGGATCACCCGGGCGCATGGCATCGCGGTGATTGCCCACCCGGGCCGCTACAACTTCACGGCCAACGAAGAGTACGCGCTGTTTACCGAATTCAAGGCGCATGGCGGACGGGGCGTGGAAGTGGTCACTGGCAGCCATACCCGGCAGGAATACGTGAAGTACGCCGAAACCGCCAAAGAATTTGGCCTGGCCGCCTCCCGCGGCAGTGATTTTCACAGCCCCGACGAAAGCCATACCGACCTGGGTTCCCTGCCGTTTCTGACAGGCGAACTGACGCCAGTGTGGGAACTGCTGGCAGACCGCGTCCAGTGATGAGCAGCGCCGCCAACGCCGTGTCGCATCCGGCCGCCAGCCGAACGCTGGCCGGCATTGCCCTGCTGGTGGCCGCCGTGGCCTGCTTTGCGGTGCTGGACACCACCACCAAATTCATCTCGCTGAGCGTGCCGGCGCTGATGGCGCTGTGGTTTCGCTACGCCTTTCAAGCCATCGCGACCACGGCGGCGGTTCTGCCAAAACGCGGTTGGGCGCTGCTGCGCACGGCACATCCCAAGTTTCAATGCCTGCGCGGCGTGTTGCTGCTGACCACCAGCCTGCTGGCATTTTTCAGCCTCAAGTACATGCCGGTGGGCGAATTCACGGCCATCGTCATGATCACGCCGCTGCTGATCACGCTGCTGGCCTCCCTCACCCTGGGCGAGCGGGTGTCGGCACTGCGCTGGACGCTCGTCATTGGCGGCTTTGCCGGCACGCTGGTCATCATTCGCCCGGGCGGCGAGGGATTCGACTGGACCATGCTGCTGCCCTTGGGGCTGGTGGTCTCGCACGCCTGGTTCCAGATTTTGACGAGCCGGCTGGCCAGGACCGAAGACCCGTTCACCATGCACTTTTATACCGGCTGGGTCGGCACGCTGGTCGCTTCAGTGGCCCTGCCCTTCGTCTGGACCCCCATCGATTCGTGGACGCTGTGGGCTGGCCTGTTCATGATGGGGCTCATGGGCACGATCGGGCATTTCATGATGATCCTGGCCTATGCCCGCGCGCCGGTGTCCACCCTCACGCCGTTTCTTTATGCGCAGATTGGCTTTGCCATGCTGGGCGGATGGCTGGCGTTTTCACATGTTCCCGATCACCTGTCCATGTTGGGCATGGGCATGATTGCGGTATGCGGCGCGGCAGGCGCCTGGCTCGCGGTGCGCGAAAGCCGGGTCACCATCCAGCCGCCCGAATCCTGAAAGGCAACCCGCATGGCACAGTTTTTTGAAGTTCATCCTGACAATCCCCCTGCACGCCTGCTCAAGCAGGCGGTGGCGCTGCTGCAGCGCGGCGGCATTGCGGCGGTGCCGACCGACTCCAGCTACGCGCTGGTCTGCCAGCTCGACGACAAGGCCGCAGCCGACAGCCTGCGCCGCATTCGCGGTGTCGACGACAAGCACCACCTGACCCTGCTGTGCCGCGACCTGAGCGAACTGGCCAACTACGCGCGGGTCGACAACAAGCAGTACCGCCTGCTGAAAGCCGCCACGCCCGGCCCCTACACCTTCATTCTGGAAGCCAGCAAGGAAGTGCCGCGCCGCCTGAGCCACCCGTCGCGCAAGACCATCGGCCTGCGCCTGCCCGAGCACAAAGCCCTGCAAGCCCTGCTGGAACTGCACGGCGCGCCGCTGCTGGCCACCACGCTGATCCTGCGCGGCGACACCGAGCCGCTGAACGATGCGAACGAGATCCGCGAGCGCCTGGAGCATGAACTGGCCGCAGTGATTGACGCAGGCGCCTGCCACCAGCAGCCCACCACGGTGATCGACCTGACCGCCATGGCCGATGGCGGCGAGCCGATAGTGATCCGGCAAGGCCGGGGCAGCCTGGCCGCGCTGGGGCTGTAGGCGGCAAGCCGGCGCAACGCGCCCGGGGGTCTGAGACAATCGGCCGATGGACATTGCCAACCTGATTCAAACCATCGCCATTTATGCCTTGCCCGTGTTGTTTGCCATCACGGTGCATGAAGCCGCGCACGGTTACGCCGCCCGCCATTTTGGCGACAACACGGCCTTCATGATGGGCCGCATCACCCTGAACCCGCTCAAACACATTGACCCGTTCGGCACGATCTTGATGCCGCTGCTGCTTTATTTCGCCACGTCGGGGGCGTTCCTGTTTGGCTACGCCAAGCCGGTGCCCGTGAATTTTGGCAACTTGCGCAACCCCAAGCGCCACATGGTCTGGGTCGCGCTGGCGGGTCCGGCATCCAATTTTGCCCAGGCCCTGCTGTGGGGGCTGGCGCTGGTACTGATGGCCGGCATGGGCCTTGATGAGCCGTTTTTCATCAAGATGGCGCAGGCGGGCATTCTGGTCAACCTGGTGATGTGGGCCTTCAACCTTTTCCCACTGCCGCCGCTGGACGGCGGCCGGATTCTGGTCGGTCTGCTGCCCTACAAACAGGCCGAACTGGTTTCACGCATTGAACCCTGGGGCTTTTTCGTGGTGATGTTTCTGGTCATTTCGGGCGTGGTGGGCACCGTATGGCTGCGTCCCCTTATGGACGTGGGTTACACGATCATCAACACCGTGCTCGCGCCACTGCTGTTCCTGCTCCAGTAATTTTTTACTGCGTTATTTTTCACTGTTCACCCGCCGCCCGCTGGCATTCATCCCATTTTTGTATGAGCACTGCATCACCTTCGCCCCAACGCTTTCTGACAGGTATCACCACCACCGGCACACCTCACCTTGGTAATTTTGTCGGATCCATCCGCCCCTCAGTAGCGGCGAGCCGCCTGCCTGGCGTGCAGAGTTTTTACTTTCTGGCCGACTACCACGCGCTGATCAAGTGCGATGACCCCGCGCGCATCCAGCGCTCCACGCTGGAAATCGCAGCCAGCTGGCTGGCCGCCGGTCTGGACCCTGAACGGGTGACGTTTTACCGCCAGTCCGATGTGCCCGAGATCACCGAATTCACCTGGCTGCTGACCTGCGTGACCGGCAAGGGTGTGCTCAACCGTGCCCATGCCTACAAAGCCGCCGTCGACAAAAACCAGGCCACCGGCAACGACCCCGATGCCGATGTGACGGCCGGCCTGTTCATGTACCCGGTGCTGATGGGCGCCGATATCCTGATGTTCAAGGCGCACAAGGTGCCGGTCGGGCGCGACCAGATCCAGCACATTGAAATGGCACGCGACATGGCCCAGCGTTTCAACCACCTCTACGGCGAGCACCTGGTGCTCCCCGAAGCGGTGGTTGAAGAGTCGGTGGCATTGCTGCCAGGGCTGGACGGACGCAAGATGAGCAAAAGCTACGACAACACCATCCCGTTGTTCACGCCGCGCGATCAGTTGCGCAAATTGATCGCCGGCATCGTGACCGACTCGCGCGCGCCAGGCGAGCCCAAGGAGGTCGAGGGCTCAGCGCTGTTCCAGATCTACCAGGCCTTTGCCAGCGAGCCCGAGACGGCAGCGCTGCGCCAGGCGTATGCCGACGGCATCTCCTGGGGCGACGCCAAACAACTGCTGTTTGAGCGCGTGGAACAAGAAGTCGCGCCCATGCGCGAGCGCTACCACGCCATGCTCAACGACCCCGCCCACATCGAAGCGCTGCTGCAGGCCGGTGCCGACAAAGCGCGTGCGGTAGCCACGCCCCTGATGCGCGAGTTGCGCCATGCCGTCGGCCTGCGCTCGCTGGGCGCACTGCCTGCGGCTGCAGCCAAGAGCAAAGCCGCCAAAGCGGCTGCGCCGACGTTCAAGCAATACCGCGAGAAAGACAGCCGGTTTTATTTCAAGCTGCTGGATGCCGACGCACGTTTGCTGCTGCAAAGCCAGGGCTTTGAATCCCCGAGGGACGCAGCGATGGCCATCTCGAACCTGCAAAAGGAAGGGCCAGCCGCACTGGTTACCCTGCAAGGGCAGGTGGAAGTCGCCCAGGGCATTACCGACATCGAACTGGCTGCCGCCTTGCGGTTTTTTACAGCGGCGCACGCCTGAATTCCCGAACGAGGATAGGCCCTCGCTCCAATACTGTTGTTTTTTTAAATCAAACAAAGGAACAAATACCACAATCAGAGATTGAAAAATGTCATGCGGTTGACATTCAGCAGTTATGCT
The DNA here is from genome assembly GCA_030650875.1 of Polaromonas sp. GTDB lineage: Bacteria > Pseudomonadota > Gammaproteobacteria > Burkholderiales > Burkholderiaceae_C > Polaromonas. The sequence continues at coordinate 26,288 of JAUSDK010000070.1, forward strand.
TGCCTGCTATAAATGTCAAAGCAATCTGAAGTCATGAGCATTTTTGTCATAGACGACCATCCCCTGATGCGGGAGGCGCTCGTCATGCTGATACATCGCGTGAACAGCGCGGTTCAAGTCACCGAACTGGATCGCCTGGCCGCCGTCAAGCCTGCAGCGCAGGTGCACGGCATCCCCTCCTTGTTCTGCCTGGACCTCAAACTGCCTGACACCGAGGGCGTGTCGGGCATTCACGAACTCAAGCAGCAGTTTCCCGATGTTCCCGTCATCGTCCTCTCAGCAGCGCCGGCGCATGAATACGAAGACCTGTCCATCGAGGCAGGCGCGGACGCCTATGTCCCAAAATCCGCAGGTGCGGACGAGATTGCCAACGTGTTGCGTATCTTTTTGCACGGCGAGCCGGAACCGGAGGCCGGCGCCTCCCCGGAAAAACTATCCAAGCGCCAAAGTCAGTTGCTGGCGATGATCAACAAAGGCCAAAGCAACCGCGACATTGCCGAAGAACTCCAGATCAGCGAGCACACCGTCAAGGTCCATTTATGGCGCTTGTTCCGGCGCCTGAATGTCAAAAGCCGTTCACAGGCCAGCCACCTGGCCCGCACCCAGGGTTTGCTTTAGAGGGCTTGCTGCGCCACGAATCAGTTGCCCGGCTGCACGGCGGGATGTAATTCAACCGAAAAAATGCTGCCGCGCCCAACGCGGGATGCCAGGCGCACAGGACAGCCGAGCGCATGACTCATCCGGGAAACAATGGCAAGCCCCAGTCCAAAGCCCTCTTCGGTGCCGCGCAAGGGAATGCGATAAAACTCCTGAAAAATCGCCTGCTGATGCTCCCTGGCAATGCCCGCGCCGGCGTCCCATATTTTGTTGCGCCACACGCCGTGCCCGCGCCGCAAGGCCATCAGGACACGGCCACGTAGCGTGTTTTTTAACGCATTCGACAACAAGTTGCCGACCAGAACCAGCAGGCAGAAAAAATTTTCCTAAATCGGTGCTTTCAAGAAGAATACAAACATCGAAGACCCCCAGATCAGGGCGCTCAGTGGTCATATCCAGGCGCAGCGTGCCATAAAAGCATGCAACGCCGGACCGCTGACCCCTTGCAGTTTTCGTTGGTAAAAGGCAATGACAAGTTGACGCACCAGCGTGACAGCAACGACCGCCACGGCCCAGAGGCCAAGACCCGCTGGCTCAACATAACCGTAGAGTATCGCCACCATGGCCAACAGCATGAGGGCAGACGCATAAGCCGCAGGTCGGGCTTGCCGCATGAAAGCGCCAGCCAGTTGCATGTCGACCCATGCCTCGCGCGCGCGGTTGTGGGCGCCGCTGACGGGCTGAGTCGGTGCGATCAAATTCATCTGCACCCAGTTTACGCTGCATCCATTCAGGCAAAAAACTGGCCTGACGCCGTCATTTCAACGGCTTCAGGTGGCCTGATGAAGATTGAAACTCGATTTTTCCTGCACATCGAGTTGGGAAACGAGATTCATCTCCCATTCAAGGTATTGCGTCGCAGCGCGCTTGTTACCCTCATGGCGGTCATGTACAAAAAAGAGATAGTCCAGGCAATCAGCATCTGCGGGGAAATCGGGTGTGGCCTCGGTCCTCAAGCCGGCCTGCTCCCAAGCCGCTGCGTCAGCAATTAACAACCTGGTGCGCTGCCTCTGCGCGTCACTGAGTTCACCTGCGGCCAGCGCCGCTATCTGCGGGTGCGTGGCCACTAAAACGATGGGCGGATACGCTTCACCATGCCGTTCATTCCCTGCATCCACATGCCCACGAATGCGGCTTCTGGTAGACCAAACTGCGCCCCCTAGATGCCCCGCGCGAAAATCCATGCTGGACCGCAAATCGACGATCTGAACCGCGCCGTCCAGCGCACGAAGTTGGGCGGGGAACAGCTCGGCCAGGGGCGGTAGGTCCACTGCCTGGCTGCTCGCCACGTGGGCATCCTGCACAGTCAGTGACTCTGCAATTCCAAGCAAGCAGACGTCGTACCCCATTTGACGCAGCCAACTGCCAATCAAGGGCGCACGAATACCGTCCGTGTCGTACAGCACGACCCGGGCATGGCGTACGCCGATGTAGAGATCGGTACCTTGCAAGAGCTGTCCGCCTTCAGCATGCACCGCGCCATGGGCCGAGCCCGCCTTGAACTCTTCAGGCGTGCGTACATCGAAGAAATAAGTCGTTCGCGACCGGTCGTGGCGCCAGCGCCGGAGCTGGTCCGCCGTGGCAGTCTTCACACCGCAAGCCTGCGCCAGAACGGCCGCCTTTTGCCGCACAGCTTCGAGCGGCGAATCGGTTGCGGAGACTTCCGGATAGAACCGGCGGCCATTCCGCTCCAGCGGATAGTCCTTGAGATACCAGCCCTGGGTGCCGTTTTCAAGCGCGAAGACGGGATGACCAGCGCCCAGGTTGATGAGCGACTGGGCGCCAATGATGCTGCGGGTGCGGCCCGCGCAGTTGACCACCACGGTCGTGCGCTTGTCGGGGGCCAGGCGATGCAGCCGGTAGGCAAGTTCGGCATTCGGGCAGCACACGGCACCGGGAATGTTCATCTTTGCGTACTCGCTGCGCGATCGTCCGTCCAGCACAACAACGTCGTCGCCGCGCGCCATCATGAATTTCAAAGCCTCGGGCGAGATCCGGGGTGTATGGCAGTGGCTCTCAACGAGTTCGCCAAAGGTTTTTGAGGGCACATGCACGCCCTTGAACAGGGTGTATCCGGCAGCGCGCCAGCCTGATGCCCCATACTTGAGCACCCTTACCTGCTGATAACCCATCGCCTGCAGGCGAGAAGCGGCGCGCAGGCCCAGGGTGTCGCCACCGCCGTCGTCCAGCAACACAATGCTGACGGCGAAGTTGGGGATCAGCCGGCCGGCGTCGAGTTCGAGCCGGCTATAGGCCAATGGCACCGCGTGAAAGGGATGACCTTCGCCATACTGGCCTTGCTCCCGAACATCCACAAGCGCCAACTCCTGGCCGCTGGCGAGCTCCTTTTTTAAAGCGGTTGCCTCTATGAAGTCGACTGCATCGGGTTCCATCCGCAGCGCGTTCATGCCGCTGCCCCCGTCAATATCAGAACCAATACCAGCGCGGCCATCCACACCGTTTCAGACAATAGCATCACCAAGGGGCGCCAGCCAAAAGACTTGAGCTCCACGAAAGAAGTTTTCATGCCCAGGGCAACGATAGCCACGACCAGACAAGCACGCGACACCCAGTTCAGCCCATCTTGCACAGGCGCCGGGATGCCGCCTGCTGAATTGAGCGCCACCAGGGCAATGAACAGCCACAAGAACCACGGAACAAGCTTTTGCGGCAAGGCGGCATCGGCTTTTTCAGCGACCTGGCGCTGGCTGCGGAACATGGCGGACACCACGACCACCACCACCGCGAGCATCGATACACGGAACAACTTGACAATGACGGCATAGTCGCCAGTCTGGTGATTGAGCATGTAGCCGGCACCGGCGACCTGTGCCACATCGTGAATGGTTCCACCCAAAAACAGGCCTGCAAGCTCGGGGGGCAGCCGCAAAAGCTGGGTGATCAAGGGGTAGAGCACCATGGCGATGGTTGACAGTACGGTGACCGTGACCACCACCATGAGCGTGAAGCGTTCGCTTTCCTTGTCGCGCGGGAGCACCGCAGAAATAGCCAGCGCGGCAGAGGCGCCGCAGATGGCCACAGCGCCGCCCGACAGCACGCCTTGTGCATGCGTCATGCCCAGCCGCCGGGCCAGCCCATAGCCGAGCAGCAGCGTCGAGACCACGGCCAGCACCACAATCACGGCGGTAGGCCAACCCAGGCCGGCAATCTGGCTGGCGGTGATGCGCACGCCCAGCAAACCCACGCCCAGGCGCAGCACGCTGCGTGAACAGAACTCAATCCCCGGCCGCGTCTGCGCATCCTTGCTGAGGTAGTGAAAAGCCACGCCCATTAGCAAGGCGTAAAGCATTTGAGGCCCGCCATGCATGGACGACACAAAAGTCGCCGCCAGCGCCAGCACGCACGCCAGCGCAAGACCAGGAAGGCGCAGCCACGCTGGCGCGAGCACCCCGGCGCGCACTACCGCGTTGGGTGCCCCCATCAACGCATCGGAATCATTTTCCTTTATCACCAAAATACCTCATTTTCTTGAACAAATGAGCGCGCTGAAAGTCGCTCAACGTGGTGTCTTTGGTCAGGGTTTCAGGATGCGGGTCATTTTTTTCTACGCATGGCGGCTGGTAGCGGTTAATTCCCTATCGGCCAATGCGCAGAATGAAACGTGCGTGCAACGCAAACAAAGGCCCTGCCGCAAGCACCAGAAAAGCCATCCTTGTCACATGAAAGGCCGTGACCACCGGCACGCCAAACTGCAGCGCCTTGGCCGTGATGCTCATTTCGGTGACACCGCCTGGTGCTGTCGCCAAAATGGCCGTGGGAACGTTAATGCCAGACACCTGCGCCAGCGCGTAGCCAAACACGGCAGCAAGCGCAATCCCCAAGAAAACCGTGAAGGCAACAGAGAGCATGAAGCGCGGACCAGCGCGCAAAAAAGCAGCGTCAAAGCGGCTGCCCAGTGCGCAGCCGATCAGGAGTTGCGCCGCGTTACTGGCCCAGCGCGGCATGGCAGAACTGTCCAGGCCAAGGCTGGTCAGCACCGCGGTGGCAAGTAGTGGGCCAATCACCCAGCAGTTGGGCACCTTGAGCCAGTACAGCAGCGTACCGGCGCAGGCTGCCAGCAGCAGCATGAAAAAAAGACCGGTGTAGCGAACTTCAGCCATCGACGCCGCCCACAACTCATGGCCGTGCACGCCGCTATGGGTTAGCAATGGCGGCACCGTCAGCACCACCAACACAATGCGCAAGGCGTGCGCTGCCGCCACCCAATCCGCCCGCCCGCCCAGTTTGGCCGCCAGAATGCTCATCTCGGCCGCGCCGCCCGGCAGGCTGGCAAAAAAGGCCGTGCGGATGTCGCACCCGGACAGGCGCTTGAGCAAGGCAGCGCAGACTGCCCCCAGAACAAACGCAAAAAGCGCTGCAGCGATCAGGTAGCCCACGATGGCCCCTATCTGGGCGAGGACGGCCTGCGTAAAAAAAAGACCGAGCGCAGTGCCAATGACGACTTGCCCAACCATCAGCGCCATGGCGGGACGCACGACCGGCAAGCCGGACATGGTAGCCAGCGCCATGGCCACCATGGGACCAATCATCCAGGGCAGCACGGTGCCAAGCCACACACACAAGAGGGCGCCAGCGGCGCTGACCACCAGCGCCAGCGACGAGCGCAGTGATAGGGCAAAGGCTGTCATGAAGCGCTTGACTCGTTCGGTTTGCTTCGTTCGTTCAGTTGACTTTGATGTCGAGCTTCTTGATGATTTTCCCCCACTTGGCAATGTCGCTGGTGACGATTTGGCCGAACTGCTCGCGCGGCATGGCCTGGACCTCCAGACCCTGCAGGCCCAGCTTGCTGACAATTTCCGGGTCTGTCAGCACCTTGTTGATGGCGGTGTGCAGCTTCTGCACCACGTCCGGCGGCGTGCCGGCCGGTGCAAAAAATCCATACCAGGGGGAATAGTCAAACCCCTTGATGCCCGCCTCGTCCATGGTGGGCAAGTTCGGCAGGGCCGGCGTGCGTTTTTGTCCGGAGGTCGCAATCGCTCTCACCCTGTTCCCCTGGATATGCGGCATCACGGCGGGAATGGTCAGCAGCATGGCTTGAATCTGCCCGCTCATGAGGTCGTTGAGCGCCGGACCGGAACCTTTGTAGGGCACATGTTGCAGCTTGGCGCCCGTCATGGACTGCAGGACCTCCATCGGAAGATGACCGGCGCTCCCGTGCCCACCCGATCCGTAGTTCACGGGTTTTGTTTTGGCGTACCCCAAAAAATCGTCCAATGTCTTGACCGGCAGCGAGTTGGTCACCACCAGCACGTTGGGTGTCATGCCAATATTGGCCAGCGGCATGATGTCCTTGACCGTGTCATAGGGCAGCTTGTCATAGAGCGCGACATTGAAGGCCAGACCCTGGTGGGTGATCATCAGCGTGTGACCATCAGGGGCGGCGCGGGCCAGCATGCCGGCGCCAATCGTGCCGCCAGCGCCGCCGCGGTTTTCCACAATCACGCTTTGCCCGAGTTCCTGACCCAGCCGGAGCCCCACAATCCGGGCCACGATGTCCACCGTGCCGCCCGCCGCGAACGGGGCCAGCAAGGTGATGGGCCTGGTTGGAAAGTCAGCCGCAGCAGCGGGAGAGACCAGACCGGCGGCCAGCGAGGCCAGCATGGACAGAGCGATAACAGCGGTTCGTTTGATCATGTCGCCTCCTCAAGTTGTTTGATTTGGTAGGTTCGAACTTTTTCCTCGTCCAGTTCGACACCCAGCCCGGGCCCGTCCGGGAGCGCCATCTGGCCGGTACTGATATCGAGCTTGCGGGTGACGATGTCGTCGGCCGTCTTCAGTGGCCCCACGCATTCAAGACCCTCAAGCACCCCGGTGCTGGTGCAGGCCAGCATGATCTCGGCCACCGTATTGACGCCCAATCCGAAGCCGTGGCCGATGACGACTTTCATGCCGGCCGCAGTAGCAGTCTCCAGCATGCGCCGACACTTGAGAAAACCGCCCTGCTTCATGACCTTGAGCTTGACGATGTCGGCGCAGTCAGCGCGAATGACGGCGATCAGGCTTTCATGGTCGGTGATGGATTCATCGGCCATGACGGGAATGCCAATGGCCTGCCTGACTTTGGCCATGCCGGCCAGGTCATGGTCGGCCACGGGCTGCTCAAGCAGTTGCATGTCCAGGGGTTCCAGCAGATGACCGAGGGCAATCGCATCGGCCACGCTGTAGCCCGCGTTGGCATCTGCCCTGAGCGCCATGGTCGGGCCCACCGCCTCGCGAATCGCCAGGATGCGGTCGCGGTCGGCCTTGATGCCGCCGCCCACCTTGACCTTGGCGGACCGAAAACCGCGGTCGAACCACTTGCGCGCCTCGGCTGCTGCTTCGTCGGGACCGAGAATGCCGACCCAGGCATTGAACCGGACGCTGGAGACCATGGCACCGCCCAGATACTGGTACACCGGAATACCCAGCCGCCGCGCCAGCAAATCCACACAGGCCATTTCAATGGCCGCCTTGGCGTCCAGATAGCCCGGCAAGATGGCGTCCATGCGCGCGACCAATTGATGCGGATTTCCCGCATCGCTACCATGCACCAGCGGGGCCAGTTTCTCGCGCAGCGCCGTCAAGGACTGCTCAATGGTTTCGACCGAATACCCGGGGGAAGGGTCAATATTGCCCAGTCCGACCGAACCGTCTTTGGCCGTCAGCCTGACCAGCGCGCTCTTTTGTGCAGTCTTGTTGAGGTAGGCATTTTTAAAGCCGGGGCCCACAAGAGGGATGGCAACGCCGAACACTTCGACGCGGGAGATAGGAAGGTGAAGTCCATCCATGCTGGTCTCACCCGGCAAACGCAGTCAGCGCCAGACCCTTGATCTGGGTCCGGTGCATGACCCTGCGCGTTTCCGGATCGAACGAGTCCCGGCGGTGCAAGGTGCAGCGGTTGTCCCACAGGATCAGATCGTGGAGGCGCCACTCTTGCCGAAACGAGAATTGCGGCTGAGTCGCATGCGCCCATAAGGCGTCGAGCAAGGCCTCGCTCTCGGCCAACGCCATCCCGAGGATGTAACTGTTGCGGCGACGGCCAAGGTACAGCGCCGCACGCCCGGTGTCCGGGTGACTGATGACCAGTGGCTGATGGGCACCAGGGGCCTGGCGCGGATCGGTCACTGGATTCATGCCCTTTCGCATCATGCCTGCGCTGTTGTAGGTCGCGTCATGAATGGCACGACGCCCTGCAATCTTCGCTTTCATCTCGTCAGGCAGCGTTTCATAGGCCAGGTACATGTTCGACCAGAAGGTGTCGCCACCACTGGGCGGAATCTCCAGCGCGTGCAGCAGGGCGGCACGTGGCGGACTCTCAACATACGTCATGTCGCAATGCCACACCGCCTCGCCATCGCCGAGGTTGCCGATTGGCGCACCCCCAACCTTTACGTTGGAGATGACGTTGATCTCGGGAAAGTCCTCCAGAAACGGTTTGCCATACGGGTTCGGGCCGGGCGGATCAAGTTCGCCAAACAGGCGGCTCATATCCAGCAAATTTTGGTCTGACAGCATTTGCCCCCGAAAACGCAGCACCAGATGCGCATCCCATGCCTGCTTGATTTCGGCCAGCGTGGCCGGACTGATCGGCGCATGCAGATCAACGTTTGAAATCTCGGCGCCCAAGGCGGGAGACAGCGGTTTGATGGTGATGCTGGTCATAAGGCTTCAGAAGTGGAGTTGATCAGGTGACGAAATCTAACAGCGCAGAACAATTCCGTAAACAATATGATTAGGCCATTGGAGGATGCATGTTTTTGCATCCCTTTTCACAACCATCCCTGGAGCCTCCATGCCCGCTGCAACCAGTCGCACGACCGCCAAAAGCAAAACCTTGCAGCGGCGCCACATCGCAGCGTTGGTTGCGGTGGGTGAAAGCCTGTCCGTACATGCCGCCGCGCGCGACATCGGCATGCCGCAACCTGCGCTGTCGCGTCTGCTGTCAGAGGCCGAGCAACTGCTGGGAGCACGTCTGTTTGACCGGTCCAGCCACGGCTGTACGCCCACGGCAGACGGGCAAATGGTGCTGGCGCAGGCACGCTTCGTGATGCGCGGCCTGGACGAACTTGGCAGCATCATGTCCGACACCCGGCCCACTGTCCGGCTGGGCTGCATACCGCGGGCCATGTACACCTTCATGCCCCGGCTTTTAAATCTGGTTTACCCGGCCGGCCAGGAGGCCGAAAAATCCGGCAGGATGACAGCGCCAGCTTCCCGGTCCTTTGAACTGAATGTGGTGGAAGGCAACTCGGCCCAACTGATGGAAGGACTGCGCCAGGGCAAGCTTGACTTCGCGATCTTTCGCAGCGCATCCAGTTCACCAGGTACCGAGCCCCATATCTGCATAGAGCGACTGTACGACGACAAGATCGTCATCATCTGCGCCACCGAAAACGCAGGGCTGGGGGAAAAGACAGTGTCTTTGCGGGAAGTCTCGACCCGGGATTGGGTTCTCCCGGATACAAAGACGACATCGCGCCAGGCGTTTGACAACTTCTTGAGGGAACACGATCTGGCACCGATCAAGCCCATCATGGAAGTTCGCTCATTTGAAGCCAATCTCGCCCTTGTGGCCGGCACGCGCTTTTTTTCGATAGCGCCGGAGTCCATTGCCAGGCGATACAGCAAGATGGGACTACGACTCGTGCGGACCAGGCCCGCCTTGCCATCAAGCCCGGTCATGCTGGCGTACCACAGCAGCCAACTGCAGAGCTTGACGCTCAAAAAATTTCACGACTTGTTGATTCACGCCGCAGCCAGTTTTAGGTAAACATCGGGTTGTTTGCTTCACTTTTAAGAACTTATCCGTAAATAATGTTTACATTCAACTTGATCTTTCGGAGTGCAATGATCGATGCCGCCAAGTGGTTGAGCGCAAGAAAGCTGCGATCGAGCTTTTCGTACCTCACCAGCAGTTTGCGAAACCGGTTAAACCAACTGTGCGCCACTTCGACAACCCAGCGTCGTGCCTTCTTCTCGGGGGTGCGCTTGAGTTCATTGGCTTCTTGCCCTCTGCCTTTGACGTGAGGGATGTAGCCATGCGCCTCGATGACTTTCAACGCGGGCGCTCCGGTATAGCCCGCGTCAGCGCACAAATGTTTGTGTCGCCTGATAGGTGGGCTGGCTCGATCGACCATGATGGCATCAAGCACTGGTTACGTCCACCTCCGCTCTTTCGGGCGTAGGTTTGATCTGCAATGCGCTGACGCACTGGGAGCTGCGCGCAGCGTATGCCGAGATGCGGGCCATCGTCTCCATAACTGATCCGTCCATTGCAGGTCAGAACCGCGCTAGACTTTAGTTCAATAATATGGAGGATAGTCCCCTGGATTGACCAGAGTCCATAACGAACGAAGAACTAGCGTGGTTTTTAGATTGCTCAAGAAACGTACGGAATCGCACGCAGCGAAGATTCAACAGGAACTGACTCTCGCCCTTCAGGGAAGAGCACAGGCAGAAGAGGAATTGGCAGCAATCCGTGAGGAGAACGAGCGGCTCAAAACGCGGTTCGATTTGATACGCCAGGCAACGAGCGACGGGTTGTGGGACATGGAGACCAATCAGTCCAATCAGACGGACGCGGACAATCCTTTCTGGTGGTCCGATCAGTTTCGGCACTTACTCGGCTTTCGCGACGAGGAGGACTTTCCAAACGTGCTCGGCAGTTGGGCATCCCGGCTTCACCCAGAGGACTCCGCACCGACGCTGGCTGCCTTCAATGCTCACATCAATGATTGCTCGGGCCAAACGCCCTACGACGTGACGTATCGGCTGCTCTGTCGCAGCGGTGAGTATCGCTGGTTCAGAGCCCGTGGAAATACCATGCGCACATCCGACGGAACAGCGCTGCGGGTGGCCGGTTCGCTGACCGATCTCACAGACCGGAACGCCATCC
>JAUSDK010000075.1 GCA_030650875.1 Polaromonas sp.
TGATCGATCTGGCCCGTTCGCGCGGGTGCTCGGTCACGATCGATGACTGCGCCAATCTGTTTTTCCGTCGTCCGGGAACCTCCGATTTGCCGCCTGTACTGACCGGAAGCCATGCCGATACCCAACCGATAGGGGGTAAGCTGGACGGGGCCTACGGCGTGCTGGCAGGCCTGGAGGTGATTGCGGCGTTGAATGATGCGGGTATCGAGACCCTGCGACCGGTCGAGGTTGTTGCGTGGACCAACGAAGAAGGGTGCCGCTTTGGCCCGGGCGCCATGGGCTCCAGCGCCTTTGTCGACCCGAGTTGCCTGTCCGCCTATCGAAAATCTGTCGATGCCAAGGGGGTGCGTTTTGGGGACGCATTGGACCTGGCGCTGGCGGCGGTACCGGATGTTCCCCGTCGGCCAATGGCTGAGCCGATGTCCGCTTGCGTGGAGCTGCATATCGAGCAAGGCCCTGTGCTGGAGCGCGCCGTTGTGCCGCTGGGCGTCGTCACAGGCATCCAGAGCGTGCGCTGGTATCGCATCCAGGTGACGGGCACGGCCGGCCATGCGGGCACCATGCCCATGGGCGAGCGCGTCGATGCCATGGCCGCTGCCGTCGGACTGGCGCAGCAGCTGTATGCCTATCAGGCGGTGGAGGCCGGGGAACCATTGCGGCTGACGCTGGGCCGGTGGCAGGTGAGCCCGAACTCCATCAACACGATTCCCGGTGCCGTGGAGTTCAGCGTCGATGTGCGCTGTGTTGATGAGCAGGTTCTGGTTCAGTTCGAGGCGGCGTTGAACAGGATCACCCAAGCCTATGGCTGGGCTGGGCAGATCGAATTCGAATCCATGTTTTCCCGTCCCCCGACGCATTTCCCTGACGCGATGCTGGCGCTGATGGAACGGGCCTGCACGCGCGCTTCTAGCCGTGCGTCGCTGGCTGCGCCGCTTCGGATGACGTCCGGTGCTTTTCATGACGCCATGTATCTCGCGGAGCATTGCCCGACAGCGATGATTTTTGTTCCGAGCAAGGGGGGAGTCAGTCACAATGCCGCCGAGGAAACCGCACCTGAGGAGTTGTTTTTGGGTGCTCAGGCGCTCGCTTATGCCGTGACATCGCTGGCCAACGCCTGACTGTTCAAGCAAACAAATGGAGGTGCTGATGAAATCAAATCTCGTTGCAGCGCCAAAGCCGGAGGACGCAGCCGTCAAACCCCCCTCCATGCTGGGCGTGCGGCTGAAGCATGCTCGCTTGGTGGCGGGTCTGACCATGACGCAGGTGGCGCAGAAGTCGCAATGTTCAGAAAGTCTGATCTCAAAAATAGAAGCCGGACAGGCCTCTCCTTCACTGGCCATGCTGCATCGAATTGCGGTCACGCTGGACACCAACATCGCCACGTTGACGACCGAAGAAGCGCCCCGAGAGGGCCCCGTCCTGCTCAATGGCGAGCGCCCGGTGATCAAGGCCGGGGGGATTTCCCTGGAGCGCATAACGCTTCCCAAGCGGGGTGGCCTGCTACAGGCCAATATTCACATCGTTCCGCCAGGCGAGGCGAGCGATGGCTTGATAGAGCATGTCGGGGAAGAAGTTGGCTTTGTTCTGGAGGGCAGCCTTGAGCTGGTGCTGGGCAGTGAGTCTCACCTGGTCCAGGCCGGGGATGCGTTTTACTTTTCCAGCCAGACGCCTCATGGGTATCGCAATGTCGGCAAGGTCGCGGCAAGAATTTTTTGGGTGAATACGCCGGCGACTTTCTAGGCGTCTGGGCGGCCCGGGGACATGCCGGCCTGGTCCAGGTACAGCCGTCCCAGGCTGGACAGGGGCACTGAGGGCCCGTCCAAGTCGCGCACACCATAGGACGCATGAATGCTGACAATCACCTGCGCCAGCCCCGGCGAGCAGGACCCGCGCAAACACAACGATTCTGGAGTGGCTAAACAACCTGCGCGCAAGTTTAGCCAGGCCTCTGGCCATTTGTTCAGACGCGCGCAGGCCCTCAGTGCCAGAAGCTGCAAGTCCCGCGGCGGGCGCATCCTGAGGGCTTGAGTTAAATTAGCAGGCTATGCCGTCCCGAGCCCCCCTTCAAAAAGCCAGCAGCCCCAGCTTTTCCCAGCTGGAATTTCGCGCCTCACTGGCCATGTTCGCCACCGGCGTCACGATCGTCACGGCACGCACGCCAGCCGGCGAGCTGGTGGGGTTGACCGCCAACTCCTTCAATTCGGTGTCGCTCAGTCCCCCGCTGGTGCTCTGGAGCCTGTCGCAGGCGGCCGGCTCCATGGCGGCGCTGAGCAAGGGCTCGCACTACGCCATCAACATTCTGGCGGCCGACCAGAAGGAGCTGGCCATGCGCTTTGCCAGCAAGCGCGAAGACCGCTGGGCGGGCGTGCAGTTCACCGAAGGCGTCAGCGGCTCACCGCTGCTGGCCGGCGCGGCCGCCACCTTTGAATGCTTCAACCGCAGCCGCTACGAGGAAGGCGACCACGTGATTTTTGTCGGCGAGGTCGAGCGCTGCAGCCACCGCCAGGGCGCTGCACCGCTGCTGTTTCACGGCGGCAAGTTCTACACCGAACACCCGCTGTGACCGCGCGCGCCCCCATTGCGCGCAAAGCCCACCTCGACACCCTGGCCATTTCCTTGCTGCTGGGCTGCTGCCTGTTCTGGGGCTTTCAGCAGGTGCTGATCAAGGCCACCATGGGCGAAATGCCGCCCATGTTCCAGGCCTCGCTGCGGCTGGTCGGCGCAACCGCCTTGCTGTGGCTCTGGTGCCGCTGGCGCGGCATTGCGCTGTTTGGCCGCGACGGCTCGCTGCAGGCGGGCTTGCTGGCGGGCGCGCTGTTTGCCGGCGAATTTGCCCTGATTTACAGCGGGCTGCAGCACACCACGGCGTCGCGCCTGACGGTTTTTTTATACACCTCGCCGTTCTGGGTCGCGCTGCTGGTGCCGCTGTGGGTCAAGTCCGAAAAGCTGCGCGGCCTGCAGTGGCTCGGGCTGCTGGCCGCGTTTGTCGCGGTGGTGTTCGCCTTGCGCGAAGGGATGTCAGGCAACGCCGCCACGGTGCGCGGCGACCTGATGGGCCTGCTGGCCGGGCTGCTGTGGGGCCTGACCACGGTGGTGATCCGCGCCTCCGGGCTGAGCCGGGTGTCGGCTGAAAAGCTGCTGTTTTACCAGCTGGCCGTCAGCGCGCTGGCCTTGCCGATGCTGTCTTTGGGTCTGGGTGAAGTCTGGGTCTGGCACTTCAGCGCGTTTGCCGTCAGCTCGCTGCTGCTGCAGACCGTGGTGGGCGCTTTTGCCAGCTACCTGGCCTGGATGTGGATGCTGGGGCGCTACCCGGCCACCCAGATTTCGGTGTTTGTGTTTTTCACGCCGCTGTTTGCGCTGCTGTTCGGCGCGCTGTGGCTGGGCGAACGCGTCACCCCCGGCCTGCTGGCCGCGCTGGCCACCGTGGCGGCCGGCATTGTGCTGGTGAACCGCCGGCCGCCGCCGCTTAGCGCTTAATATGACCGCACTGACAACAAGGAAAAACCAATGGGCATGTTCGACTGGACCAAAAAAAGCAACGCGGTACTGCAACAAGGCGGCGTGATCGGACCGGACGAACGGCTGTCCTGGCCGCTCACCACCGTGATGGGCGTGCAGCATGTGATCGCCATGTTTGGCGCCACCGTGCTGGCACCGCTGCTGATGGGGTTTGACCCGAACATCGCCATCCTGATGAGCGGCATTGGCACGCTGATCTTTTTCATCGTCACCGGCGGCAAGGTGCCGAGCTACCTGGGGTCCAGCTTTGCCTTCATTGGCGTGGTGATTGCCGCCAGCGGCTACGCAGGCCCGGGGCCTAACGCCAACATCGGCGTGGCGCTGGGCGGCATCATCGCCTGCGGCCTGGCCTACACGCTGATGGGCGTGCTGGTGCAGGCCGTGGGCACGGGCTGGATCGAGCGGCTGATGCCGCCCGTGGTCACCGGCGCGGTGGTGGCGGTGATCGGCCTGAACCTGGCCAGCATTCCCGTCAAGAACATGGCGGCCAGCAACTTTGACTCATGGATGCAAGCGCTCACCTTCGTCAGCGTGGCGCTGGTGGCCGTGATGACGCGCGGCATGCTGCAGCGCCTGCTGATCCTGGTCGGCCTGATCGTCGCGACCCTACTCTATGCCGTGCTGACCAACGGGCTGGGCCTGGGCAAGCCGGTGGACTTGTCAGGCATTGCCAACGCCGCCTGGCTGGGCCTGCCCGGCTTTGCGGCGCCGGTGTTCAACGCCAACGCCATGCTGCTGATCGCGCCGGTGTCCATCATCCTGATGGCCGAAAACCTGGGCCACATCAAGGCCGTGACGGCCATGACCGGAAAGAACCTTGACGTCTACATGGGCCGCGCCTTCATCGGCGACGGGATCGCCACCATGGTGTCGGGCAGCGCCGGCGGCACCGGCGTGACCACTTACGCCGAAAACATTGGCGTGATGGCTGCGACCAAAATCTATTCAACCGCCGTGTTTGTAGTGGCTGGCCTGATGGCCGTGGTGCTGGGCTTCAGCCCCAAGTTCGGCGCGCTGATCCAGGCGATTCCACTGCCGGTGATGGGCGGCGTCAGCATTGTGGTGTTCGGCCTGATCGCGGTGGCCGGCGCCAAGATCTGGGTCGACAACAAGGTGGACTTTTCAGACAACAAAAACCTGCTGGTGGCGGCCATCACGCTGGTGCTGGGCACCGGCGACTTCACGCTGAAGTTTGGCCAGTTCGCGCTGGGCGGCATCGGCACCGCCACCTTCGGCGCGATCTTGCTGTATGCGCTGCTACGGCGCGGCAAGTAGCGCGGCGCCTGTCAGGCCGGACGCCTGACCGGGCAATTAACCGGCGGGGCCGGCATCGCCATCGCTGGCGCTGGACTGGCCCAGCGCGGCCTTGGCCGCTGCCAGCTCGCCCTCCAGCCGGGCACGCTCGGCAATTTCAAGTGTCAGCGCCTCGTTGACCTTGGCCAGGCTCTCGGCCGACGCCTGAATCCGGTCCTCCAGCTCATCGCCTTTTTGCAGCGCCTGGGCCAAATCGTCGGTCTGGGCATGGTCAGGGATTTTTTGCTTGAGCACGGTGTTGATCACCAGCAACTCGTCGGCCGAATTCTCCACCGCATCCCTGACGGTCTCGTTTTGGTCAAGCGCCCGCTCAAGAGAGGTGGGCACAGAGGAGGCGGAGGGTTTTTGGGACATGGTCAGGCGTTCAGTTTGAGCGGTTCAAAAGTGGCAAGCTTAGCAGAATCACGAAAAAAACACCTCGCCCGCGGAACTTGCCCGCTGATCGGATTTCCAGCCAGCAAGCAAAGTCAGCAGCGTCGGGTCAGGGCAACTTGCGGGCGGGTGCAGGACTTTTCTGGTCTGCGGGCTCCGATCCAAAAATCCGGCCGATCGCTGCGCCCAGGCGGGCGCCAATCGCCGTGCCGATGCCGGGCAGCACGGCCGTGCCCAGCGCAGCGCCCGCCACCGCTCCGGCAGGCACCGACACCTGGACATGTTCCAGCGGACCGCTGACCTTCAGCGGCACGCCCACCCACCCGTCCACCAGATCGACGCTGAATTCACCGTCGATCTGCCAGTTGACCACCCGCGCCTTGCCCGACACGCTCAGAACGCCCGAGCTGGCCTTGAGCCGGGTGAAGTCCGCCGCCATGCCGTTTGGCGTGTTGTGCGTGTCCAGCTGTCCCGTGGCTGAATTGAGCGGTGTTTCCCCTGCATGCTCCTTGCCGGCACTGCGAACGGCCTTGTTCACATCAAACCGCAGCAGCTTGGCGCGGGCCATGGTGAAGTGCGTGGTGGTGTGCAGCGACTGGGCCAGTTCAGCCGCGTTGACGCCGCGGGCCGACAGCGTGGTGTCGCCCGAGGCCTTGCCCGCCACGATGGAGCGGTGGTTGAAGGCCTGCATCGCGCTGACCGCGTCGATATCGCGTGGCTTGAGCTGCCCGGTCAATCGCATCTCGCCCTGGTCTGCGGTGTGCAATTGCAGCTCGCCGTCGGCGGTGCCGCCGCCCAGGCGGGTGCGCGCTTGCCAGCGGTCCTCTTGCCCCTGGCGCGTCAGCGTCAGGTCGGCGGCCGGCGTGACGCCAGGTCGCCGTACCTGCAGGGTGCGCGGTTTCCAGCCCGCATCAAATTGCACCTGCCCGTCGAACACCACACGGTTGCCGCGGCGCGAAATCCAGGTGACATCCTGAAAGTCGAGCTGCGCCAGGGGCAGATCCCCTGTGCCCGCCATGTCCGGTTGGCCTGGCGCTGCATCAGGCGGGCGGCGCCCCAGCTGCACCAATGCAAGCTGCGGCAGCACGGCCCCTTCGACCTCTGCACGGTCTACCTGGAAGCGAAGTTTCCACAGCGCCGCCGTATGGGGGTAAAGCGTGATTTGTTTCACCTCGACGGGCTGGGCCTGCCGGGTCGCGACGTCTTGAATCACCACCCTGGGCGACGGCAACAAGCGCCACTGCAGCGCGCCAACACTGACCGGTACGCCAAGCGCAGCCTCCATCCGCATGGACGCGCGCTGCGTCAGTTCCTCGCTGGACGGAATGACGCTGGCCAGCAACACGCCAAGCAGCGCCAGCGCACCCGCGCCAAGGAGCCATTTGCGGGCGCGCGTCATAAAACCTCTGGATTCGTTGCCATGCCCTATGGTCAAGCCGCCGGGGCCAGACGCGGGAACGACAAGGCACCCCCCGCCTGTAGGCCGCCGCCTTGACCTTATAGTGAAGGCCATTTACCTTCATGGACCCGTCATGCGCATCTGGAAGCAACCCATCTCCGTCGAATTGCTCACCGCGTCCAGCGCCGGCACGGCAGTCAGCCACCTGGGCATCGAGTTTCTGGAAGTCGGCGACGACTTCATTCGCGCCCGCGTGCCGGTGGACCACCGCACGATCCAGCCCTACGGCCTGCTGCACGGCGGCGTGTCCGTGGTGCTGGCCGAAACGCTGGGCTCGTGCGGCGCCGCCTATGCCGCCCCCGCAGGCCACCGCACGGTGGGGCTGGACATCAACGCCAACCACCTCAAGGGCGTGACCCAAGGCTGGGTCACCGGCATCACCCGCCCGGTGCACATCGGCCGCAGCACCCAGGTCTGGCAGATCGAGCTGCGCAATGAAGCGGGCCAGCTGAGCTGCGTGTCGCGCATCACGATGGCGGTACTGGCGCCTGAATAGGGGGTCAAATAGGGATCTAGCGCTTACCGGTCGGGCGCAAGTAGCTATTTATTTTGTAGCGTTTATCGGGTGCAGGCCTAAGGCTTTTTAGGCTGAGCCTCGGTGTCGGCGTGGACCTTGGCGAAGGTCAGGATCACTTCGCGGATGAGCTTGCGTTGCGGGGCTGGCAGCTTGAGGAATGCGTCGAAGGTTTCGCGCTCCAGATAACCGACACCTTCGTCCCAGCGTTTGCGATGCTGCTGCACGGATTGGCGCACCGCATCGCCAAAACGCAGCACCTCGGGTTCAATCTTGAGAATGCCCGCCAGCACCTGGAGCTTGTCCTCCTGTGGGATGGCTTCCCCCCTGAGCCAGCGCGAAACGGCCTGAAAGGTCACCGAGCGGCCCCAGTAATTGGCGTTGAACTGGTTCAGGAGCACGCCCGGGCGGGGCTCCAGACCGGCAGCGACCATGGCAGCTTGCAGCCGCTGGGCAAATTCGAGCTTGTTGTTCATCCCCGAAAATTAAATTTCGGTGGCCAAATTATTAAACTTCGTGTTGTACGATTGATTGAATACTTTGTTGAACTATTGGTTGAACGGGGCATAGGCGCTTGTTCCTGGGGCGGCATGCTGCCAACAACCCACCCCATGGCCAAATCCCTGCT